>CAZAGU010000001.1:0-57119 GCA_964484805.1 uncultured bacterium
TTCAGACTCCTGAAGCACTTGCCAAGGATGCTGTTTCCATTGTTGCAGATTTAGGATTTTACCCCCGTTCAATCATTGAACCAACATGTGGGTTGGGATCGTTTGTAATAGAATCGCTTAGGAAATTCCCGCATGCTGAGCACGTGTTAGGCATTGACATAAATGAATCATACATCCGTTCTCTTCACGAAGAGATCATTAAAAATGATTTTCTGGCAAATGTTGAAATTAGAAGAGGAGATTTTTTTAGCGTCAATTGGGATGCAGAATTACAAAAACTAAATGAACCCATATTAATCATAGGGAATCCTCCCTGGGTGACAAATTCTGATTTATCTCGAATCAACGGAAAAAATCTTCCACAAAAACAGAATATAGAAAGGCAAACTGGCATTACCGCCATCACTGGAAAGAGTAACTTTGACATTTCTGAATCAATGTTGCTTTCATATTTTGACTGGCTGAAGAACAAGATTGGGCTTGTTGCAGTGTTGTGTAAAACAACTGTTGCGAGAAAGGTATTGGTCAATTTGTGGAAAAAAGCACTGCCCATTCAATCAGCAAAGATTTTGTTAATTGACGCTAAGGCTCATTTCAATGCCTCAGTTGATGCCTGCTTATTCATTGTAAATATAGCGAAGGTTGGCAATTCCACTGAATGTGCGGTATATGAAAAATTTTCGACAAAGCGTGAGATGTTTCAAATGGCTTTTTCGGATGGCTCCGTTATAAAAAATGCGAAGTTGTATAATAAATGGAGGCATCTAGGCGGGGGCGATAATCCTTTAGTTTGGCGGTCGGGGATCAAACACGACTGCGCCGGCGTGATGGAATTGGAAAAATTCGGTTCGTTTTACAGGAATAAGGCTAAGGAAAAAGTTGAACTTGAAGAAAATTATATTTTTCCATTGTTGAAAAGTTCGGATATTGGTAGTGGATCCGTCAGATACGGCAGAAGGTATTTGATCGTGCCACAAAAAAAGATTGGTGAGGAAACGAACTCAATCAAGCGTATTGCTCCAAAATCGTACGCCTACTTAACGGACAATTCAACAAAATTTAATAAAAGAGCAAGTTCAATTTATAATAATAAGCCGCCGTTTTCAATTTTTGGAGTTGGTGATTATTCATTTGCGCCGTTCAAAGTGGCAATATCCGGGTTTTACAAGAATTTACATTTCAAGATTGTTAAGCCGTTTGAGGAAAAACCTGTAGTATTTGATGACACTATTTACTTTCTCCCTTGTTGGTCAGTCGAGGAAGCAACTTTTATTACAGAAATGCTAAATTCAAAACCTGCTCAAGAATATTTTGAATCGCAAACATTTTGGGATGACAAAAGACCGATTACCATTGATTTACTTTCTAGACTGAATTTGCTTAAATTAAGCGCAGAGCTTGGCAAATCTGAGGAATTTAATGTCCTGTTAAATCAACATGTTCGTAGAAAATCTGTTTTAGAAACGGGACAATTATCACTTAGAATCATGAGTTGAAAGTGATTTACAACTGGTCAAGTAGATATTCCCTTCCCAACCCTAACATCTGGAGCGCCAGACACCTCTAATGCCATCATCTGAAGCAAAATTCGACCCCGGAGATCGGGGAATACTGAAGCGTTTTTTAACCTACTTCAAACCACATACGCCATCAATTGTCGCCTCAGTCGTCGGTGCGATTCTGGTTGGGCTGTCCTATGCCCTGACCGCTCCCATTGGTGGCATTCTGATGGACCTGTTCAGTGGTCTCACGCAAGCTTCGCTGTCCGGTGATGCAATTAACATCAGGCTGACCAGAGAGGCGTTGGGATACCGGCTCTATGATTTTCAGATTGACAGCGTCGAGCGCGCCCAGCACCTGATCTGGATGATAATCACTGCGGGTTTTGTGTTGATATTCTTCAAGAGCATTGTGCATTTTATCAAAGAATATCTGCTCTGGCGAGTAACCCACAAAGTCCTCATGCAACTGAAGTTTGAGCTATTCCACCATGTGGTTTACTTGCCGCAAATGACCTTCGATCAGGAAAAATCCGGCGAAATGCTATCGCGGGTGACGTATGATGTAACTCAAGTTGAAACCGCCATCCGCTCCGCTATTAATCTCCTGAAGTCAATCATTTACGCGCTGATCTACGTGACGTTGATGTTCTATTTTGCCTGGTGGCTGACTTTGGTCTCACTGCTGGTGTTCCCACTCTCAGCCGTTATCATTAAAGTCTTTGGCGATCGGATTCGTGGTTTCAGTCGGCATGTTTCGTTGAATGTAGCAGACTATACTTCTTTTCTGGGCGAAGCGATTACTGGCTCGAAAGTCATTAAAATTTTCGGACGGGAAGAGGATGAGACGGAATCTTTCCGCCGCAAGATCAAGGAAAATTATTCCTACAGCATGAAAATATCGCGCCTGGGTGCGCTTCACGCGCCGATTCAGGAAGTGTTTTCCACAGTCGGGATGATGCTCGTGCTGTTGTTATGCGGCTTCGGAATGTTGAATGGCAACATGACGCTCGGCGAATTGACTGCATTCCTGATTCTCTTAACCAACGCTTACAAGCCGATTAAAACCCTTGGTGAAGTCAATTCGGTTGTGCAACGAGCATTGGCTTCTTCCAGACGCATTTTTAATCTGCTGGATATGCCCGATGAGAACCGCCAAATCGGCAACGGTAATGAGCGTCCATCTCCGATCAAAGGCAATATCTCCTTTAAGGATGTTTATTTTCACTACAATGAAAACAACCCGGTGCTGAATGGCGTGAATCTGGATATTGCCGCTGGTGAGACGATTGCTTTGGTGGGTCCTTCTGGTGGTGGAAAATCGACTATCATCAACCTCATCCCGCGTTATTATGGCATTCAGCGGGGCGCTATCACGTTGGACGGCATTGATACGAGCTCTTATAATATTGAATATCTGCGCGCTCAGATGGCGATGGTTCCGCAGGAGACTATCCTCTTTTCGGGCACTATCGACGAAAATATCCGTTTTGGCAGACCGGAAGCCACTCGCGAAGAAGTCGTCGCCGCCGCTATAGCTGCCAACGCTCATCATTTCATCCAGGAGCTTCCATGTGGCTACGAGGCGCAAGTTGGCGAGCGAGGTGTGCAGGTCTCCGGCGGGCAACGGCAGCGAATTGCGATTGCGCGGGCGATTTTGCGCGACCCGAGGATATTATTGCTTGATGAAGCGACCTCGGCGCTGGACACCGAGTCCGAGCGGCTGATTCAGGATGCTCTGGAAAAATTCCAGAAGAATCGAACAACTGTAGTCATTGCGCATCGGTTGTCAACGGTGAAAAATGCCACCCGGATAGCTGTGATTGTCGATGGCGAAATCGTTGAAGATGGCGCGCACCGAGAGCTATATGATCTTGGCGGTGTCTATCGCAAGCTTTGCGACCAACAATTGGCTTAAGCGTTCGTTTTGATATTTGTAAGGTAAATAAAAAAGGATTAAGCTGTGAAAATGAACGTTCATCTTAAACAACTTGACGGTCTTGCCATCATGGGTTATGGCGATTCCAAACATTTGGTTGCCATGGATTCGCCCGAAGAACTGGGCGGACTGGCTGCAGGATCGCGTCCGATGGAGCTGATTCTGATGGGAATAGCAGGATGCTCAGCGATGGACATCATCGCGATACTCCGGAAAAAGCGTGTGCCATTCACTGATTTTCAGACTGAAGCGAAAAGTGAGCGAGCAGATGAACACCCGCAGAAGTTCACGAAAATTGCACTGCATTATATCATCAAGGGCAAAGGCGTGCAAGCCAAAGATGTCCAGCGGTCGATAGATTTAACTGACGAACGTTATTGCGGCGCGATTGAGATGATCCGACATTCCGTTGAAGTGACGCACACTTTTGATATTATCGAAGAGTAGCTGAAAAAGGTATTCTGATTTTGATTGCAGATTGCCGCCAATTTCGGGCGGTAATCTGGTTTTTGGGAACGGCGGTCGCCAGGCATCATTGCGGGTGAAGCTATCATTCCGGGTGGCATGTCCGGCTTGCCCTGACATGTTTCTCCTAACTGATTGAACAGCGGACAAAGTCCGCTGTCATACCTGCGAAGGCAGGTATCCATCGCATTGAAAATGGTATTTCCCCAAATCCGTTTAATCCGTTAAATGTTGTGAATTAAAGACATAACCATTAAACTCACAATCTGGGTTCCCGATCAAGTCGGGAACGAGGAGATGAGGGGATGAATGCAGTGGATGCCAGCCTTGGCAGGGATGACAATATGGAAGAATGACCCTGATTGGACGTTTTTAAAGCACTGGGCTCCAGCCTTCGCAGGAACGACAGTATTGGTGGCGGTTGGGTGCTCGGTGATAGGGAGGGTGATTCTCGAACTCGATGAGATTGCTTCGTTGCATTAATAATTGTTCCCACGCATGAGCATGGGAACAAGGTGGACTAGTGAGGGCTACTCGTTCCCACGCTTCCTGCGTGGGAATGCCAAGACTCTCAGCCTGAGTACTGGCTTTCGCCGGTACGACGGGGAGGGGATGAAAGCACTGGGTTCCTGCCTTCGCAGGAACGACAGCGTGGGGTGCGGCAAATGCGCTCGATGGTTGGGAGGGTGATTCTCGAACTCCAATGAGGTTCCTTCTTCGCTTTGCGTCTTGCGGTGCAACATGGAATAATGCCGTAGGAGGTAAATTTTTTTCTGAAGTGCAGTTATCTCTTGTCAATTCACGAGAAAACCAATATCTTTCAAAGTTTCCATATCTGAAGAGATAGGGAGTTTTGGATTCACGATCTGTAGTAAAAGGAGTTTATAATGAATAGTGAAAGCTGGGAATTTATCATCGCTCGTGAGCGCCAGGCAAAAGATCATTACTTTGCGCATAGTGACGGTTCACCACTGACTGACGAGCAGAAATCCGCTTTCGGAGGATTGCACTATTATCGTCTGGATGAGGCGCTCCGTTACCAACTCGAATTACATGAGCATGCGGTAAAACGGGAAATCAAAATACCTGATAGCGCTGGTGTTGATCGTGTTTTCATTTGCTGGGGAGAATTTCGCTTCAACGTGTCGGGAAAGGAATGTGTCTTGCAGGCTTATCGTATGCCTGATCAGGAGACTATTGATTTGTTTATCCCATTCAAAGATACGACAAGTGGTCTGGAAACATACCCAATGGGCAGATATATTGACTTAGATGAGAACGATTTGAGCGATGACGGCAAGTGGGAGCTGGATTTTAATTTGGCATATTCTCCATTTTGTGCCTATAGTGACAGATTCGCGTGTGCGTTAATACCGACTGAGAACAATCTACAGGTTGCTACCAAAGCTGGCGAGAAATTGGCAGAGTCCGAAAAGAAAAAAGAAGTTATGAATTTTGAAGACGAAGTCACCAAAGCTATCAGCCAAGTGAAACACCCGGCGATTAACGCCACGTTGGTTGATCTGGGTCTCATCACTAAGATAGAAGTGATTGATAAGTTGGTCAAGGTTGAGTTTTCATTGCCTTTTGCCAAGATTCCTGTTTTGGACTTTTTGATAAATAGCATTCGACAACCCGTGACCCGCTTGGGGTTTGAGCTTGAGACATCAACCAGAGAGATGTCAGAGAAAGAGCGCGAAGCCTTTTTTGTCAAGGAACGCGCCAACTGGATGGGATTGAAGTAGTTAAGAAATTTTGATTTTACGGAAGTAAAAAAATGAGTGATAATAACTCAAACGAAGACGGCAAGATAAATGAGGGTGAAAAATCGGAGCGAAGTGCTCCCGGTTTGGATTTCATCCGCACTAAGATTGAAGAAGACAACCGAACCGGCAAATTCGACGGGAAAGTCATCACGCGCTTTCCGCCGGAACCAAACGGCTACTTGCACATAGGACATGCCAAATCCATTTGCCTGAACTTTGGCGTGGCTAAAGAATACAACGGCGTGACGCATCTGCGTTTCGACGACACAAACCCAAGCAAAGAAAACATCGAGTTCACGGAATCCATTATGGAAGATGTGCGCTGGCTGGGGTTTGAATGGGGCGAACGGCTTCACTACGCCTCCGATTATTTCGATCAGCTTTTTGCTTATGCCGAAGAGCTGATTAAGCTGGGCAAAGCTTACGTCTGCGATCTGAGCGCCGCTGAAGTGCGGGAATATCGCGGCACGTTGAAAGCCCCCGGTAAAAACAGCCCCTATCGCGAACGCTCGGTTGAGGAGAATCTCGACCTGTTCCACAAAATGCGCGCCGGGGAATTTGCCGATGGCACCAAGACCTTGCGAGCTAAGATCGACATGGCCTCGCCCAATTTGAACATGCGCGACCCAGCGATTTATCGCATCCGCCATGAACATCACCATCAGACTGGCGATAAATGGTGTATCTACCCGATGTATGACTTCGCACATTGCTTCTCGGATTCCATCGAAGGCATCACGCATTCGCTGTGCACGCTGGAATTTGAAGACCATCGCCCGCTGTACGACTGGTTTCTCGATCAACTTAAAGTGCATCACTCAGAACAGACCGAATTTGCTCGTTTGAATATTAACTACACCGTCGTCAGCAAACGCAAATTGCGCGAGCTGGTCGAGGCTGGAATTGTGAACGGCTGGGATGACCCACGAATGCCAACGATCAAAGGCTTGCGGCGACGCGGCTACACACCGGAATCCATTCGTGTCTTTGCCGAAAAGATCGGCATCGCCAAGCGAAACAGCACAGTTGATATCGCATTGCTGGAGCATTGTCTCCGTGAAGGTTTGAACAAGACCGCCCGGCGATACATGGCTGTGTTGCGACCACTGAAACTGGTAATTGACAACTATCCAGATGATCTCGTCGAAGAGATGGACGCGGTGAACAATCCTGAAGACGAATCAGCAGGAATTCGCAAAGTGCCGTTCTCCAAGACGTTGTACATTGACCGTGCGGATTTCATCGAGAACCCGCCGCGCAAATTCTACAGGCTGTCTCCGGGGCGTGAAGTTCGCTTGCGCTATGCTTATTTCGTGATGTGTGGTGACATCATCAAGGATGAAAACGGTGAAGTGACCGAAGTCCATTGCACTTACGACCCTGCTTCAAGGGGCGGAAATTCTCCCGATGGTCGCAAGGTCAAGGCTACGATTCACTGGGTTTCGGCGGAACATTCCCTTCCGGCGGAAGTGCGACTGTATGACAAGCTGTTCACTGCCGAAAATCCGGAAGATGTCGAAGAGGGCGTGGACTGGAAGAGCGCCATTAATCCGAATTCGCTGGAAGTGCTCACCGATTGCCGTGTTGAGCCGAGCTTGAAAGGCATCAGCCCGGAAACGACCTTGCAGTTCGAGCGGCAGGGATATTTCGTGGCTGACTGGCGAGATTCCACACCGGAAAAACTGGTGTTTAACCGCTCGGTTTCATTGAAGGACGAGTGGGCGAGGATTCAGAAATCTTCAGGCAAGAAAAAGTAATATTGCCGCAAATTTAGCGTTTTTCAATATTTTGTCAGGCTGTCTCGAATCTGAGGCAGCCTGTTTGCTGTTTTTGGGGGCGTAAATTTGAGGGCGCAAGCACTTTGCGCACACCAACAGCCATGCACCTGTTGGAGAAAGGGAAAATATTACCTTTGACAAGAGGCTGAGCGGAAAATATTGCCGCAGGTGAAAATGTTGCCCCTCAGGAAGATGTTGATCGTCGTCAGACTACTCAGTTCAATATTCCTATTATTCAGAATAACAGTGTATTAGAAAATGTCGAATTGAGAAATCCGGTCAATAATTACCGTATTTTGCGTGGCATAAGGATTGCGATTAAAACTGGTGGATCACTCAAAGGAAAATCATGGACCTCAAAGAACTGCTTTTTGGAGCAACTCGAATCCCGCTGATCGGCAAAGGACTTGACGCCTTTGCATTGCGGCATCGGGCAATTTCCG
The DNA here is from genome assembly GCA_964484805.1 of uncultured bacterium. Lineage (GTDB taxonomy): Bacteria > Electryoneota > AABM5-125-24 > Hatepunaeales > Hatepunaeaceae > CAZAGU01. The sequence goes on from CAZAGU010000001.1 coordinate 7,891, forward strand.
ACAATGTCGCCAATGCAGAGACAGCAGGCTACAAGCGTCGAGAGGTTGAGTTTGAGGAAAAACTGAAGCAAGTAGTTGGCAAGGATAAGATGACGGTTTCGCATCCAGACCATATTGGCGGAAGCGGTTTTATGCGTCAGTCTGCCGGGCAGCTTGCTTACCGCGAAGCCATCAGTGTCGGTGAATCATTCATCCGGGAAGACAGAATCAACCCTGAGTTACTCACAGATCATGATCCTTCTGATGTCAGCGACATAAACAACGTTGACATTGACCGTGAAATGGGCGATATGGCGGCAAACCACTTAAAATTTACCTTCGCCGCCAAGATGGACAAAGCCTTTTTCGATCTGTTGAAATCTTCAATCAGTGGAGTATAGGCGTAATGGAAAAACTTTCAGGGTTATTTGCATCAATGGGAATCAGCGCATCGGGTTTGGCTGCACAGCGCCGGCGCATGAACAACATTGCGGAAAATATTGCCAACATCCACACGACCCGAACGCCAGAAGGCGGTCCTTACAGGCGGAAGATTACGCAGTTTCATGAGATTCAAAAGCAGGCATCGCTGTTCAGGACTCATGAGAATAAATTGGCGCTGGATTCGACATCTTCCGGGCAGTTGAGCAATGATAACGACTCAGTGATTTTGGGTGGTTTTTCAGGTGTTGAGATTGAAACAGTTCGGTCTCGGGCTTTGCCGCAAAGAGTGTATGAACCCGATCACCCGGATGCCAACGAGCAGGGATTCGTGCTGATGCCCAAGATAGATGTGGTGATGGAGATGGTCGATATGATCTCAGCATCGAGGGCTTATGAGGCAAATGTTACCGCCATTCAATCTGCGAAAGATATTGCGTTAAAAGCGCTGGAGATATAGTCTATGACCGATGGTATTGGCGCTCAGGATGTTCGAGCCAGAACGTTGGCTCAAATTCAGAGGGCATCACTGGAAGTCAAATTGTCTGGGGCGATCAACCGGGCTCGCAATGATTATCTTAAAAACGAGATCACCACAGTGAAGAAAAGCGTACCCACTCAAGGTCCGTCCTATCTTGGGCGGAACATTGACATTAAAGCTTAAAGGAAAGAAATCTGCGGGGAGTAGTTTTAATTATTGATTTTGCTGTGATTTGATGTTACCATTAAACACTAGGTTTGACTGCTGTTGCAAGATTCGGATTAACTATGGCTGAAGAAATCAGACACATACAAAGGTTGCCAGACGGGCTAAAACCTGCGCAAAGCCTTAATAATCAGCGAGAAAAATCGGGGACATCGTTTAGCTCCGTACTCGACAATCTGGTTAAAGAGGTTGACGATCTTCACAAAACTGCCGAGAAAACAACTGACAAGATGTTGACCGGCGAGCTTGAAGATGTCCATCAGGTTGTGGTTGCCATGGAAGAGGCGCAAACAAGTTTCAGGTTGCTGATGGAAGTGCGCAATAAAATGGTTGAAGCCTATCGTGAAGTAATGAAGATGCAGGTCTGAAGTGTTTATAGCATTGGCATAACCTGCTGGTTATCCTACGCTTAGGAATTGTGCACCCCGCATTTACCTCCCACACATAGTTATTTGACCAGATTACCATTCCCGCCAAAGTTTTGGTTTTCTGGCTTTGCATTTATTTTAGATTAGGGAACGGTGTGAAAATTCTTTTTAATCTGTTTCACTTCTTTGCTTGATGAATAGTTACCAAGACTTCATTGACTCCTCCAAGGCGTTTTATCTGAATATTCCTCAGAAAAAACGTCAACTTCTCGTCGTCCTGTCTTTGATTGGATTGAGCGCTACAATACTGCTGGTTACCTGGGCTTTTCGTCCACAGTATCGCGTTTTGTTCAACAATCTCTCTTTTAAAGATTCGGGCGATGTTGTCGCAGTGCTTGATGAAGAAAACATCAAGTACAAACTCAAAGCTGAAGGGAAGCGAATTCTCGTTCCCGCCGAGGACATTTACCGCATTCGACTTAACCTTGCCACCAAAGAACTTCCCAACGATGCCAGCACTGGCTGGGAACTCTTCGACCAAACCAATCTTGGCGTAACTGATTTTGTTCAGAAGCTAAACTACCACCGCGGACTTGAGGGCGAGCTTGGGCGCACTATCCTGCAACTCGACCCGGTTGAGGCTGTCCGAGTGCATCTGACTATGCCTGAGGAAAGCCTTTTCCGTGAGAACCAGAAACTCGCGATGGCTTCGGTCACGTTGCGGTTGAACCAGAAAAATAAACTCAGCCCTGCTCAGGTGGAAGGCATCACCTATCTTGTCTCTTCAGCAGTTGAAGGACTTGAGCCAACGAATGTAACCATCATTGACTCGCGTGGTGTTGTGCTGTCTGAAAAAATGAATTCCGATCCTGTGATGAGACTTAGCGCCAGTCAACTTGAAATTCAACGACAAGTTGAGAAAGACCTCGTCGATAAAGGGCAAAAGCTCTTGGACATGCAGTTTGGTTTTGGTCATTCGACATTGCAGGTTACGGCTGATATGGATTTTCAGCAACGTGAGATTACCCGTGAGACTTATGATTCTGACAATCCTTCAATTCGGTCAGAAGAAGTAACCTCGTCAAACTCCCGTGGCGCCGACACAACATCAAACAGCAACGAATCAACCGTCACAAACTATGAGCTGAATCTGACTCGCGAGCGTCAGGTGAATCCGGTTGGAATGATAAAAAGATTGTCTATTGCGGCGATGGTTGATGGAACATATCCGGTGACAGTTGATACTGCCACCGGCATTGAATTAGTGTCATTTCAGCCACTTGCTGATGATGTAATCACTGATGTTTCAACCATGATTCGGTCAGCCTTGGGTTTTAACCCAGACCGCGGCGATGAGATTGCGGTTGTGTCCGTGCCATTCCAGGATGTTTCCCTGATGAAGCAGGAAGACTTCATCAATCGGGATCTGCTGGATACAATCTTGCTGTTTGGTCAGAAGATTGTTCCATTAATAGCAGTTTTACTACTGTTGTTGACTGTGCGGAATTTCCTGAAACGTGCCCAAGAAGTGACAATTGATGAAAGACAGCTTGAGCTTCCCCAACTTGGACCAGGAATTACTGCCGGAGCGTTAGGGCAAGCTGAACAGCCTGCAATATCGCATCCTATAGAAACAGAGGTAACAGATGAGGCTAAAGAAACCCAGCAGATTAATGAACGACTCATTAAATATGTGTTAGAGAATTCAGAGATGGCGGCTCGGTTGGTTCGAGCCTGGATAGTTGATCAGAAAGACTAACGCAATCAAAAAAGAAACTGATCTGATGGTGAAATCCAATATTACGTTGACTGGTCATAATTTGCGCAAAGCAGCGTTGTTTATGATCTCTATTGGCTCTAAAGCTTCAGCTAAAATATTTAAACACCTTACCAGTGAAGAGATAGAGGAGCTTTCCACCGAAATAGCCAGAATAAATAATGTAACTTCTGAAGACCTGAACGAGGTTGATAAAGAATTTTTTGAGATGGTGCAGGCTCAGGAGTACATTACAAAAGGTGGAGTTTTATATGCACAGGAAATTCTGGAAGAAGCGCTGGGCACATCTCGCGCGTTGGAAATAACGCGACGTGTTCAGGCATCCTTACAGGTGCGAGGCTTTAACGTCCTCGAAAATGTTGATCAAAATCAGTTGCTCATCTTTCTTCAGAAAGAACACCCGCAAACCATAGCGCTTGTGTTGTCGCAAATGCCAGCATTGCAGGCATCAAACATCTTAGTCGAACTTCCCAATGATGCTCAAGTTAATGTCATCCATCGCCTGGCGAAAATGGACAGGGTATCGCCGGAGACAATTCAGACCGTGGAGAGAGTATTGGAAAAAAATATTGACTTTTCCGCAGGCACTTCACAATTTGGCGGCGTGAAAGCGGCGGCAGAAATGTTGAATATGGTTGGCGCTCGCTACGAGAAGAACATTCTCGCAGGAATAGCCCGTGAAAATGCCGACCTCGCTGTGGAAATCAAGAACCTGATGTTTGTGTTTGAAGATATAGTCCACCTTGATGATCGTTCAATTCAGAAGGTGCTTAAGGAAGTTGAGAACCGTGAGCTCGCAATGGCACTGAAGCTGTGTAGCGAAGAATTGAAGGACAAGATCCTTAGCAACATGTCGAAGCGTGCGGCGGAAATGATCAGGGAAGAACTCGACTACATGGGCCCCGTTCGACTCAAAGAGGTCGAGGAAATTCAACAGCGCATCATCGACATCATCCGTCGCCTCGAAGAGGAAGACGAGATTGTCATCAGTGGTGGCTCAGGCGAAGATCAGTTGATTTAACAACCTATTCAAAGATAAACCCAAAATGCCAGAATCCCCCGTCAGATCATTGCGCATTCTTCGCGGAAATTATATCAAGGAACCCGCGGGAGAGATTAAGATACAGGTCAATCGCGATCAAAATGAGATAGAGCGTGATGATATGCGGCGTGAGCGAATTGAGCAGGAATTGCGCCAGAAAATCGTTAATCTTGAGAAAGCTCTCGATGGCCTGCAACAAAAAGCTGACAAGCAAATTGAAGTTGCTTTCAAACTTGGCGAAAAAAACGGCTTTAAGACGGGGCATGAACAGGGGCTGGAGGAGGGCATGTCCACTGCAATGCCATCAATCAACCAACTCCAGAACCTTGTGCGAACTACAGAAGCTGGCATCACAAAGGTGTGGGATGACAGCCGCGATGCAATTATCGACACCATTCTTGAGATCAGCCGCAGGATAGTTGGGTCAGCGGCTGAACATTACACTGATATTGCCAGAGAACTGACAATTCGCGCAATTAAGACAGTCAGGGATCAGACGCATGTTACGATCTGCGTGAATGCTCAGGATGTCGATTCTTTGAAAAACGTAAAAACCGAGCTGGCGATGCTGACCGAGGGCACCAAGCACATTGAAATTGTAGAACGCACCAGTGTGCCTCCCGGTGGAGTTATTATTGAGACAAACGCTGGACAGCTTGACGCGCGCCTCGACGAGCAGATGAAGGCTGTTGAAGCAATTTTACGACCGGAATGGAGCACTCCTGCCCCACAACCAACCGCAGAAGCTTCGGAAGATGAAGAGAACGCAGAAATTGCATTTGCCGACTCAGGCAGTGTAAAAAAATCCGTAGAACCTAACCAATCCGAATCCTGACCATGTCCGAGCAACCACCTCCAATTAGCCCATGGTTTAAAACTATCCGCAAGAAACTTGATGGCATTGACACTGTCCGTCATCGGGGTCGAGTGCATCAGGTGATCGGCATGGTCATAGAGTCCGTGGGGCCTCAGGTTTCAGTTGGCGACCGGTGTTCAGTTTCTTCTGTGCGCAACGGTGAAGTAATCGCTGAAGTCGTAGGTTTCCGTGGCAATCGCGTGTTGCTGATGCCGCTGGGAACGATGGAGGGCGTGGCGCCGGGCTCAATGGTCACCGCGTCGGACGAACCTTTCACAATTGCTGTTGGCGAAGGGGTTTTAGGGCGCGTGTTGAATGGTCTTGGCGAGCCGATGGACAGCCTTGGAACGCTGAATTACAAAACCCGCCTGCCGATTTACGCTAACCCACCTAGTCCGTTGAACCGAAAAGCGATCCGAACACCATTGCCGACGGGAATCAGGGCGATAGACGCTTTGATAACTTGCGGGCGAGGACAAAGGTTTGGCGTGTTTGCCGGCAGTGGCGTGGGCAAGAGCATTCTGATGGGCATGGTGGCTCGGCACACAGCCGCCGATGTGAACGTGATTGCCCTGATCGGTGAGCGTGGGCGTGAAGTGCGTGAGTTCATCGAGCGTGATCTTGGTGAAGAGGGTCTGAAGCGTTCGGTGGTAATCGCGGTTACATCTGATCAGCCAGCATTGTTGCGTATCAAAGGCGGTTTTGCCGCGACAACGATTGCCGAGTATTTCCGCGATCAGGGCTTGGACGTGATGCTGATGATGGATTCGGTAACACGTCTGGCGATGGCTCAGCGCGAAGTGGGTTTGGCGGTTGGTGAACCACCGACTGCGCGTGGTTATACGCCGTCTTTGTTCGCCATGTTGCCTCGATTGCTGGAACGAGCAGGTTCGTTCAATCGCGGGACAATCACGGGCTTATACACGGTGCTCGTCGAGGGTGATGACATGAACGAGCCAGTGGCGGACACGGTGCGGTCAATCCTCGATGGACATATTGTATTGTCAAGGAAACTTGCAGAGCGTGGGCATTATCCGGCGGTGGATACACTTCTGAGCCTCAGCCGTGTGATGAATGATGTGGTCAGCCCCGAACATCTTGCCGCCGCCCGGGAAATTAATCGCTTGCAGGCTGTTTACAAAGAGGCTGAAGATCTGATAAACATCGGAGCTTATGAAAAAGGCAGTAATCAGGAAATCGACAGAGCGCTGGCGTTGATAGAGCTTATTCGCAAATTTCTTCAGCAAGAATCCAGCTCGGGAGCGTCTTATGAAGAGACTGTCAACATGCTGATAAAAATCGCTGAAGCTTCAAAACAGTATAAGACTGAAGAGAAAAAGAAGAAATAATTATTGACGGCACAGAGCTTGCGCAATGTCTTTCTGGATAAATTCACAAGGTAACTTTTTCCCTAAATTTTCAGGGCTCAATGCGGAAATTTAATTTTAGACTAGAGAAAGTTCGCGATACTTACACACTCAGAGAGCAACAATCACAACGCAACTTTGCCGAAGCGGCTCAACAGCGAGATCAGGAGCAACAGCATCTGGATGAAATTAACTCTGAGATTGAAAATCTGGAAGCAGAACAATACAGCGTGGTTCAAAGTAATTTTTGTATTGGTGATGCCTTGATCGCTTCCAAATTTCACAACAAACTTGTCCAGACTAAAACTGCCCAGAACAGGCGTGTGGAAACCTGTGAGCAGATTGTTGATAATCGACGAGGTGAACTCACCAAAGCGATGCAGCGTCGGCAGATAATGGACAATCTCCGCGAGAAAAAACTTGCCGAGCATAAGATAGCAACAGGCAGGCAGGAGCAGAAAGAGCTTGATGATCTGGTTGCTCGGTCAAGAACAAAACCCAGATAGACAGATTCATGCGAACTAGATACCGGAAAACCGTAAGTAAATTCGGGCGCTAAAAGGACAGAAAACTTTCGTAAAAGATGCCACCAAAAGACAACATAGATTTCGATCAGAATTACCTGAACGAGGATGAAGGAAAAGATTTCCTTGACAATGTTATTGAGCCTGATGACTTTGAAGGGGAAGCGTCACATCCTTTGAACATTGATGTTCAGGATGATCCCGATGACGATTTGACCGATGATGACATTGACGATATTCTCGGCAGATCTTCAAACAAGCGTCGAATGTATATCATCGCTGGGGTTATTGTTGTGACCCTGATAAGTATTTGGCTTTTTAATCGAAATGGTGATGAAGTTGCTGTAGATGGGGACGGTGGCGATGGAGGCGAAACGACAGAATTCGTCGCCGCAAGTGCTGAGCAGGACAATGAGGCGGAATTAACGGAAATAGCTGATAATACAGAAAATCTGGTGGCGGACACAGTTATGCCCACCATGGATTTGACGGAGATGAAAACGATTCCCGCCGATTCTCTGCCTGCGGAATTACAGCCACATTTTGAAACCGACACAACTTTAAAATCGCTTGACACATCACGGAAGATTTTACACCCGCTTTATGAAGATTTCATAGCGACGAATAGAATTCCGACCATGAGATTGGTGACCGGTGCACTAAGCGATGAAGAATTGTTCAGCAGTAGTCTGGAGCCTGACCTAGAGGAATTTGAGTGGATGTTGCGGGTTGATTTGACAAAAGATGAAATTATTGACACGCTTCCAGATTCAGACGAAGAATTTTATCTCACGCTTCTTGAAATATTGCAGGTAATTGATGCCGCTCCACCTGCTAATCAGGAAGAATTGAACGCCATGTTGTACCGGTCGGTGGAAGTTGAGGTTGATTCTGTTGAGATCGCTCAGAGAGAATTTTTTGTTGTGCATGATACAGTAGTTGTCAACGACCCGTCTGTGGTGGCTGCCAATGATTCCCTGTCAATAATTTTACAGAAGCTTCAGAAAGCATTGACGATTGCTCATGAAGACATTGCCGGCTTACAGGGCGAAATCAAGAAGTTTGTGAAAACCGTGAAGACGGCGGAAGATTCCCTGCGAGATTTTGAAGTTCGCAAGCTGGCAAGGATTCTTTCAAAAATGTCACCAGCAGACGCAGTGGCACGGCTGGAGGGTCGTTCGATTGAGGAGTTAATCGAGCTACTATTCCTCTTGCGCCAGCGGGAAGCGGCGAAAATAATCCAAGAGCTACCACCAGAAAAAGGGCAGGCGGTGGCAGCAAAAATATTCAGGCGATGAGGCAAATTTGGATTCTGGTTTAATCACATCACAGGCAATAATGCCTGACCAGTTGCTGAGCTTAATACAGTCCGGCGTGGGGATACTCTGTGATTCAGCCCAGGCGATTACTCCAGAAAGTCTTCAGAATTCCTTTGCGGCGATATTGACGAACATTCAGCAGTCCAGTAATTACGAGCTATCAACAGAGCAACCATCCGAATCTGACGATGTTCAGACAATCGAATCAATAATTGCCAGCCTCACGGCGGGGATAATCGTCCCGCCAGCCGAAACGCCAGTTGCAGGGAACGGGCAGATAGCCGAAGTGATGACCCAGACCGCTCAGGCTGAAACTCCAACAGTCTTGACCGGGACAATCGCCGAAAGTGGCGTTTTGCTTGAAGGAAGTCTCGTCCCGTCTGAAACTGTCGCAGATCAGGTTAAGCTTGAGGCATCAGCAATAGTCATTGAAGAAGCCGCGTTTATTGATCCAGAGAACATGACCGGGAAAGATAATAAGATAAGCGAACACAAGGAAAGCATCCTTGACACTCAGGTTAAGCTCAGCCTCAAAGACCATCAGCTTCTTTCCAATACTGCTTCGCAAATAGTGCGGAAACCGCAGACAATCAGCCAGTCAAAACACTCGAAAGAAAATAATCTTACCGCAGACAAAACGTTTGCGAAGATGACAAATTCCCTTCAGGCAGATAATCCAGCCAACCTATTTCAGGATAGACGCGAGGGAATGAGTGCGCACAGACCGCCAGAAGATACGCGGGAGGAAAAATCACCAACCACTAATCCCGCTCCAGAACAGGCTGAAAAAGCACAGGTTACTTCCCAGGACGATGTTGCTCAGAAGTCAACAGAGCCTGCTGTTTCGGTAAAATCGGTCGAGGAGAGTACAATTGGCTTGAAACATTTCGAGCAGGCGTTGAGCAAGGCTACTGATGCGCAAGGCTTGGCGAAACCCGCCAGCCCAGCTACGCCAAACACGCCTCATGCAGTAAATCCTGCTGAGTTGCTAAACGGAGTGAAACTAACGCTGAAACAGGGCGGGAGTCAGTTGCTGATGCAACTCAAGCCAGAAGTACTGGGCAGAGCGCTGGTAAGTATGAAGCACCTCGAAGGCAAGCTGAGTCTGGAATTTTTAGTCGAACATGAGAGCGCTCGTCAGACTATTCAATCTGAGGCAAGTCATCTGAAGGAAACGCTGGTGAGCGTTGGTTTCACCGAAGTCGTCATTGATGTGAAGACTATGCCGCCGACACCTTTCCAGACAGATGTGGAGTCTGGGGAATCTCAGCTTCATCAGGAGCAATCGCGGAACGGCGATGGAAACGAGAGGCAGGCGCAGGAAGAGCAGGAACGTCTGTCGCGCAAGCCACTGATGCTTGGCTACAATACTTTTGAATTGATCGCCTAGAAATTTTTGATCCCTCGGAATTTCATACACCGCGCCTGAAACAGCGCGGTTTTTTTGTAGTCGGCAGATTTTTCCGTTTTGATGATACTGCCGGTATTCATTTAATAAAACTTACAGTATTTGTTCACATATTTTTGGAATATCACCCGATTTCACAGGTTTTACAGTCTGGCACTGAAGTTGCTCAAATAGTAGTGAATTCGACCCCAAAGGCAGAAATGACCATTAAGAGGTAATTGTGAGTACAGTTAGTCCAACGACAAGCGCACTTCCGGTCGTCGGCGGTGGAGCCACACAGAACGTCGGCGGTGTTTCTCAGGAAAAACAGGATTTTCTCAATCTCCTGGTCACCCAACTTAAATATCAGGATCCATTGAACCCGATGGAGAGCGCTGAGTTTTCTTCACAGCTTGCTCAGTTCAGTAGCCTCGAGGAACTTCAGAACCTCGGCACAAAGCTGGATAATGGGCTTGAAGCCGACATGCTACTTGCTCAATCCATCAACAACACAATGGCTTCCACGTTAATCGGCAAGGAAGTTATCGCCGCGGCGAATGTGGTTGAATTCGATGGCGAAAACAAAATTGACCTTGGCTACGATCTCACCGGTGCTGCTTCTGAAGTTACCATAGAAATCTTTGACTCAAATGGCAAGCTGATTAAAACCATCACTGAAACATCAATGGAAGCTGGCGATCATACATTTGAATGGGATGGTAAGAACGAACAGAACGCCACTGTCCCCGAAGGAGATTACTCTATCGAGATTAATGCTAAGATCGGCGGCGAAGATATGGCGGTTCAGCCATTGATTCGTGGCTTGGTCGAGAGCGTGAAGTTTGTCAATGGCAACCCGATGCTGATGGTGAACGGCAAGGAGATTTCTTACGGCGCTGTTCTGGAAATAATCAACGCCACAGACACTACACCAAGTGACGATGAAGAAAACTTAATACGTCGCCTGATAAGGACTGTTGGCTGAGATGGATTACGTCCCCGAAAGAATTAACGCCGACCGGCTAGGGCCTCCACCGCTTGTTAAAAAGCAGACCCAGACCGTTACTTCAGAGAATGGCAAGCCGAGTTTTTCCGATCACCTTAAATTGGCGATGGATGACCTGAAGCCAGCGGTTAATTTTTCCGCCCATGCAAAACAGCGCATGGAAAAGCGAAATATCCAACTGGACAACACACAAACCCGAAGACTTGCAAACGCCATAGACTCAGCTTCAAAAAAAGATGCCGGAACCGCGCTCGTCCTGCTTGATGACCTCGCAATTCTGGTGGGAGTGAAAGACCGCAAAGTGATCACTCTGGTTGACAGAAACGACATGCAGGACAACGTATTCACGGCGATTGATTCAGCTGTGATTGCTTAAAAATGATTGTAATTCTTTATTTATAAATCTGATGGATGGGAACGGTTGGACCTCGAAAAGAGGAGACTTGAAATCGCTGATCGACTGACGCGGTTTCGCCATCCTGAAGTCTGGAGGCTTTTCACATGATGAGATCTCTATACGCAGGCATAAGCGGCTTGCGTAACTTTCAGACCAAGTTAGACATTATCGGCAACAACATTGCCAATGTCAACACGGTTGCTTTTAAAGGCTCACGGATCACATTTGCTGAAACCATGGCGCAGACCCTTTCGGGCGAAATAGCTCCGTCTGAAGGACAAGGCGGAATCAACTCGGTGCAGGTTGGGCTTGGAATGCGAACGATTGGCATCGACACGAATTTTAACCAAGGCGCGCTCGAATCAACCGGAGTCAACACAGACCTGGCGATACAGGGCGATGGCTTCTTTATGGTTACCGATGGCAACAACCAATTCTACACCCGCGCCGGCGCTTTTCAGCTTGATGCACTAGGCAATCTCGTCATGAGCGGCAGCGGGCAGAAAGTGCTTGGCTACACAGCAAATCAGGGCGCTGACGGCGTTGATGCTTCGACAGCGCGCACGATCCAGATTCCGCTTGGCTCTCGTAGCGAAGCAAAATCCACCACGGATGTAACCTTAAACGGCAACCTTGACATGAATGAAACCAGCTCGATTGCACGATTGCTCGATGCTGGCGAAACGGGCATCACTAACCTCACTGGCACAGCGCGAAATGGTGTCGGTGGGACTCACAGGCTTGCCATTACTGGTGAAAACGCCACCCAGAGCTTATCCTTTGGTCTGACTCAGGGGTTAGTATTAACAGACGCAATGGACACCCACGGCGTTACGACAGTTGATGGCATGACGGTCGTGGTTGATGGCGAGCGAGCGATCAGAATTTCCGGTTTGACGGCAACTTCAACAATCAGTGATTTGATTAATGCTATCAACTCACAGGTTGATGGTGTGACTGCCAAGTTGAATGAAGAGGGCGCAATTCAGATTGCCAGAGATTTCTATGGTGATGGAGGTGTTTACAACGTGGAATTGCGGGATTCCGCTGTTGCAGGTGAGGTCGTCGCTGGTGGTGTTGTGAGTAGCCTACTTGATCCGGGGTCATCCTTCGCAGTGAACAATGGAACTGGCTCGACTCTGGTGGCAATAGATAACTTCACATCCAATCAATCGTCCACAGTAGCTCCAGAGGTTCTGGCGATTGATTTTGATGAACGCACAGGTTTAGCTACTGGCATTAAAGACCTTGGCGATGGCGGAGTGTTCATCAATGCTGCCGGTGGGTTAAAGGCTGGGAATGCTGTTGTTGAAACGGCTGACACCACCCATTCCACTTCGATTTTAGTTTATGACTCGATGGGCAACACCCATAACATGACCATGACTTACACACGCACCGGAACACCTAACACCTGGGACTGGAGCATTGATGTTCCTGAACCAGCAGTGATTGTTGAGGGTGGAACGGGTTCAGTGGCGTTTAAGAGCGATGGCTCGCTGGAAAGTTTCCAGTATAACGGCGGAGTTACTGGCTTGGTGTTCAACCCCGGCAATGATGCCCAGAACATTAACCTGAGCTTTGACGCCGGGTCATTTGGCAGTTTCGAAGGCTTAACGCAATCTTCAGCCCCAACCACAGCGCTCGCCAGCCAGCAAGATGGCTATGGAATGGGCACTTTGCAGGGCATTTTCTTTGATGATGCTGGAAATATCTTCGGCAATTTCTCGAACGGTGTGACCGATGTGCTGGCGCAGGTTCTGATGGCTAACTTTACCAATCCGCAAGGACTTGAGCGCGTTGGCGAAAACCTTTACCGTCAGACAACCAATTCCGGGGTAGCGCGTGTCAGCAATGCCGAGCAGGCAGGCGCAAAGATCAACAGTGGATTTCTCGAAGGCTCAAATGTGGATTTATCTCGTGAATTTACTGATATGATTATTGCCCAGCGAGCATTTCAGGCTTCAGCAAGAGTGATAACCACTTCAGATGCACTGTTAGAGGAAGTGACAAGGTTGAAGGGATAAGCTAAAACCCTTTAGTATCGAGTGATAATAACTGTTGTTAAGGGTTTTGCAGGCGGGGAATTTTCTTTATTATTTAGGCAGGCTAATCATGGTTGAGTTAACCAGTTTAAACGGTCAACGCTTCATACTGAATGCAGACCTGATAGAACGCATTGAAGCCAGACCAGACACCATCGTCAGTTTGACTTCTGGCAAGAAATTGATTGTGCAGGAGGCGGTAAGCGAAGTTGTGTCTCGGTTGATGCACTACAGGCGATCCATTTTCATGCCTGTGGAAACTAACGTGGACGTTGACCTTCAGAGGGAAAGTTGCATTGCGCCATTTTCCCACGCAATTTAACAATAAAACATTGCCTGTATGGACCTTGCAACAATAATAGGGATTTTCGCCGGCGCATCATTGGTCGTTGGCGCAATCATGGCAAAACCCGGTTCGGCGTTTTTTGTTGATCTGACTTCAATGATGATTGTCGTCGGCGGCACTATTGGCTCCACGTTGATCCACTTCCCACTAAAAGACGTGCTTTCGGTGTTTAAGGTGGTGCAGAAAGTTTTTTCGGAACATCGCCTCTCAAACGCTGAGACCATAGAAAATTTGGTGGGTTTAGCTGAAAAAGCCCGCCGGGAAGGCATTTTAGCCATTGAGCGTGAGATTGACAGCATTGATGACGAATTCCTTCGTAGCGGCATTCAGTATGCTGTCGATGGCACTGAGCCCGAGACGATCAGAACGATCATGGAGACTGAACTCACGAATCTCTACGACCGACACCAACTTGGGCAAAGTCTCTTCTTAGCAATGGCAACTTATGCGCCAGCATTTGGCATGATCGGAACGCTGATTGGTTTGATCCAGATGCTCCAGGCACTGGATGACCCGACCAAAATCGGCGCAGGTATGGCAACAGCTTTGGTGACAACATTCTATGGCGCTTTGCTGGCGAACCTGTTCCTTTTGCCCATGGCAGGAAAGTTGCAGAACAGAAGCAAAGAAGAGATGTTGCAAAAAGAGCTGGTTCTTGAAGGCATTTTATCTATTCAATCCGGCGATAACCCGCGCTTGGTCAGAGAAAGATTAATGACCTTTCTTTCGCCAAACTCCAGAGGTGGTGGAGGAGAAGGTTAAATGGCAAGGAAAAAGCGTGAAGGTCCCAAGGAACAAGGCGCCCCAATGTGGATGGTTACCTACGGTGACATGATGTCGCTGTTATTGACTTTCTTTGTGCTAATCGTTTCCTTCTCCCAAATCGAAGTATCAAAATTCAAAGCCGCCATTGGTTCCTTGCGTGGCGCATTGCAACCTTGGAATCCTGACCCAACTGGGAGCACGATGATCATGTCGCCAACGATTCGCTTCGGCAAAGCTCGAACGACAGAAGAAGCTATTGATGAGATTATGGAGGTCGTTGAAGGCGAGGGCTTGTCAAATTGGGTCGAGGTCGAAGAAACAGCCGGCGGAATACGAATTATTTTTTCTGATCCAGTGCTGTTTGATGTGGCAAGTGATGCAATGAAGCCGGGTGTCATTGGAATAATCGACAAACTTGTTCGAGTGGCGGAAAAAATAGAATCACGCGAAGTGCTGATAGAGGGACATACAGATGACTCTCCCATCAACACCGATCGTTTCCCGACAAACTGGGAGCTTTCGGCGGCTCGGGCGTTGTCCGTTCTGAAATACTTCCAAAGCAAAGGTTTCCCGCCAGAAAAACTTGTGGCTGTTGGCTACGGCGAATATCGCCCAAGGGAAAAACTTCCACCGAATGCCACATCCGCTCAGAAAGCAGTCAACCGGCGAGTGGAAATATTCTTGAGGATGAGCCAGCCGATCAGTAGGATGTCAACTGATTTTTCTTATAATACTGGTGACATTGCCGATTGGGGCGACTGATAAAGTAAACAATTCGCGAACTGAACGCGGAACAAACATTTTATGAATGAATTCGATGACAGTGTTGAGCGAGTTTCTCTCGTTGAACCTGAGGATTCCGGCAGGAGTGGCCTTAAAAAAGTACTGGTCATTGTTTTAATAGTACTGGTGCTTGGTGTCGGCGGCTTTCTTGCCTGGAAATTCCTCATGACCAAACCTGCGGAAGACGAGCTGGATAGCAAAATTGTCGATGCGGTAGAGGAGCCCATGACTCCAGCGAAAGAAGCGCCGCCAATCGGTGAGATTTATATAATTTCAGATGTATTGGTAAACCCGGCACGGCAACGGCGGATTTTCATGGTCTCGATTGGGCTTGAGGTTTCACGAAATGGAGTTATAGACGACATCCGGGCACGTGAGCCACTACTGAGGGACAATCTGATCACCTTGTTCAGTTCGCAATCGCAGGAAGTTCTGACAGATATAAAATATCGTCAGGCATTTCGTATCAGGGTTAAGCGCATCATGGATTATCAACTTGGTGAAGGCGCTGTAAACCGGGTATTTTTCGAAAAGTGGGTTTTTCAATAGAGATTTTGAGTTAGACGACAATTATGAAGAAAGTCCTCTCACAAGAAGAGATTGATGCTCTACTGGCGAGTATTTCTGCTCCAGCAGTTGAAACCGAATCGCTTGGTGGCGCGCTCAGCCCTCGCTCAAAGCCTGTTCAGGTTTACGATTTTAAACACCCTGAACGGATCAACAAAGAGCAGTTACGCACGCTGAGGACGATCCATGACAACTTCGCCAGGTTGTTAGGAACATACTTGTCAACGACTCTAAGATCGCTGGTTGATGTTGATTTTGCCAGCATAGATCAGGTTACCTTCAATGAATATGCGCTGTCATTAGCCATACCAAACGCGCTGTACACTATCAATTTGAGACATCTCGACGGTAAAGCGATTATCGAGGTCAGCCCGCAACTGATTTTACACATGGTGGATCGGCTGTTGGGTGGTTTGGGTGAGTCAGACAATACCGCTCGCGAAATCACAGTTATTGAGCAGAACGTCGTCGAACCGATAGTCCAGAATTTCATCCATCTTCTGAATGAAGCCTGGATGCAGGTGTATGAGGTAGGGGCGGAGCTTGAGAGCTTTGAGTCTGATCCTCAGTTTGTTCAGATCACACGCTCAACAGAAGCGCTGGCGATTATATTCTTTGATATTCGGATTCGCGGCATTACTTACATGCTGAACATAGGTTTGCCATACTACGTTCTTGAGCCAATTCTGGCTAAGTTATCCGCTCAGGCAGTGCTTGCACAGACAAACCGCAAGCCTGATGCGACGCGGAGCGAACTGATTCGCGACAGACTTCGGGCTTCATATCTTCCAGTGAAAGTAGTTCTGGCAAATACAACGATAAAAGTGCGTGATTTCATCGAGTTGCAGTCCGATGATTTGATTCAGCTTGAAAAGAAAACAAATGCGCCACTTTTAATTTATACGGGTGGAAAACCAAAGTTTGTTGGTTCACCGGGAAAGCTGGGAAGGAAGCGTGCCATTAAAATTTTACGTCCTATCACCAGAGAAGAGGAATTGATATATGAGTGATAGTAAAAACAACAGGTACTCAGGTCGGCTTCTGATGTCTTTCCATAATTGGGTGGAAGCGACTCGGATTCAGGTTGAAACCGCCTTGACTATGCTGGTTGAACGCACGGTTCAGGTGTCGATTGAAAATGAAGAACCCTTCAGTACAGATCACATAGACCAGTTATTTGCCAAGGGTTTGGTCAGAGTTTCCGTGCCCATTAGCAGTACTGTGATCTGGCATTATCTGTTCCCGATTCCCCTAGCTGGCGAAATGGCAGGTTTGATCGCCAGTGGTGAAGATAAAATGGACTACAATCCTGATGTGCACGCGGCGACTATTGGCGACATGATATTGCAGACGGTTGCCATGCTTGAGTCCGAAATTGGTAAGCTTACCAACGAGACGATCACAATTGATGAACCCGAAGTCAGTGACCAGCCTGACATGAATCTCGATTATCTTGAAGGCTATCCATCTATCGTTTTACGGGTCAACATTGACCGATGGGGCGAAGGTTCGATTCTCAAGGTTATGGAGATTCAAGGTGGAGTTTCAGATGATGATGCCGATCAGGATGGAATATATTCACAGCCTGAATTAGCGCCAGTTTTCAAGGTGCCTGAGCCTGAACCATCGAAACCCCAACCCCGTAGCGAAGCCAGAAAAGAGCAGAGTAATTTCAGTCAGACTCCTCCAGTTCTACAAAACGCGGCTTTTGAAGATTTTGGTGAACAGCCACAGCCCTCACCCTATAACGAACCTCGCAACCTCGATATGTTGCTGGATGTATCTCTGCCGATTACCATTGAACTAGGCAGAACCAAAATGCTGGTCAGGGATGTCCTTGACCTTGGTCCCGGATCTGTAATTGAACTGGATAAGCTGTCCGGTGAGCCTGTTGATCTTTACGCAAACGACAAGTTATTTGCCCGTGGTGAAGTGGTGGTGATCGAGGAAAACTTTGGCGTGCGTATCACTGAACTACTTCAGATTGATGAGAGATTGAATGTTTTGAAAACATATTAGCAGTGGTTTGCTTTTAATGGGATGTGTATTCGATTGAGTTTAATTTTTCAAAAGTTTTTTCTCATAGCAATGACGGGTGTCGTGGCGCTGCCAGACACCTCTGGGATAGCTCTGCCTGAAAACATCTTTTCCTGGTGGCATCTCCTGAAAACGGGGGCAGTTCTGGCGCTAGTGCTGGCGTTGATCTGGGCGACACTGTGGGCATTTAAGCGAGTAACCGGCAATAAGTTCGCAAATCCGTCCGGACTCAAGGTCATTGGCGGGATAGCGCTGGGCACTCGCCGGTCAATTCAACTGGTGATGATTGCCGAAAAACTGTATGTCCTTGGTTTAACCGACAGTAATATCAGTCTCATTGACAAGATTGATGATCCTGATGAAATCGCGAAAATTCTCCCCAGTCTTTCAAAAGCAAGCAGTGGCGACCTTCCTTTCGCAAAAATTCTCCAGCGAATAAAAAATACTAATCCGACCGAGAAAGCGGAATGAATCAAAGATCCGTACTCAGTCGATTCAAGCTCGAATTCCAAGCCCTTATTGCTATGCTTCGCAAATCCCATAGCTTCAAGGCTATCGTATTTCTCATTTTTTTACTGGCGATTCCAGCAGTTGCTCAGACTCCCATCCCCAAAATCAGTTTAGGCATAGATCAGGCGACTTCCAGTCAGGATGTTGCTGTCACCATTCAGATTCTGATTTTAATCACACTCCTGACGCTAGCCCCTTCGATCCTGATTATGATGACCTCGTTCACACGAATTATCGTTGTTCTGCATTTTGTCCGGCAGGCAATGGGCACTCAGCAGATGCCGCCCAATCAGGTGATGATCGGCTTGGCGCTATTCATGACGCTATTCACCATGCAGGGAACGATAAAAGATATTTACAACGAGGCATGGAAGCCTTACGAGCAAGGGCAAATTACCATTCAGGATGCCTACAAAGTTGGTCAGGGGCCACTGAAGCTTTTCATGTTGCGGCAGGCACGCGAGAAAGATTTGGCGTTGTTTGTTCAGATGGCAAATATGGATCAGCCCGAAACAGCCTTGGATTTACCATTTCATGTCATCATACCGGGGTTTATCATCAGCGAGTTGAGGGTTGCCTTTCAGATAGGATTTTTGATCTACATGCCATTTCTCATTGTCGATATGGTCGTGGCTTCGGTGCTGATGTCAATGGGTATGCTGATGTTGCCTCCTTTGATGATCTCCCTGCCTTTCAAAATTCTACTCTTTGTGCTTGTTGATGGCTGGTACTTGATAATCGGTTCGGTGATTCGCGGTTTTAATCAGGGTTAAAACTCAATTATGACACCAGAATTCGCCATTTGGGTTTGCAAAGAAACCATATTCACAGCGTTGATGATTGCGGCGCCGATGTTGCTCGCTGGACTGGTCGTGGGTCTGATAGTATCCATCTTTCAGGCGGCGACGCAGGTAAACGAGATGACTCTGACTTTTATTCCAAAAATCATTGCCGTGGTTGTTGTCTTGCTGTTTACATTGCCCTGGATGTTAAATACCATGGTCGCCTTTACTAAAGAACTGTTCAGCTTCGTTTCTGCTGGATTTTAAAGGAAAGTTCAGCAGATGTTTTTATGGAATCCAGAACTTCTCGAAGGATTTTTTCTCGCCTTTCTGCGTTGTAGTACAGCGCTCGTTTTAATGCCTATCTTCGGTTTTAACGGAATACCCAATCAGATCAAAGCAGGTCTGGCGCTTATTTTGGCAATCATCATGGCTCCAGAAGCCAGTCAGAATCTGTTTAACGCTCCACCGGGTGTGATGGCAATGGCAACAGTGGCTATCAGTGAGGTTCTGGTAGGGCTGGTGTTTGGCATGGTGACCACGCTGATTTTAGTCAGTGCTGAGTTTGCTGGCACTATCGTTGGAATGCAAATGGGGTTTGCCATCGTCAATCTGTTTGATCCGCAACTTGGTCAAGTAGCGTTGATTGGACGCTACCAGTATTTCGTTGCGATGATTATTTTCCTTTGCTTGGATATGCACCTGCCATTTTTACGAGCTCTTGGCGATAGCTTTGTTCTCATCCCGCTGGGGAGCGCGTTGTTTCAGGATGCCATTGCGATGCAATATGCGCGTCTTTCTGCGCAAGTGTTTGTTATTGCAATAAAAATTGCTGCGCCAGTGATGGCGATGATGTTCATTACCGAGCTGACTCTTGGTGTGATTGCCAGAGTTGTGCCACAAATGAATGTGTTCATCGTTGGATTTCCATTGAAAATTGGTGTTGGAATGTACGGATTGGTAATAACAGGTCCGTTGTTTGTATTTGTAATTGCGAAGGTTTTTCGTGGATATGAGCATGAACTCAGGACGATAATGATCTTGTTATCTGGGTCATAACTGAGCAGTAATTGCGTTTTGAATTTTCAGATGTCTTGTGAGTACAGTTTTAGATTATTATATTATAAATCTTGTTAATTATGCATGTTGGGATTGCTCCCACCATCAACCACATTTGAACTTCATGGGAGAAAAGATGTCTTCTCGAATAATGCGTTTTCTGTTCTTGTTTTTCGTCGTCCTGACAGTTGGCATAATAGCCTGCGATAGTGGTGGCGATGACAATAGCAATCCTGTTATCCCTAACTCTGACACACTTGGCACAGTGTCTGGATTTGTGTATGATGATGATACCGACTTGCCCATTTCTGGCGCTACGATTGTTTCAGATGATAGCGTTTCAGCAACTTCAGGTGAAGACGGAAGTTACACAATGGACATCAGCCTGGGCGATCGAACGCTCATAGCTTCGGCTCAAGGTTATGAACCCCAGCAGAAAACTGTGACCACCCTTGATGATTTTCCGAAGACAAAACGCTTCGATCTGAATCCAATTCCTGTGCAGGAAGAGATTTCCACAGTCACCGGAACCATCATCAGCGCTGAAGATAGTTCGGCAGTTCAAAGCGCTATAGTTACTTGTGATGGTGAGGATGTTTATACAAACTCCTCTGGTGTCTATACTGTTGTCGTTTCTGTGGGAACGCATACGGTATCGGTCGTTATATCTGGTTTTGTCGCTCAGGAACAGGAAGTGGAATGTCTGATTGGTGAAACCCAGACCGTTGATTTTGTTCTGGAACCTGCTTACGCCGAACGCGGAACTGTGCATGGGAAAGTCTTCGATGGTCGCTCAAACGACCCGATTCCCGGCGCTCGCGTGGCTTATGGTGACGACGAAATTTATTCCGATAATTCAGGCGACTATGAAATCCTTCTTAATCCAGGTTCTCATGTGATCGTTGTTTCGGCTGCGGGTTATGTTACATTAGGACAGGATGTTGAGGTAGCTGTGCGAGGCAACCACATTCTGGACTATGCCATGGATGCATCTGGAGTTGGCGAATTTGGTATGGTGACTGGTCAAGTCTTAGATGCCACCACAAACTCCCCGATTGGCGGTGTCAGATTAAGTTGTGTCACTGAAGTCGCCGTTACCGATGGACATGGTGTTTACTCCTTCCGAGTTCCAGCAGGCAATCAGGTTATCCTTGCCCAAGCCAACGGCTATAATTCTGTCAGCTTGCCAGTGGTTATTATCTCCAATCAGGTTCACAGCTTGAGCTTCACCATGACACCAATTGGTGGCGGTGATGAAACAGGTATTTTACAGGGTCGTGTTACTGATGCAAGCAACGGTGGCGGCATCAACGCCGCAACTGTTGCTTGTGCCGGAAGAACCACACGCACCGATGCCAGCGGCAATTATTCGCTTCAGGTTCCCATTGGCAATCAGTCAGCGACAGCGTCACAGATTGGCTATACTTCTCAAAGCCGGCAGGTGGCCATTAATGCGGGACAGCACACAACGCAGAACTTCACCTTGTCGCCCGGTGGCGGTGGTGGAGATGAATTCGGCAATGTATCAGGACGGATTTCCGATTCATCGAACAACCACGGCATTTATCTGGCGTTAGTCGAATGTGGTGGCAAGACAACACGAAGTGACTTCAGCGGGAATTATCTTCTTTCTGATGTGGCTGTCGGCAACCAGACAGTCGATGTTTCTGCCGAAGGCTATCATTCTGCAAGTTATCCAGTGGTGGTGATAGCAAACCAGACTTCGACTGTCAACATTGCCATGGCCCCGGATGCGGGAAGCGGCACTGGGCGTATTAGTGGGCGTGTTACCAATAGCGGTGGATCTCCAATTGCAGGAGCAACCGTTCGTTCCGATGATGGTCCATCAACTAGCACTGACGGTAGTGGTCGTTATCAGTTTGATGTCGGCGCTGGCAACAGGTCTATCACAGCAAGCGCAGGCGGCTATAGTCCGTCCTCGCAAAATTTAGCGGTGCAGACCAATCGTAGCTATACTGTTAATTTTGTGCTGACAAACTAGCTAGCCAAAATTCGATTTTTACCGTTTACCATGTCGAGGGTGGCGTTTTCGCGCCACCCTCGATGCTATCAAATACTTAAGTGAACTTTGACTGAAACTTCAACTACATCAGATTCTGTTTTCTGGGAATTGCTCGGAATAAAAGAATTCATCGCCCTTGATCTGGAAACCACAGGCTTAAACTCAAAGACCGACGAAATCATTGAGCTAGGCGCAGCTCGTTTCGTCAATGGTGTTATGACCGAGAAGTACAGTCAATTGGTTCAGCCGGAAATTCAGAACCTTCCCGAAGAGATTATCCAGCTCACGGGCATCACCGATGAAGACCTCGATGACGCTCCTCAGCTAGATGATGTAGCCGACGATTTCATCAAGTTTGTCGGTGATCTGCCGATTGTCGGGCAGAACATTGCTTTCGACCTCGGTTTTCTGTCCGCAGATCAGGCGACACTCGACGCTTTTCATCCATCCCGGACGGTTCCGCGCACCCATGACACAAATCTGATCGCCAGATTTCTACTTCCTGCTTTCAACTCCTATGGATTGTCAAATCTCTGCCAGCATTTTCAGATTGAGTGGACACCCAACCACCGCGCGACTGACGATGCTATTGCCACCGGGATGCTGTTTGCGTTATTGCTCAAAAAACTGGCATCACTACCGTTAAATCAGTTGAATGATGCCTTTGGTTTCGTCAAGGGCACCGCATCACCACTTGCGAACACACTTGAACGAGTGATGGCGGCTCGTGGCGCTGGATTCATTCCATCTGAAGTTCCACCGATGGCGTTGACCGGCACATTTGAAGGACGTAGTAATATCTTTGAGGTATTCGGCGACAACAAACCGGCAAATCCCGCCACCAGTGGGCAGATCGCCCGTTTATTCAATGATAAGAGTCGTTTCGAGGCAGTAATGCCCGGCTATGAGATGCGCCAGGAGCAGGTTGGCATGTCAATGGAAGTTGCCGGAGCAATGGCGGAGAACCGGATTTTAGTCGTGGAAGCCGGCACTGGCGTTGGAAAATCCATGGGCTATTTGATTCCGGCGTTGCTCAGCGGCGAGCAGGCTGTCATCTCCACGCACACAAAGAATCTTCAGGATCAGCTTTTCTACGATGAAATTCCCCGATTGGGCAGGTTGTTTAAGTTTGGCTTCACTGCGGCATTGCTGAAGGGGCGGCGAAACTACCTTTGCACCCTCAAGTGGCGCAACTGGTCTGCCAACCCTGAGCGCGGTGGAATTTCTGCCAGTTTGCGCGAAAAAGCCGCGATGGCGACGCGCTGGGTGTCGGAAACTCAGACTGGCGACACCTCAGAGCTGAACGCGATCTATGATAAAGAAAATGCCTTCTTCCCGTTGATCTCGTCCGAGCCGGGTTTTTGTCTGGGCAATCGTTGTCCGTTTGCCCGCGACTGCCATCTCCAGAAAATTCGGCAAGCCAGCCAGAAAGCGGATCTGATCATTGCCAACCACAGTCTGGTGTTCTCAGATATTGTCAACGACGCTGGTCTGCTCGGCGAGCGAGTGAGCAGGATGGTGCTCGACGAAGCGCACCATCTGGAGGATGTTGCCACCGATCAGTTCGGATTGGATTTTGCTCCACAGTTTGTGAAAGCCACACTTGATCGGGTCGCCACAGCCTGTGTGAGAAAAGGTGAACTGTGGACGCGGCTTGCGGCGCACGAAAGCCTCAACCGCCTGGTGAAACCGCTTGAGCTGAGTGCCGTGAACGCTGGCGAAACGTCTGCAGAAGTGGATAAATTCTTTGAAGCGCTGTCGATTACAGTGCGAGACAAAGTGCCGCTGGATTCCAACTATTCGGTCTCGTTACGATTTCATGCTGGTGACGGTCTTCATCAGCAGATTGCTGAATCAGGCGAAAATACTGCCACATCTTTGGCGGGGCTTGCGAAATCGCTGAAGCGGATCCGCGACCGCATGGAAACCGAAATCGAAGACACTTTCCCGCTGGAACTGATGCAGGAGCTTCGGTCGGTCACGGATAGCATCGTTGAGATTGCCACATCAATCCAACTCTTGCGGGAAGCTGATGACACCAATCGCGTCTATTGGGCGGAAGTGCACCCTGACCTCACCCGTCCGATTCACCTGAAGAGCGCGCCGCTCGAACTAGGTGAGATGTTGCACGAGGGACTTTGGACGAAGGTTGACTCGGCGATTTTGACCTCGGCAACTCTGAGCACTGGTGAAGCCAAGGATGCGTTCGGCTTGCTAGTGCGGAGTCTGGGACTTGATCTGGTTGAGCCGGAGCGACTGCGCACGATTGTCTATGGCTCGCCCTTTAATTACATGAAGAACTGTGGCATGTTCTACCCGCGCCACATTCCAGCGCCAACGGAAGATGCTCAAGGGCACTTGCAGATGGTCGCGGATATCTGCGGCGATCTTGCCCGCGAAACGAGGCGGGGCATACTGGTGCTGTTTACCTCCTACCACGCCATGCGCTCGGTGAAGCGAATGCTGGATGAAAATCTCTCGGACACCGATATCGAAGTGATGATACAGCGAGGCGCTCGCGACCGGCACCGGCTGATAAACACCTTCAAGAATGCTAAAAACGGCGCTGTTTTAATGGGCACGGATTCATTCTGGGAGGGCATTGATCTGCCGGGTTCGGCGCTGGAGATCGTCCTGATCCCGCGGTTGCCGTTTGGCGTTCCTAATGATCCGATTATTTCGGCACGAATTGACAGGATGCGGAGCGCTGGGCGTAACCCATTCAATGAGTATCAACTGCCAGCTGCGATATTGCGGATGCGGCAAGGGACAGGGCGGTTGATTCGCACGCAATCCGACCGGGGAGTGGTGATGGTTCTCGATTCTCGCGTAGTAAATAAGCGATATGGCAGGGATTTTCGGCAGGTATTGCCAGGCAGGGTGTACTCGCCATCGACGAATAATGAATTAGTCGGCTTGGTGAAAGATTTTTTCAAATCTGATAAAGGAAAATAGACCGGCAAGCATTCTTATTTAAACGGTCATTGTCTTGCATCGAATAATTGCATAAATGCACTTACGTAACTATTATCGAATCTGCTGAAAATACCTCAAACATTTCCAACCAAACTGTAAAGCCAATCCACAAACTTGATTTTCCACTGCCATGTTTTTAACTTTACCTATTAGTGAAACATATAACATTGATTGTCGCTTAAGCGCTAATAGCATTTATGCAATCAATGTCCGATTGTGTGGCAGTCATTGAAACACCTCACTTCAAACAGAAACGTAAACGTTGATTAAACATATACCTCTGCATGTTCGCTCGAAAGAAGACCATCAGACACTAAATTCGCGGTTCGGTTTTCCGGTGGCATTTATCGCTGTGATTATGGCGTTGTTTGTTGTGGTCATCGCTCGTCAGGAGAGCGACCATGCTCGCCTCAGCCGCGCGCGCCAGATGATGGACACATATTTCACCATCATCGCTTACGGTGATTCGGCGGAGATCGAGCCTGTGATTGATCGGGCATTCAGCAGAATCGCCGCGATCGAAGGTTTTGCGTCAATTTACGATTCTGGCGCTGAAGCATTTATCTTGAATCAAACTGGCAAAATTGCTGAGGCTGACCCTGAGTTGATCGGGATAATTGAGCGAGCTAATAATGTCAGCCATCTCACCGATTCCGCCTTCGACATCACTGTAAACCCCATTTTAAAACTCTGGAAACTTGGGCTTTGGCAAAAACCCGATGTGCAACAAGCCCAAGAGATTAAAGCTCTGTTGCCGTTGGTTGGCAGTGACATGATTACCATTGATGGGAAATCTATCAATTTTCAGCGAGAAGGTATGTCGATTTGCTTGGGCGGGATTGCCAAAGGATACGCTGTGGATGCCGCGCTTTCTGTTTTGAAGGCTGGCGGTGTAACTTCAGCGTTGGTGAACGGAGGCGGTGATATAGCAGTCATCGGGTTGAAGCCGGAATATGAGCCATGGCTGATTGAAATGGAAAATCCAGATGATCGGTTGGAGAAGCTTGCATCCTTTAAGGTTGTTGGGGTTGCGGTAGCTACATCGGGCAACTATGAACGGTATTTTGACCCACAGAAGAAGGCGCATCATATCATTGACCCGCGATCTGGTTTTCCTGCCCAAGGTTGCATCAGCGTTTCTATTATCGCGGAGAACTGCGAAATGGCGGATGCGCTGGCGACGGCAGTGTTTGTGTTGGGTGTTGATGATGGGCTGGCGTTGATCGAGCGGCTGGACGGAGTCGAGGGAATGATTGTGGATGAAGCGAGGGAGATACATCACTCAGGCGGAATGTCTCAGTATGAAGCAGGCGAGTAGGGGCGAGGGTGTACTTGGAATTCACAACAGATTTAACGGATTAAACAGATTGTTTTGCGGTGTTTATTTCTTTAATCAGTGAAATCTGTGGATACGATTTGCTTAAGGAAGAATAACCCTGTTTGGACGTTTTAAAGCACTGGGTTCCTGCCTTCGCAGGAACGACATAATAAATAATAACCCTGAAAACGTTTCTCAGGATCCCCGCTTTCGCGAGGATGACAGCGGACAAAGTCCGCTGTGGATTAGTTCAATGCTCTTCACAACACACACTTTGTGCACTTGGTGTGCTTCGTGGTTAATGCTTTAAACTCTCTATCTGGGTTCCCGGTCAAGCCGGGAACGAGGATAAAAAAATTTGGAACGACAGTGCAGGGTGTGTTTGACGCGCTCGCCAATTGGAAGGGTTATTCTCGAAGTCTGAAATAATGACTTCGTTCCCACGCAGGAGCATGGGAACGAGGAAAATCTGGGTTCCCGGTCAAGCCGGGAACGAGGATAAAAAAATATTGAACGACAGTGTGAGGTGCGACATCGCCTCGCAACACAACTAAGAAAAATTTTTGGTAAACCAATTTGAGATATACATAACATGTTTACTGCAATTAAAAAGAAGAGCGCTTTTACCGGGCAGAAGCTCGAAGAGAATAAGCTTACCGAGCATATTCCCATCGAACGGATGCCATTGCCCGAGAAAGTCGTTCTTCCGATGCAACAACATATCGGTGCTCCCTGTACACTCACGGTGAAAAAGAAGTCTGAAGTCCGCGTGGGACAGACAATTGCCGAGAGCAAAGGATTTTGCTCAGCGCCGATACACGCGACCATTTCTGGCACAATTGGCAAGGTTGTGCAAATGATTGGCCCCGGCAACAGCAACATCATCGAAGCTGTTGAAATCAATGGCGATGGTGAAGATAATTGGGTTGATCTGGAGCGTTTAGCCGATGTGGATCATGGCGAGAACATTGCCGCAACACTCAGGGCTATCGACGGTCTTGACCGTCAGTCTGTAATTGACCGCGCTAAGGAAATGGGGCTGGTCGGGCTCGGTGGGGCGGCATTCCCCACGTTCATCAAGCTGATGAAGCCGAAAGATAAAACGATAGACACGATTATCCTTAATGGTTGCGAGTGCGAGCCGTGGATTACTTCAGATCACAGGACGATGCTGGAACGCGCTCAAGAAGTCTTGCTGGGCTTCTATATCATTCGCCACATGCACGAGCCGCAGAATGCTTTCATTGCCATCGAGGACAACAAACCCGATGTGATCAAGCTTTACTGCAAACTGATCCCTGACATGGGCTTGGAAGGCATTTTCGAGGTCGTGTCGCTACGGTCGCAGTATCCGATGGGTGCGGAGAAGACGCTGATAAAAACTATCGTCGGTCGGGAAGTTCCTATGTTGGGTTTACCGCTCGATGTCGGTTGCGTAGTGCAGAATGTCACCACCGCGGTTATGCTATGGGAAGCCGTCGCCAATGGTCGTCCGCTGGTGGATCGTCTAGTGACAGTTACCGGCGCTGTGAAAACCCCGAAGAATGTGCTCGCTCGGATTGGCACGCCTATACAGGAGTTGATCGACTTCTGTGGTGGTTTGCAGGATGGCGTTACCGAGATCATCGCTGGAGGCCCCATGATGGGCGTGTCGGTGGTTGATCCTTCATTTCCTGTGACGAAAGGAACGAACAACATTCTTGCCAAGAAAAGTAAAAACTTGCAGACCTACGAGTGTATCAATTGTGGCGCGTGTTTGCAAGCTTGCCCGATGCGCCTGATGCCGCTGATGTTCGTTCGCGCTATCAAGCATAATCGCTATGAAGTGTGCCTCGATTATCACATTGACGATTGCATGGAATGCGGATCCTGCGCGTATGGATGCCCGGCGAACATTCCGATTTGCGAGTATGTGAAGTCCGGCAAGGGCATGTTACGGCGGATAAAAGCCGCTCAGAAATCGGCTTAAGGTTAAAATATATGACTACTAAAAATACATCTGAAAACAACGTGGGGCTGAAACTATTCATCTCCCATGCGCCTCACGCCTGGAAAGGGATTTCCGTCAGCCGCATCATGTGGCTGGTGATGGCATCCTTGGCGTTGCCTACTCTGATGGGCATCTATTTGTTTGGATATTACGCGCTTGGCGTGATCCTCGTTTGCATGGTGTTCGCGGTCGGAACCGAATGGGCATGCAAAAAACTGCGCAAGAAACCGTTCGTCATGGATGGCAGCGCGGCGCTGACGGGGCTTTTGTTGGCGTTGATCTTGCCGCCGACGATGCCACTATGGCAGGCAGCGGTTGGGTCAATTTTCGCGATTGCAATTGGCAAGGAAGTATTCGGAGGACTGGGCTTCAATATTTTCAACCCAGCATTGGCTGGCAGAGCTTTTCTCTCGGTCTGCTTCGCTGGTCGAATGACCACTTGGGCGTTGCCGATGGGGTTCAAATTTGACGCTGTCACTGGCGCGACCCCATTGAACGAAAGCTTTGTGATGCCGGCAGCGAAAGCCAGTTTGCACTGGGATCTGTTCATCGGCAATGTCGGTGGCAGTATCGGCGAAACATCGCTTCTGCTCTGCCTGATCGGCGGCATTTTCCTGCTGGTGACCAAAATAATCAAATGGCATATTCCGGTTGCATTTATGGGCTCGGTGGCAGTGTTTGCGCTGATATTTGGCGAGGACATCGGGTTCCATTTGCTCGCTGGCGGAGTGGTGTTCGGCGCGTTTTTCATGGCGACCGACTACGCGACATCGCCGTTGACAGTCAAAGGCAGGCTGATATTCGGTGTGGGATGTGGCTTGATTACGATGTTGATTCGGCAGTTCGGCGGAATGCCTGAAGGAGTTTGTTTCTCAATTCTGATTATGAATTCCTTAGTGCCGCTGATTGACCGCTACATACAGCCGAAGCCGTTTGGTTTCCGCAAAGACTTACAGAAAGCGTGAGGCACACCAACATGGCTAAAAAAATTACAGACAATAACGCTTACGCGATCATCTTTCTGACGCTTGTAACGCTCGCTTCGGTGAGCCTTCTTTCGGCAATCGACAGCAAAGCCCGTCCGCAGATTATCGCTCAGCAACAAGCGAAAATCAGGCAACTGCTGGGTGATATATTCCCCGAAATGCAGGAATTCACGCAGGAAGATGGCATATACACCATTACTGGTGGAAATGACTTGATCGGCTACGCTTTCCTCGGCAAAGGCAAAGGATATGGCGGCGACATCAAGATTCTGGTGGGCATTGGTAATCTTTTCAAAATCAAAGACGTGGTCGTCATTTCCCACACGGAAACCCCGGGGCTTGGTGATAAAATCATCAAGCAGGAATCCTTTGCCGCGCAGTTTGTGGGTATGAATGCCAGCGATGTCAAGCTGAAGAAAGACGGCGGCAAGGTTGATGCCATCACGGGCGCGACGATCAGCTCGAAAGCTGTGACCGATGGTGTACGCGCGATGATGGAAGATAAGATAGCAATCATCAACGGCAGGAGGGGCTAAGATGACGGATAAAAAACAACTGAGTTCAGCCGCTCGATTCGGCAAGGAATTCACCAAGGGCATTGTCATCTCAAATCCGGTCTTCGTCCTGACACTGGGATTATGTCCGACGCTTGCCGTGACCAATACAATCGACAACGCTCTGGGAATGGGCGCGGGTGTGATTTTTGTGCTACTCTGCGCGAATGTCATCATCTCGCTACTGCGGAATGTCATCCCGAACATGGTGCGGATTCCGGTTTTTATCGTGATTATCGCGACCTTCGTCACCATCCTCAGCCTTGTGTTTGAGGCTTATGTGCCAGCGTTGTATGAATCGCTGGGGATTTATCTGCCGCTGATCGTGGTCAACTGCATCATTCTCGGCAGGGCGGAAGTGTTCGCCTCGAAGAATGGCATTGTCCTATCCATCAGCGATGCGTTTGGCATTGGCGTTGGCTTTACGCTGGCGCTGGTCATCATTGCCATCTGCCGTGAATTGCTGGGTGCGGGAAGCCTGTCCTTGTTTGGGACGATTTACATCAAGCTTCCTGTGCTGTTCAACGAGCCGATGGCGTTCTTCATTCTGGCACCGGGAGCGTTCCTGGTGATTGGGCTGTTGCTGGCGTTGTTCCGTTGGGTGGGAGTGATTGACAATGAGTAATCTATTTGGAATTTTTATTGTAACGGCGATTGTCAACAACCTTGTTCTCGCCAAGTTTCTCGGTCTGTGCCCGTTCTTTGGTGTGTCCAAGAAAACATCGAACGCCGTCAGCATGGGCATCGCGGTAACACTGGTGATGGTGATAGCATCGGTGGCAACTTTCCTGATCGAGCGGTTCATTTTGATTCCGTTCTCGGTCGAATACATGAACATCGTCGTCTATATTCTCGTCATCGCTTCGCTGGTGCAGATCACCGAGATCACCATCAAGCGGACGAACGTGACGCTGTATAATGCACTGGGAATTTTCCTGCCGCTCATCACCACAAACTGCGCCGTTCTGGGCATCACGCTGATAAACTCTTCGGAAGGATTCAATCTGATCGAGGCTATCGTCAGCGCGTTGGGTGCTGGTGTCGGTTTCAGCCTGGTGCTGGTCATTATGTCGGGCATACGCGAGAAGCTTGAGCTTTGCGACTGTCCGAAGACGATGAAGGGATTGCCGCTGGCGTTTATCACCGCGGCGCTCCTGGCTTTGGCGTTCATGGGCTTTGCAGGAATGGTTTAAGGAGGATATGAATAATGATCGGCGCGATTATAGCATTAACATCGGTAGGATTGGGTTGCGGCGTTTTGATTTTAATCGTCAGCAGTGTTCTGCCACCCGAACCTGAATCATTCCGCAAAGTTCAGGAATTGACCGAGCATTTGCCGGGTTTAAACTGCGGCGCATGTGGCGAAGCTGGGTGTTTTGCCTATGCTCAGGCATTGGTGATTGATAAAGAGCACTTCAACGAATGCCCCTGTCCGGGTGTGTTGCAGGATGAGGACATGTTGGCGGCATTGCAGGAAGCACTTGACCTTAAGATTGACGCTTCAGCCATGGGCAAGAAGGCGTTTATTTCCTGCGCTGGCGATAATGAAATCATTGGTTTGTACAACGGTGTGAATTCCTGCAAGACCTCGGCGTTGCTGTTGCACGGCTTCAAACAGTGTCCTTTCGGTTGTTTCGGGCTGGGCGATTGCGCGACAGTCTGCCCGGAGGACGCCATCACCATTGATCCGAAGCTCCATGTGGCAAAGGTGGACTGGGACAAGTGTATAGGATGTGGCTTGTGTGTGATCGAATGTCCGCACAACCTGATAACGCTGGTTTCGTCGGACACCAAGCTGGCGCTGGCTTGCAGTTATCTGCCGATGCGGGACATTCCCGGTCGAGGCAAATGCGAGCGCGGCTGTCTGCACTGCCGCAAGTGTGTGCGAGCCTGTGACTACGATGCCATCGAATGGGATAAAGACAAAGGCATTCCGATTTTCCACAGCGAGAATTGTGTGCTCTGTGGCGCGTGTATTGCGGTTTGTAATCCTGGAGCGATTATCCAGACAACCGACGAGCCATTGCATCCTGAACTAATCAAAGAGAAGCCAAAGGCGAAACCGAAGCCTATAGCGAAAACCGCAACGGCAGAAGTTTAACTGGATTGCCTCGTAATAATCCCCTTGCTTTCATCAGGCAGGGGGATTATTTTTTAGCGATTCGGTCTAATTAGGGCTGATTTTTTTAGTCAGGATAAAATCAAACATTTGGATTTTGTTTTCCGATTCTGGTTATATATATTTAATGGTCGTCAACTTGCCTTTAATGTGAAAGGACTTATGTTTAAGCTTGCACTCATCATGGATCTTGCGAAATAAAGGTGGTAACTGGATACGTTCGTTAACTGACTCCGGTCCCCCCTGTTTCCTTGATCCCATTCCTTCAATCCGCCGTTATTTTTCGGTCGGATAGGGTTTTTATTGCCATTAATGGAAAAAATGCAGAGAGCAAGAAATGTTTGAACTTTCATCCTTAGGATTTTCCCCCTTTTTTGAAAACCAACTCGAAGACTCGACTTTAGACAAAAAACGACTCGCGCGGATCATAGCCGAACACCGCAACGAGTTCGAAACTCTTTCTATAGACGGAGCCGGAAAAGCACGCCTTTCCGGGCGGCAGCTCACTGAGCTCAAAGGTGAAATGTTGCCAAAAGTGGGCGATTGGGTGGTCTTGGATTTTTCAGATGAGATCGTCTTTATCGAACGGGTACTCGCCCGGAAAACGTCACTGAATCGAGGTTCCGCGAGCAAAGAGGGCGTTAGCCAAGTACTGGCGACTAATGTCGATGTGGTTTTCATCGTCGCGGGTTTGGATTTGGCGCTGAACCCAAACCGAATTGAGCGCTATCTGTCACTAGTCTGGTCGAGCGGCGCTATGCCTATTGTTGTGCTGAACAAGACTGATTTAGTGGAGGATACTTCCGCTTTAAAACTCGAAACCGAAATCCATAGCCCGGGTGTAGATGTGATACTTGCCAGCTCGAAAACGACCGAGGGCTTGCAGGAAATCCATTCGCAACTGCGCCCTGGGATTACCGCGGCGTTTGTTGGGCCGTCGGGCGTGGGTAAATCGACCCTGATCAACACGCTGACCGGCAAAAACATGATGGACACCGGAGCAGTTCGTGGCGTGGATTCAAAAGGACGCCATACCACGGTTCATCGTCAGTTGATCGTGCTTCCCGATGGCGGCTTGGTGATTGATACACCCGGATTGCGTGAACTGCAGCTTGTCGAAAGCGATGGCATTGCGTCGGTCTTTCCGGAAATTGAGGCTCTGGCTGACCAGTGTCGTTTCAGTGACTGCACGCATCAATCGGAACCCGGATGCGCGGTAAAAGATGGCATTGAGCGCGGTTTAATCAAGCCTGATCGCTATGAGCATTATCTGAAACTTCAGCATGACGCGCAATCGTTCGAGATGCGCCATGACGTGCATTTGCGCCGTCAATCCGAGCGCGTCTGGGGAAATATCTGCCGCGAAGGGAAGACGATAACGCGTTTAAAAAAAGGAATCCGCGGGTAGCGAATATTGCCGGGATTGGCTTCTGGAAATCCTTTCACAGGGTCGGATGGCGTGAAAATTTGTGTTGTCTGGCTCTGTGGATGGGTTAAAGGAAATCAACTTGCTCAATACAGATTTATCTTTAATGGTCACAAATTTCTCTGTGTGTTTTTTTATTCATTGAATTTTTTTAGATACTTTTCCCGACAATAGTCGGGACATAAAAATTCCACGTTAATACCTTTTTCCTTGAGAGCGTCCTTCCAACCCCACCATTTGCTGTCAGTTGCTTGTAAGATGGGTGGTTTTTGGGGATGAGCGTTTGCCACTGCAACGAATTTGCGATCTGATAAATCAAAATCCTTTAACCCTTCGTGCATAGGAAATTCTTTATAACTATCTCCTTGCTTTGTAATTTTTACACGGTAATCCTGTGGAAGTTGCCACCGAAAATCATGCACCAATTTTAGGAACATATCTCCGACGCCAGGCTGACCTTGCAGGTTAAGTTTATGTCTATATTCATCATATATCTCGTTGCCTTCATCCATGACAAATGATTTATTATTTGAAACCTGTCGTATTGCCTCAACACAATTTTCAATGCATTCAATTAATGACAAATCAGTAATATCATTGAGGTCTCTAACTTTATTCGCTGTGATAGGCACGTTAGTATCAACAACACACTTGGTTGGAAATTTAGCCATTTGCGTCCTCACGGGCATCTAAAATCTGTTGTTTCCTTCTACTTAAGGCTGCTTTTGATTGTTCTACGATATCGGTCATTTCATCTCCGAAGAAGTCCTTTGGCCAATTTTCTATATTGCCGAACAGATCAATCTGAAGAGGAATTAATTTAGCTGGATGTTGTGTGGCATCAGCGAAATATGCCGCAACATCATCTTTCGAGATGGTTTCATCGGCGATTCTTCGCTGAATTCGTCTGAGAAAATGTTCGGAGTGAGTCTCAATAATCAATTGAACATTTCTATCGTTATTATTTTCTCGAGCTTTTACAGCATCAATCATTACATCAGCCAGAGCAGATTGGGCGCTGGGGTGCAGATGAATTTCGGGTTGTTCCATTATAATTATCGAATTCTTAGGAGCATAAAACACCTGAGTGATAACAGGAAGCACCTGTGAAACACCGAATCCAACATCAGGCAAACTCACATAAGAATTTGACCCTTTAGTTTTTAGTTTCACTTCATATTCGTGCCTTCCTTCCGCAATAGCTTTAACCTTAAAATCATCAATTATATTCATTTCTTTTAATTTTTTTGCAATAACTTCACTAAATGATTTGTAACGCGTATTTTTTCCGAAATTAATCTTTCGATTTCTTGCTGCAAGAATTGCAGCTATAGTATTTTCTCCAGAATACCCGACACTTTCTGGTTCATTGCCTGACCATGAATAAATCCGTTCTGTTTTTGTTCTTAGTGGACCTAAATAGAACATCGAGCCAAACATATTCTCGTGGTGAAGGTTTAGTCCTTTAACGAAATCTGCGTTTTGATGGTAGGCAACAAACTCATCAGTAAATCCATAAAATCGCATAGGATTTCCAAGATCCCATGGTCTTCCCTTTTGCCTGACTAACTTAAACTTTTCTTTATCGCATTCAGCTGAATAGTTCCCCTTGTTATCCTTGATATTCATGCCAATAGAGATCAAATCAATGCCTTCATCGTTGTAGAGTGTATAATTAAAATTGGCAACAGATAGTGCAGGTTTCTCCTTGTCTCTAAATTCAAGTGCAGATTCAAAAAGTAATGATTTCCCTTTGTATGGATTATTGGTTACTGGGTCTTTAATGGTCAATGACTCAGGCATATTCCATTTATATTGGAATTTAATGTCATTTTCTGTGTTTCGTTCAAAAACCATTTCATTGAAGGAACCGAGTTGAACAGGGGAATTGTTTTCTCCGGGAAAGAGTACAGCTTTTCTGTCCGCAGATTCCACGGTTTGTTTCAGCATCATCAGGAACTGACCGATACTCGATTTTCCAGAGCTGTTTGTTCCGAAAAATATGGTGATAGGCGCTAAACGTATTCGACCTGTATCTTTCCAGATTTTAAAGTTTTGGATTCTTAGTTCGTTCAGCATGAAAAACTCCCATGGTTAATTTATATTCATTATAATCTTTGATCAAATCCATTACAACTCTCTTTCTTGGTTAAATTGATAGTTAGGTTATAATTTCTTTCCGATTGAAAATTTCTCCCGCCTTTTTCCCTTCATCTATTCCCGCAATGCCCCTAAAAGGTGCAAAATGGCTTTCACCGTTGTATCTTATCTCACTTCAAACATCTGTAAAACAGATAGTACGTTCCTCAAACATCAAGTTACAAATGCGAATTCTCATCTCCAATGACGACGGATACAGCGCACCCGGTATTCGGGCGCTTTACGATGCCCTGGAATCACTCGGCGAAGTCTGGCTCTCTGCGCCCGCCTCAGAGCGGAGCGGAGTCAGCCATTCCTTTACTATGCGCGATGTCCTGCGAGTTGATAATGTCGATTGGGTTGCAGGAGGTCGCGGATTTGCTGTTCATGGAATGCCCGTTGATTCCGTAAAACTTGCCATACGATCTCTGATGGATGGTATGCCGGATATCGTCGTGTCTGGAATCAATCAAGGTGAAAACACCGGCGTTGATCTGCTGTACAGTGGCACAGTCGCCGCCGCTATGGAAGGAGCAATACTCGGAGTGCCTTCAGTGGCAGTATCTTTGGCTTCCAAGAGGTATAATGATTTCTCAGTCGCGGCGAAATATGCCCAGCAGGTGGTTGAGCAGGTTTTAGCGCATGGCATCCCCAAGGGGAATTTGATCAATGTTAATGTTCCACCGTTATCATTGGCTGAAATCAAAGGCGTCCGCTTGACCAAGCAGGGTGCTTCGCGGTATATTGAACAAGTGAGATGTGAAAAAGGTAAAAATGGTGTCGATTGCCATTGGACTGAGTACCACAAGGAACTGACCGAAGACGGCGCGGGCACGGATATAGAGGCGATACGCGATGGCTATGTCTCAATCACGCCAGTTCATGCGCGGATGACCGAAACCAGGATGTTGAAGACGTTGGAAGACTGGGATTTTGGCGTTTAGTGTGGTAATTGCCTTTGTGCTGTTATCCCAACGAAGTCTGGGATCCGTAGCCCGGAAGCGACTGCATTCCGGGGCTAATAATTAACCGCCAAGGGCACAAAGGATTGTGTAGCTGGGGATGAATGCGATGGATACCTGCCTTCGCAGGTATGACATTTAGGATTTAATGTTTAGATCGGAAATATAGTGTTGAAACCAGAAGAAACGGTTCTTATACTCGATTTCGGCTCACAATTCACCCAGCTCATCGCGCGAAGGTGTCGAGAGGAAGGTGTGTTCAGCCGCATTGAAGCTTGGGATTTGTCTCAAGCGGAAATCGAAAAGATCAACCCGATTGGGATTATCCTTTCGGGAGGTCCCAGCTCAACCTACGATCAAGGCGCTCCCAGTCGTTGGGATGATCTGGTCGAGTTGAACCTGTCCATACTCGGCATTTGCTACGGGATGCAACTCATGACGCTGGGCAATGGCGGCAAGGTTGAAGCTTCGGCGCGCCGCGAATATGGCAGAGCGTTGGTCGAAGTCATTCAACCATCTCAGCTTCTGAAAGGTTTAACTGAAGCCGAGCAGGTTTGGATGAGCCATGGCGATCATGTTTCGGTGCCACCGCCCGGCTGGAATCTGACGGGAATGAGTGATTCGGGCATTGTTGCGGCAATCGAGAATCCCGACCTTAAGTTCTATGGTGTGCAATTCCACCCTGAAGTAAGCCATACGCTTTCCGGTGATGTGATCCTCAGAAATTTCCTCTATGAAATATGCGGCGCCAAAGGTGGCTGGAATATGGGAGCCTTCGCTGAAAATGTTGTCGAAGAGCTTAAGATCATGATCGGCGACCGGAAGGTCATCGGGGCATTTTCTGGTGGCGTGGATTCCGCTGTTGCCGCCACACTGGTTCATCAAGCTATTGGCGATCAACTGCGCCTGGTGCTGGTTGACAACGGGCTTTTGCGCAAAGATGAAGCCAAGCAGGTCAAAGAAGTTTTCGAGCCAAGATTTGGTGACAGTTTACATATTGTTGATGCCAGCCAGCAATTTTATGACGACCTCAAGGGCGTGGATGACCCTGAGAAGAAACGCAAGTTAATTGGCCATCGCTTCATCAAAGTATTTCAGGACGAAGCGAAGAAATTCACCGATGCAAAACTATTGCTTCAAGGGACATTATACCCTGATGTGATCGAGTCCTCACATTCTCGAGGTCCCGCCGCGGTGATTAAAACTCATCACAACGTTGGTGGATTGCCTGATTTGCTGGGTTTGGAATTAATCGAACCGCTTCGTGATCTATTCAAAGATGAAGTGCGTAAAGTCGGCAGGGAAATCGGCTTACCGGAACATATCGTTATGCGTCATCCGTTCCCTGGACCCGGCTTGGCTGTGAGAATTCTGGGAGCTTTAACACCTGAAGCTGTGAGAATCGTTCAGGAAGCCGATGCGATATTCATCGAAGAATTACGGAAATCCGGCTGGTATGAGCGGGTTTCGCAGGCGTTATCCGTGCTTCTGCCGATCAGGACGGTGGGCGTGATGGGCGATGCTCGAACTTATGACCAAGTTCTGGCGCTTAGGTCTGTGGACAGTCGCGACTTCATGACGGCTGAATACAGCCCACTACCGCATGATCTGTTGGCGAAAATTTCATCCCGCATTACTGGTGAAGTGTCCGGTGTCAACCGGGTTGTGTATGACATAACCTCAAAACCCCCGGC
The DNA here is from genome assembly GCA_964484805.1 of uncultured bacterium. GTDB lineage: Bacteria > Electryoneota > AABM5-125-24 > Hatepunaeales > Hatepunaeaceae > CAZAGU01. The sequence goes on from CAZAGU010000001.1 coordinate 46,141, forward strand.
GACGGTGGAATGGGAATAAATTTAAGAGTGACAATGAAGAAGCTATTCTATATCCTTGCAGTCTGCCTAATCCCGCTCATCTTTTCTACATCGACTACTGCTCAATCTAATACAAGATCGGTTTGGTTGTCAGACCAGCAGGCGATTGATGAAATCAAAGCTAATTTTAACAATCATGACTGGGATCGAGTGATTTCGAGCGGGGAAAAATTTCGCACAGCCTTCCCACGCTCCAAATTTAGCTCGACAGTAACGATTTTGGTGGCACAGGCGGCATTAAATATGCGCGATGTTGACCTGGCGCTCCTCGAAGTTAAGTTCCTCTTTCTGAAATATCCCAATTCAAAATACATTGACAACGGCCGGATGGTGCTCGCTGAAGCGTCGTTGATGGCTGAGAAATGGTCTGAAGCCCGTGAGTATCTGAGCTGGATCGTCAGTTTCTCGACCGATGATAAGCTGGTAAAAACAGCCCGTAGCTGGCTGGATGAATTGGATCAGTATCTGGATCAATCGAGAATGCTCAGCCAGAAAGAAGATGATTTTAATAGTAGCGCCTTTAAGGTCAGTCTGGTGCTTCCGTTTACCGGCGCGGATTCAACGGCTACTAATGAATTCCAGCAGGGATTCAAGATTTACTGGGACAGCGCACATCTGGGCGAGTTAGAATACTTTGACACGGCGGATGATCCGGTGCGAGCTGCGCTTATCACTCAGCAGGCTATTCGTGAAGGCGCTTGGGCGATTGTCGGCGGGATGAATCCATCCGAAGCTGCGACTTTAGCTTCAATTTGTGAGGCTGAGGAAACTCCTTTTGTAACCACCACTTGCCCGGTGGAAGGCGTCGCGGCTATTGGCAGAAATGTCTTTCAGGGCAGATCGGATTATGCTGTTATCGGCAGGAAATTAGCTCGCCATGCCATCTCCATGATGGGACTGGGGCAATTTGGCTTGCTGGTGCCGGGCAATCAGGAAGGTCGCCAGATAGCGAGGAGCTTTGAGCAAGATGCGGCAGAAGCTGGTGTTGAGATACTGGCTGAGGAATTCTATTATCCGGGAACACAGGATTTTAAGACCTACTTTGCTCGAATGCGTCAGATTGGTTTACGCCGGGCTTACGATGACTCGCTGAAGACATTTTTTGCGGTGAACGGCTATCTGATGAAGGACACAACCTACGTCACAGAAGAGAAAGTAAGGGCATTTTACTTCGCTGACAGCATCAGGTGGATGGATCGGCTCCGGTATATTCCACTGGACGTGTGTTTAGATTTGGTATTGCCACCGGAGGGCATTGAGCTTGAGCCAGATGAATTGCCCGGTTTGACGCTGTCGCAGAGCTTCCTCGACTCGCTCTGGGAATTTGACCACCGTCGCATTCGCGGCTGGATGGTTGAAAACAAAAAAGATGTTGATTCTCTGGAAATCCCCTTGAATATTTTTGATGGCTTTTTATTTGTGATTGAACCGGGCATGGTGCAGATGGTCGCACCTCAGTTTGCTCGTTCAAACATTAAAACGCAATTGCTTGGCAACGAGTCGTGGGGCGATGCCGAAGCTTTATCGAAGAACAGCGGTTATGTGGATGGTTTGATTTTTGCCGAACCGATTGCCGGAGTTGGCGGCGAAGAATACTACAAATTTGCCGAAGCGGTTGCTGGCGATAGCATGGCTGTCGTTTCGCCGTTTCACTTGCTTGGTGAACGAGCGGCGCGGATGATTGCATTTGGTGCGCGTCATGCCGCCAACAGAGCGGAAATGCGTCAGGTGTTGTCGCAGATACGCTATTTGAAAACCCTTTCCGGCGAAGTCTCGCTTTTGAAAGAGGAGAGAGTGGATCGGAATGTGGAATTCAAGCAGTTTATAAATGGTCATGTCGAGACCGTCAGCGAGATTAGAGGTATGTTCAGCGCGCCGGAATAATTTTCGAGATGCGAAATTTGCGTAAATTTGGAGAGTAATTAATGACTCCTGTGCAGGGGGCAATAATGGGGGTGGTGCAGGGGCTGACTGAGTTCCTGCCGGTTTCATCGAGTGGTCATCTGGCGGTGGCGAGGCATCTTTTGCACGCTGGTCTGGCAGAGGATGTTGGGTTTGAAGTAGCGGTGCACCTCGGGACTCTGGTTGCTGTGCTGATTTTCTTCCGCCAGCGTATTATCAGCATCTTTTCCGAGGCGCTCAAGGGCGGTAAAGAAGGCTTGAACTGGATCGGCTACATTGTCATCGGCACGATTCCTGCTGGTGTGGTTGGCTTGATGTTTAAGGATCAGATTGATGAATTGTTTAACGACATTCATCTGGTAGGGATTGCCTGGATATTCACTGCCATCATTTTATTCGCATCAGAACGGTTTGGCAAGCCGAAAGTCGCGGTCAGTCAGATGGGGTACTTGCGAGCTTTCACGATTGGCTTGGCGCAGGCGTTGGCGATCATTCCCGGCATTTCACGCTCTGGATCGACCATTGCCGCCAGCATGGCGACTGGTGTCAAGAAGGAAGGTTCTGTAGATTTCGTGTTTATCTTATCATTACCAGCAATAGGCGGCGCGGCGCTGTTGACGATCAAGGACTGGATGGATGGCTCGGCGGGGTTTGGTATCGAGCATATCCTTGGTGGAATCACCGCGGCGATTTCCGGCTATTTTGCGATTGCTATAATGCTGAAAGTTGTTTCTGGCGGCAAGCTGTTCTGGTTTGCGGCTTATTGTCTGGTTGCTGGCGTGGTGACGGTTATTTTGGTGTGAGGCCCCGTCATACCAGCGAAGGCTGGTATCCACCGCATTCGTCCCTAGTCTTTAATTCACAACAGATTTAACGGATTTAGCAGATTAGGGATGTACTCAACATTGACGTAAATAATCAAGGTAATCTGCCGTGAATTCAAAGACGGTTTGCATTATTCTTTTTCAAAATGTTTCAACTCCGTAATTTTCCTTGCTTGACTTCTCTTCTATTATTTCTTAGATTAGCCTAGAGTATTTTCGAAATATACAGGGGGAAATTTATGAATCTCAAAAGCTTGATCACTTTGCTTGTGCTTGTTTTATTGTTTAGTTCTTCAAATGCTGAGATTACGCTATGGGTTCACACATCTGAAGGAGAATCTGTTCCGTTCGTTATTTCGGATGTTGAGTTCATTGATTTCGATGGACTTAATGCCGTCAAAGACTTAGACAAAGCAAGCAACATCCTCAACAGCTTTCGCCTGTTGAGCAATCATCCAAATCCATTCAACCCTTCAACCAACATCAGCTACGAGCTAACCCAACCCGGTTTTGTTGAAATCATCATCTACGACGTAATGGGCAAAGAAATCACAAAGCTTGTATCTGATCAACAAATCGTTGGTTCTTACCAAACCCAATGGAATGGTAAGAACTCAAACAACGTCAAAGTGGCAGCCGGAATGTACTTCTATCAACTGTCGTTCAGCGGATCCGCCGAAACCAAGAAAATGTTACTCATCAAATAATCGGAGGAATCAAAATGACTTTTCGTAAAATTTTACTAGGACTGTTAGTCCTATTGCTGGGTGTTGCGACTGCACCCGCTCAAGTGATGCAGATTCACACCGACGATGGGGAGACAGCATCATTCAATCTTGCTGATGTTGACAGTATTACATTTGCTGAGGAGGGAGAAGGACCTCAAGCCGGTGATGAACGTGAGTTTCAACTGACCGATGACGTAACCGTTACAATGGTTTGGATTCCATCCGGTGAATTTGAAATGGGTAGTCCAAACGATGAGGATGGCCGCCAAGTTAGTGAGGGACCGGTTCATTCTGTACAATTTGAGAACGGTTTTTGGGTTGGTAAGCATGAGGTAATTCAAGCCCAATGGGAAGCGGTGATGGGTGATAATCCTGCTCACGATTATGGTATTGGTGATAATCATCCGGTATATTATGTTAGTTGGGATGACATACAGGAATTTGAGGCTGAATTGGATAATAATTTTCGTTTGCCATCGGAGTCAGAATGGGAGTATGCTTGTCGAGCAGGAACGAATACACGTTTTTACTGGGGCGATGATCCCGATTATGAAGACATTGGCGATTATGCTGTTTATAGCGAAAATAATCCAGATGGAACTACTGATGTAGGGACGAAGTTGCCCAACGCCTGGGGATTATATGATATGAGTGGTAATGTTTGGGAGTGGTGTGAGGATCGCTGGCATACCGATTATGATGATGCACCGGATGATGGTAGTCCATGGTTGGAAAACTCAGAAGGCGGCACTATTCGGATCTGGCGTGGTGCTGGCTTTCTCTATTATCCTTGGTTCTGCCGTTCGGCGCAACGCTATGCTACCTCACCTTCCTTCCGGGATTACCACATCGGCTTCCGCCTTGTCCGAGATGCTGATTGAATTTGCAAATATTTACAGCAATAACACGGATTAAGCAGATTTCAATCTGCCTAATCCGTGTTATTTTTTTATGGGAAATCGGTGGCATTGCTACCGAATCGAGACAAACCGCTGGCTGGCGGTTCCCAGATCACCCGTGACCATCAGGAAATACACGCCATTGGCAAGCTGACGAGGCATCGGAATGTTGTAAACCCCTGCCGACATTGCACCGCTCAGAAGCGTCTCCATTCGCTGACCAGCGACATTATACACTGCCACAGATAAATTTGACAAGCTCGGCACGTTCAACTGCCAGCCATCGGCGCTGAAACCAGCATGATTCTGCAAATCGTAGGACAAGCGATTGTTAGAACGAGGCGCTTGGTCGCCGCCTACGCCAGTTTCACCAACCGTCAGGACGAAGGTGATTTCTTCGCGGATGTTAGTGTCTGCTTCAGCCACCATTAACATTGTTGCCCATCCCACACCCTCGGTTTCGTTGGTATGAAACTTAACAAACAATGTGTCCCTGCCATTTGGTGGTAAAACCAATGTATCTTGTGTTATCCAGGGAGCCCAGCAGAAAAGCAAACCCTGGCAAATTTCCACCGTCCAGCCCTCAGGTGTATTGGATGTTAATGTCCACAGAATATGATTCTCCTGATCCCATTGATTTACGATCAGAGAGCCAAAAATATTGAGATCATCAGGAACGCCGATACCCTCGGTAGAATCTGGTGTTACTTCGAATTGCTGTGCCATTATTGGAGTGGCAAGCAGCAGGATTGCTAAAAACAATATGTTGCTAACACGCATAATGTATCCTTAAGTTAGTTGTTTCGGGCGTGTGTTTTGTTAAACTAATTTTCAGATTGGGACAAAAGTCCGTTTACCTTGCCTCTGAGTTCCTCTTCTAAAACTGATGGAAGCACTTCGGCAATCTTGCCGGTTCGGTCAACCAGAATGTTTCGTGGGAAGGGATTCACGCCATAAAGCGTTGTTGTTACATAACGATCCCAATCGAGGAGCAATTGGAATGTCAAGCCCAGTTCACTGCGCACCCGAAGCACTTCATCACGGTCATCCGGGAACATGGGATTAATCGCCAGTATCTTAAAACCTGAACTGCCGAGGTCGCGATAGACGTTTTCAATGCCGGGGAATTCATGAATACAAGGTGTGCAGTCTGCATACCAGAAATTTACTAGCACAACATAGCCGGTCAGGTCGCTGAGGCGTACCGAATCACCCTCGACATTCTCGCGCGTGAAGTCGAACGGGAGCTTTCCGGCTTCCTGCGCAGTTTCAACTTCGGCTAATGTAAACTCAAAGTCTGTTGTCTCACCGGCGCGGACTTCGGCAGATGGTAACAACGGAGAGACAGTGGCGTGACCTTCCAGATGAACCGATAGCTGATAAACGCCCCAGGGAAGATACAGATTTGCCGGTGTTCGAGCCAGTTCGCCATTAATTTCCACAGCGTGTCCATCCATCAGCACTCTAGCGCCTGATGGATTTGAAGTAACAGCCAGAATTCCGGTCTGTCCGACAGCCACAGGTGTGAGCGTAAATTCGGACACGGTTGTGTCACCACTGGTGATAACGGCTTCAGACATTTTACTGAAGAAACCCAGCTTGCGCACAGTGACTTCGTGGGTGCCTGTTCGCAGTCCATTCAGAATTGCGGGAGTGCGCTCGGCGCGCTCGACATTGTCAACGAGGACGGTTGCGCCTGTTATTTCCGCACCCAGCGTATCGACGGCGCTGACAAACAGGAAGCCTTCGTGGCCGCCTTCAACCTCTTCAATTGCACATCCTGCCAAAGACACCAGAAAAGTGAAAATCAGTAGTGTATTAAAAATATGTCGCATTTTTCTTTTTCGTGAAATTGTCTAAAATCAGCCAGTATCTCCAGAGATTATTGCTGATCTTTATTTACCGGGAAGCTTAACTTCCAACCAACACCAATTTCATCACCATAAAGTGTTACGTTGCCACCCTTGATACCTAAGGCTGAAAGAGTGCCAATGAGAAGGTCAGGCAGTTTCTCATCTTTCCAGAATTTTATCTGGTCTGCATAAGTCGAAGGTTGCTCAAGCTCAGCGGAAACAGACCAAAACTCGGAGGACTTTGCTGTGTTAATCCTAAGCTTGCCTTTGCCTTTTAAAACATTAATAAAAAGCATGAGCATTTCTAAAAAGATAAACTCAAGAATGGATGGATCATAATAGAGGAGAAGTTGCTTTTTCTCATCAGGGAATTCGACATCCAATCCATCCAACAATGTTCTGCGTTTAAACGCGAACAGGGCATTGTTCAGGGTTTGATATGGATTAACCTCGGCTTTTTTTCCGGTCAGCCGTGATCCGAAACTTCCCACTCGCCCGATGGTGTTTTCAATGCGAGAAATTTGATCCATAATCAAATTCAATCTGCTATTTAAATCATCGGTGTCAAGTCCATCCCTTTTCATCTGCATTATTTGAACATTGCCAGAGATAACCGTGAGGGCATTGCCAATATCGTGCATGATTGCGCTGGACATATAGCCGAGTGCGCTTATGCGGCAAAGATCAGTGCAATAATCGCTGATCTGAGTAGTCAAATGTTTTGGCGGTTCGGGAGTAAACTCGAATTTATGAGTCATACGGTCTCCCCTTTTCCTGCTAGTTTTGCTAAATTTATTACCATAGAGACTTCATCACGCCCTAAATTTAGAGAGCGAGCGATTTCGAGTTCAGTTTGTCCTTGTGCAGCCATGTCGAGAATCCTTGACACCGGAATTCTGCTGTCTTCGCCTTGAACTCTATCATGCTGAAACTGTGTTTCAGTAGGTTGCTGAGGTTCTCGTGGTGGGCGAGATTCATGCTTATATGCGTTGGAAACTCTTTGTGAATAGGCGGTGTTGCTATCGTCAACCCGTCCTCGATACCTGTCATCTTCGGAGGAGTAATAGGCTTCACGCCTCGAGGTTGTTGGGCGTTGCGAAAATCCGCCATTGGCATTATTGTATTCAGAGTCTCTGGAATGATCAGAGCGGAAATCCCGTCGAGAATCGTAACGATCCTCGCTAACGAATTGCTCGGCATCAAAGTTCGGATGTCTGTTACGTCGGGAAAAATCTGATGTCTGGTAGTCTTGCTCCTGATAATCTGCCATTTCCTGTTCCCAGGATGGAGGCTTTGGAGCGTAGTTGTCTTCAATTGGGTCAAATCCCGACATTGTGTTTATCGGTGATTCTTTCCGGTATCGTTCCCCACTTGCAGGTTGCATGGGTCTTTCGCGCGATCCAAAGTCATAATTGCGATGACGGCTGGGGTTAGGATGTACCGCCGCGGGTTTGGCGTTTCGGCTGTCAAAAACAAATTTAATCAACACTAATGCGCCAATGAGCAAAAGAGACCATCCGATAAATTTAAAGCTACTTTCGCCAGCTTTGAGGATTTCTTTAGCTCGTTCGCCAACGTCACTTTCCACTTCACGAGGTGGAGTCTGAATAATTTGTCTTTCAAGCGGTTGTCTATTTGATGTAGTCAAACCCGTGTGAACTGGCGTTGATTGTTGCGCAGGCTGTTGCCCGTGAAAATAGGTTGCCCATTCTCGTCCAGAGGATGTGGTGTCGCCCATTGCCAGATATATCATCGCGCGTCGGGCTCGCACATCGGCGGCATAGCGAGGGTCGTTGCACAGGCTGGCGAAGCTTGCCAGCGCGGCATCGAATCGTTTAAGCTTATGCTGGATAATACCAGCACGATGGGTGAAATCCGGTTCGTTTGGCTCAATGTTGCGGATGTGCTCGATGTACGGCAGAGCGACTTCGTAGCGGTGCATTCTCTCGGCAGCTTCTGCTTCAGCCAGATATGTGTCAAGGCTGAGTTCGTAGGGCAGTTGGCGGGCTATGTCTTCAGTTGGGCTGATATCAATCATCAGCGCGGTGGGACCTGTTACCATGTAGGTTCGCAGAAAGGCGGTCTTATGAAAATGAATTACTAACGTCGCGCCGTCATATCCACGTGAGATGTCTTTTATCAGCGGGCTTGCCGCAAGATTCTGAATCTGGCGTTCGGTGCGTTCGGAAAGGGTTGTCTGTGAAATGTCAACACGGCACTCTGCGAGAACGCGGTCATATTGCAGACTGGTTTGAGACAGAGAGTCATAGTAGATCACAAGCAATTCATAACCGGCATAAACACCGCGTTGAATGTCTGTGATCTGATTTGCATTAGCAACAGGTATTACTAAGAAAAACAGAGTCATTGTTAAAAAAACAATGAGGGTAGCTTTGTTACGAGTTGTTGTCATCTCTGAGGACTTTTAAAAATTCCTGTGCCCTTTCCATTTCGCGTTCGAGTAAATCTTCGTAGTAAGGCCAGTCAATTTCGCCTTCTTCGGTTTGTTTAAGATTCAGATATGCGCCAACTTTTGGGTGAAGGTCTGGGAGAATTTCATCGTTAAACAGCCCATACCCCAGGCGTTTAGCGAGATGATCCGAGAAATGCACCAACATCCCAAGATTTGGCCTCCTGAATGATAGCCAAGGATTTGGATGATCGTAAACTGCCGCAATCTGATGCGTTGGAAGTTTCCACGATTCCAACAACCACCCACCTAAATCGGCATGGTTAAATCCGAGTATATCCATTTCAGCATCATACAAATCAGTTCCATGATATCGAGCTTCATAGAGAGCCTTTTTGTATAACTCGGATATCTCATTGCACAATATCAGCACGCCGACATCATGCAATAGCCCACTGATGAATATCTCCCCAGTAATCTTAAAGCTACCTTCTTGCCCAAGAATCTTACACCCCGCGGCGACAGCAATCGAGTGTGTCCAAAATTTGATGGGTTTAAAGAATTCATCACATTCGCCACCACCGAAGGTTTTAACAACAGTTGCCGCAAGAGCCAGATCCTTGACAGATTGAAATCCTAAAACGACAATAGCGAGGTTGATTGTGCCGATTTTGTGCGGAAATCCATAGAATGCCGAATTCGCCAGCTTAAGAATTTTCGATGTCATCGGTGGGTCATTGCTGATGAAACGCGCCAGTTTGGGCGCTGTTGTATTGGGGTCGTCCACCAATTCAATCAGCTTCATCATAACGACCGGTAAAGTCGGCATGTTTTTTACATAATGAGCAATCTGGCTCACTCTTTCCATCCGGCTGGATTCCAATGACTTACCTCCTTAAAATCGGCTAAATGTCAGAATAACGTTAAAATCACATCCATAAAATAACGAACTTGTTGGCAACGATGCGCATTGCAAGTCACATCTCAGGCATATTTCCAAAAATTTTATGCCTGGATGTCTATTTTTTTGCCCTTAATCTCTGCAGATTGTTCGCTGCTGCCAGAATTTTGCTTGTTGCGTTTACGTTTTTTCTGGCTATCTGCGGTGTCGCCTTTTTTTCGTTCATCAGGGGGCGCGCTCTCTTGCCGACGTTGAACGACTTTGTGCTTTGGAGCCTTTGTGACGGAACCTAGTCCCTCACTCCTGTTTATCTCAGCCATTTCCTTTACTCAAGTAGTTTGCGCAAGCGTACTCTAAGTATAGTAATGATTTTTGTGTGAATCTGACATACTCGCGATTCGCTTACGCCGATTACTTCACCAATTTCTCTGAAAGTTAAACTTTCATAATAATATAGCGCTACGACGGTGCGTTCCTGATCTGACAACTCGTCTATCAGGTGAAGCGCCGTCTGTTGAATGTCTGCTTCTTCCACCATATCGTATGGATTTTGTTGAGCGTCATCAGAAATGACTTCGTACAATGAACCACCATCACCCTCAGCCCCGGATACATGGATATCTAATGAAACCAGTGAGGCTGCGCCAACATGGTCGATATATTTGTAGTACTCGTCAAGGTTCATTTCGAGTTCTTTGGCGATCTCTTCATCAGTAGGAATTCTTCCGAGTCTTGCGAACAGCTTCTCCATCGTTTGATCCAACTTCCGGCTCTTCTGGCGATATGATCTTGGAAGCCAATCAACGTCTCTTAAGCCATCAAGTATTGCTCCGCGAACTCTTGGTGCCGCGTATGTTTCAAACTTAAATCCACGCTTTGGGTTGAAATTATCTATGCTATTTATCAGCCCAATGAGACCAGAACTCACAAGGTCGTTATACTCAACCGAACCGGGCAAGGTGACTTTCATCCTTCCAGCGATGATTTTAACCAGAGAGAGGTAGTGAATCAGGAGACTTTCTCTGATGTTCTCATCTCGCGTATCCTGGAATTTATTCCAGAGTTCATCAATCTGAGTATCGTTCAATGTGTCCGTGCTCACACTCCTGCTCCGGTTTCAAAAGGCTTTTCAGGTATCGGAGAATCTTCCATTTCCTCTAGTTTTTCTCTCTCAAGCTTTGCCTGATAAGCTGCATTTGCTTCAGCAGCTTCCTCCTCGGCTTTCTCGCGAATTTTTCGGTTAGCTTCGGCAACAGACCACTGCTGTGCGCGAAGCAAAATAATCTCGATTGAAAATACTATTATTGAGCCAATCAGATAAACAATGACCGAGTGGTAGAGGCTCATTAATAGCTTAACGCTGTTCATTGTACTCCAGATGAAAGTACAAAGCGTTAGTATCAGAACACCTTGATGAAAGAGC
>CAZAGU010000002.1:0-41252 GCA_964484805.1 uncultured bacterium
AATTCTTCAGGAGACACTTTCAGAATCCTTTATATAACTGTTGTTTAAAACAACTCATGACGCTGATGTTGGATTTTCTCATGCAACTTCATCAGCCCATCAATCACTGTCTCAGGTCTGGGCGGGCAACCGGGAATGTATATATCCACTGGAATAATGCGATCAACGCCCTGTAGCACGGCGTAATTATCGTAAGGCCCACCTACTGAAGCGCATGAGCCAAAGGCAACAACCCATTTGGGCTCACAGATTTGGTCGTAAATACGGCTCAGAACTGGTGAAAGCTTGTGATTAACGGTGCCAACAACTAATAAAACATCCGCCATGCGAGGACTGAATCGCGGCAATCCTGCTCCAAAGCGGTCTATATCATAGTGACCGGATGAAACGGACATGTATTCCATTCCACAGCAAGCCGTGATAAATGGATACCAGAAAATCGAGTACTTTCTTCCCCAGCCCAGAACATAATTCAGTGTGTTTGGTAGCTGCTTCTGATCTTCGCAGACTGCGCCATTGTTCACTTCCATCCTAAAACTCCTCTGCGAATGACATATAGCCAGCCCACAAATAAAATCGTCAGAAAAACGACCATCTCAACAAAGCCAAAAAGACCGAGTTGTTTAAATTTAACCGCCCAAGGATACAGAAAAGCAATCTCAACATCAAACACGACAAATATTATCGCCACTAAATAGAAATGCACAGGATACCGTTGATGCGCACTTCCGGGTGTGGGAAGATTGCCAGTCTCAAAAGGAAGTTCTTTGTCAGGGTTGGTTCGCTTTGGTCCGATGAATGTGGATACGGCCAACATCACCACCGACATGAAAACCATGAAAGCGATCAGCATCAGCGCTGGAATGTAGTTGGTCATCTATTAACCTTCAGGTTATGAAATCACCAGGTATCATTGCCCTCAACTTCGTAGCAATAAAGCCCCCACTACGAAATTATGAATTTGTAATGTAATAAAAGTTCATAACTACCGCAACTTCTCTACTAAGAAAACAACAACCAAAAACTTATAATAAACCAAACTTTTTCATTTTATATCTTAATGAATCCCGTGATATGTCCAATAAGCTCGCGGCTTTCGTTTGATTATTCCCTGATTTCTCAAGAGATTTCAACACCAACTCACGCTCAACCGCTTCTAAAGACAGCCCATCATTTGGAATCTCAAAGCCAATACCTTTTCTGTCTAAAACACTTGTCTTTCCGACTTCGACAGCGTTTTCGACTAGCTCCACAGGAAGAAATTTCGCCCTGAGTATATCTGCGTTTTCTAAAATCACGATGCGTTCGATGATATTTCGCAACTCACGGACGTTGCCAGGCCAGTCATATTTAACCAGCGCTTTCTTGGCGTTTACGGTCAATCCACTAAAGCGACGGTGAAATTCTCTGTTGAACCTCCTGATGAAATATTCAGCCAACGGAATAATGTCTTCACGTCTTGATCGAAGTGTAGGAATTTCAAAAGGAATCAGATTCAGACGATAAAACAAATCCCGCCTGAAAGCTCCGGCATCCACAGCTTCAATCAGATTGATGTTAGTCGCCGCAATAATCAGAGAATCAATGCGATGCTCCTTGATTCCACCAACCCTGCGGAAAGCTCTGTTTTCAATCACCTGCAGGAGCTTCACTTGTGTCGCTGTAGGAATTTCTCCAATTTCATCCAGATAAACAGAACCCTCACCAGCAAGCTCAAACTGACCGCGCTTCATGCCTTTGGCATCTGTGAACGCACCTTTCTCATGTCCAAACAGCTCATTTTCGAGCAACGTCTCCGTCAGTGATGCACAATTGATTGTAACAAATGGTTTGCTGGATCTGGCACCGCGTTTGTGAATTAGCCGGGCGATTAAATCTTTGCCAACGCCAGACTCTCCAGTAATGAGAACTGTCGGCGCCTCGCTTCGAGCAATTTTATCGACGAGTGTTAAAATCTCCTTCATACCGGGAGACTCGGCAATCACGTTATCTGTGTCAAACTGATGTCGAACTACTTCCCGCAACCGACTTACTTCAGTGTCCAAACCTTGCATCTTTAGCGACCGTTCAATGAGAATTTCAATTTCCTCAAACACAAAGGGTTTGTTCACATAGTCAAAAGCGCCTCTTTTCATGGCTTCAACGGCCGTTTCAATTGTTCCGTAGGCGGTCATAAAAATCATAATCGCCTGCAGATCCCGCGAACGGATTTCTGCCATCACTTCAAGTCCGGTTGCGCCGGGAAGTTTGTTATCGATCAAAACAATGTCCGGCGAGAATTCGTCAAATTTTCGCATTCCTTCTTCGCCTGACGCAGCCAGCTCAACATGATAGTCGTTCTTCTGCAGGTTTTTCCCCAACGACCAACGGATCAGTTTTTCGTCGTCAATCACTAAAACGCGTGCTTTTGCCACCTCTGTCCTCAATTGTTTTCTACATGAATCGGGAGATAAATATCAAACTCTGTGCCTTGTCCCTCTTTCGTGCGCACCTCAATTTCGCCACCATGATTGTTCACTATAGACCTTGAGATCGCAAGCCCCAGTCCCGTGCCCTTAGGTTTGGTCGTGTAGAACGGAATAAAAATCCCCGGCATAACATTATCTGGAATTCCCTTCCCTGTGTCTCGAACTTTAACAAATATTCGCTCCAGATCATGCCCTGTCTGCACAGTCAAAGTACCACCATCCGGCATTGCTTGAATGGCATTTAAAAGAATATTCACAAGCACCTGTTGCATCTGCTGTCGGTCGATCATCACATTTGGAATATCGTAATCTAAGATAGCATCTAACTTTATCTTTCTCTCTTTAATCTGCCCTTCCATCAGAACTAACGAAGAATTAAGTGGTTCGTTTAGGTTGCCAACCACCAATTCCGGCTCAGCAGGACGAGCATAGGAAAGTAAATTATTAATGGCGCGATTCACACGATGCGCCTGATTCTGAATCTCCTGAAAAATCGGCACCCGCTCATCATCGGGTTGAAGCTCGGCAGTTAAAACCTGCATGGCATTGGCAATTCCCGCTACCGGATTTTTAATCTCATGCGCCATGCTCGCGGCAAGTTCACCAACCGAAGCCAGTCTGTCAGCTTTTTCCAGTTCGATCTTGTAATGCTTCTGGATTTTCCCTTGCAGGTGGTCAAACATCTCCACCAAGTTGTTAATCCGTGTGGAAAGACCAACTAAATAAGCGTTATCACTAAATTTCTTTGTCTCGATCCTTACATGGAAGTTGCCCTTTTCATATTCGTTCAATCCCTTGTCCATCTCGGTGGACAAACGCTTCCATGATCTGTTATTTACATAAACACCTGTTAGCAATAGGGTGATTATAAGTAACAACGAGACAGTAAACACCATAACTAAGCGATGCTTCAGGGTAAAATCCTGTTCCACAATAATTGCATTAAATTCCTCAGCATGAATTACGCAAGCACTGGGATTTTGAGCGCTGGCTCTCTGAGTAAGATCATCAACGATTTTACATTTCTGATCAACCAGACTGCTCATCACCAGCAGAGCAATCAGCGTAATTAACAGTGCCATGCTCCAGGAAATTACCACAATTATTATGGGTTTGTTTTTCATTGCATATCGCTAAAAATGAAAATCACTCCAGAAAATATTCTTTCCTATGCCAGCCGCGAGGTGTTCTTAACTAACAAGTGCATTAAAACGAATACACCAGCGTATGCCATCAAACTGACAAGTAACACCACAGTGAAGCCCAAGTACATCGCCAATACAACCGCCAGCGAGGATGCAATAACACTTGCAGCACCGTTCAAAGCCCAGCACCAGGCAATCGTGCGCCGGTCAGCGTTACCTGCCATCGTGATTCCCGCTGGAAGTGGCATTCCCATGAAAAATCCAAGCGGCATCAACATAATTATAGCGATTACAGATTTTAAAATCAATGGCAGATGAACGAATTTGTGGATTATGGGTAATCCAAACAAAATTTGTAAAATCAACCCCAAGCCAACAAATCCAAACGAGATGTAGATCATCTTATGGCGTTGTTTTTCGTTCAATCTCCCCCAGAGCATACTGCCCAAACCACTAGAGATTAACATCGCCGCAACTACAGCGCTGGCGGCATAGGCAGGATGCTCCAGGAGTAAAATAAACCGCTGAATCAAAGCAGTCTCAATCATCAGATACGCCAGCCCGATGCCGATGAAGTACATCAATAGGAGCCGTTTGCCGGGAAATGAGATCACTTCGCCTCGTCGCAACGCCACCGGCAAAATTAGAACGATGATCGTCGCAAGCAAAGACAGCAACAGCACCATTACAAGAGTGTACGTTGCGTAGTAGTTAAACTTTTGCCCTTCCTTCAGATCAAAGACCTTCATAATATTTTTCAGCTTCAGCATATTAAAAAAGAAGGGTTTATCGTCGGTCGTTGGTTCCATATTATATGTATATCGTTCATAGAACCAGTTCTTGTCAGGATGCGCCACCAGAGTCTTGAAAAATGGATCAACCTGATTGTCCGGGGCGTACGTCAGATAAAAGCCCAGCTCTCGCAGTTCAGACTTGAACTGAGCAACCTCTTCTGCTGTAAAAGGCTCAGTTTTAAAGACAATTGTGGCAAGACTCTCGTACATACCAACTAAAATACACTTCTCAGGCTCGGCGATGCCTTCGCGTTTAGCAGCTTCGAGAAATAGCGACACCAGCCGCAACGCCTGTCGGGGTGGACGGAAGAAGAAGCGGGTGAAGCTCAGCATTCCACCGAGTTTGAGCGCATGAAAATAGTCCTGAAATGCCTCGACAGTGTATAGAGTATTCTCTGAGAGGCTATAGGCACCAGCCACAGTTGCCGCCCAAGTGTCGATCATGGCAATTTGAATGAGGTCGTAAGATTGCGGATGGCGACGGGCGAATGATCTGCCTTCCTCAGCGTACCAGTCAACTTTCGGATGGGAGTATAGATGCCCATTAAAATCGGCAATGGCGTTGTTCATCGCGTCAAACATGAGCGGGTTGATGTCCACCGCGTCAATATGTTCAGCATCGTACAGCAATCCCGTCAGCACGTCGCGACCACCGCCTGACCCGATAATCAGCGTGCTTCCATCGCCATTCAAGCGGTGTGAGAGCGAAGTCAAATCATTCTTCAGATAGGCAATGGGCGTAAGGTCTTTGCCATCAAATGGCAAAACCGGAGTCGCGGCGCCGTCGTCAATCATTATACTGAGGTGCTCCATCTTCGGCAGGGGATAATTCGGAGATGGACACCATGTGTATGCGGCATCGGTGCCCGGTCTGAAAGGAATGACGATGATGCGTGAGAAAGAATTCCAGCGGTTGTAGCGAATATCCAGCGATTTAATCGACATGCCCTTGGTGTAATGTATCTTAAGCCATCCCACAGATTGATTACTTAAACCCATGAGGAGCATTATTACTGCCAGAGTTACCGGAATCTTCCATTTTTTGCCAGAAAATATGGCTGATGCGAGAAAGCCCAGCACACAAATATAAATTCCGACTGATTCGCCACCGATTCCCGTCAACATCGGAAGAATCAGAATTGATCCTAAACCAGCGCCAACCAAGTCCCATGCGTAAAGTGATCCGGCTTGCTTGGGAAAAGCGGCAAACAATCCGCTGAACACCAAACCGGCAAAGTAAAACGGAATCGCTGAAAGAAAATAAACGGCGGCTAATTTCAGGCCGATCTCGTTTGGCGCCAGATAGGCATTGATGGGTATCCAAAGCACGAGCCAGAGACATGCGAATAGGCTGAAGGCAAATAATCCTGAGTATCTTGTTGACCAAGAATCAACATTTTCAGGTTTGAACCGACCCGGTGCCAAGTGTACGGTCAGCCCGGCGGCAGCAAGGCCTAACATGGCAACGGATAACGCCATAAAAGCAAAATGATAGAACAAAGTTGCTGAATAGACGCGGATAAGCGTTAATTCAAACAGCAACAGCGAGAGGCTGAGGAGGAAAATTCCTGCATATTTTCTGAACGTGGGTGTCATAGTACTGCCTTGTTTCAATCGACAAACATGAAAATCTTACCTGATAAGAAAAAGTAAGCATTTTATGATTCCAAAACAAGAGCAGGAAAAACCTAAAAATTGAACCAAAGATTTAAGTCAGTAAAACGTCAAATCAATCTTTAAGGGTTTGCAATTGAGAGTTCATACAATATTGTGGTGGTTGAATTCTTGCGCCGTCAAACCTATGTGCTTATATTTGAGCAAATTTGATTTGTACTTTAGAGAAAAATTAATAAAGGGAACACAAGTGGCACATCGAAGTAGAGAAGTTCCACTGATGTTATCACTCGATGACATACAGCATCGAGCCAGAGAGATCGGCACTATTGATGAACCGTATAGAGTCGCAGTTGCAGCAGCCCATGACGAGGCTGTTATCGACGCTATCGTTCATGCACATAACGAGGGAATCGCGCAGGGGCTTTTAATCGGCAATGAAGCTAAAATTATTGAGTTGCTCGAAAAAAACAATGCCAATCCCAAAGACTATCAAATAATCAATACCAAAAATGATGATGAATCTGGCGCTTTGGCAGCCTCTATGGCTGGTGAAGGAAAGGCTAATCTAATCCTCAAGGGCATCCTTCCAACATCAAAGCTCCTTAAAAACGTCCTGAACCGAAAATATGGATTGCGACGGAAGGGTTTACTTTCTCATACAGCAATGCTTTCACCCAAGCGTTATCCCAAGCTTTTAGGATTGACGGATGGAGGGATGGTGATTAAGCCTGACTTTTACCAAAAAGTCGAAATGATCAAAAATGCAATTTTGGTTAGTTGGGCTTGCGGCATTGTCAAACCCAAGGTTGCTGTTCTAACTCCGATTGATCGCGTCGTGGAAGCTTTCCCGGAAACTTTCGAGGCGGCGGCGTTGTCGAAAATGGCAAAACGCGGGCAGCTGAAAGACTGCACCGTTGATGGCCCCATGAGCTTCGACACGGCGATCTGGCCTCCGGCGGTGAAATATCAAGGCATCGAGAGCGATGTTGCTGGACAGGCTGATATCGTGCTTGCTGGTTCAATTGAAGAAGGCAACATTCTCGCTAAATCTTTGATCCAATTTGGTGGCGCAGCTTTCGCTGGTGTCATTATCGGCGCAAACGTTCCAATCGCTCTTGTCTCCAGAGCAGATAACGCTTATAATAAACTTTCATCTATCGCATTGGCAGTCTTAGTGGCACACTACATCCATGAGGTGAGAAAATGAACGAACGATTTAAGACAGATCATCAGATAAGATCATTGGATGAGATATATCAGATTGCCACTGGTTTGGTGGAAAAACACGGACCTTACACCATTGCAGTTGCCGCTGGTGAAGATATAATGGGAATTGGCGGCTTGGCGCTGGGTAAAGAGCGTGGAATTATCGAGCCTATTCTAGTAGGACATCCCGATCATATTCGTCAGTCATTCTTTGAGCTGGGCTTATCCTTGCAGGGATGGAACGTCATCGAGGAAAAAGACGACATCGCCGCCACGCAAATCGCCGCAAAGATGGTCAGCGAAGGTGAAGCTGACATATTGATGCGTGGCAAATTGCTGGCTCGCGATTTTATGAAAGCCTTGTTGGATAAGAAATCAGGCATCAAGCGCAATGGCGCACTCTGGACAAATGTCGTGGTGACAAAAATCGAGAAACTGGACAGGCTCCTGTTTGTCACCGATTGCGCCGTCATTGTTAATGCCGACATCGCCACTCGTTTGAAACAGATTCAAGAAGTAATTGAGTTCGCGGCATTCCTTGGTGTTACAGAGCCCAAAGTGGCTTTGCTCGCCGCTGTGGAAACAGTTTCACTGAGTATGCCTGTGTCGATGGAAGAGGCGATCATCGCCAAGATGTGTGAGCGCGGTCAGTTCCCACGCAATATTCAGGTGGATGGGCCACTGTCACTCGACCTGTCCATCAATCCTGAAGCAGTGGCAAAGAAGGGCTTCAAAGGCAAGGTCGCGGGTAACGCTGATATACTTTCAGTCAATAACCTGAAGATTGGCAATCTACTGTTTAAGTCGCTCATAACACTGTGTGGTGGTAATTCCGCAAGCACTATCATTGGGCTTCCTTTCCCGGTAGTATTGACTTCCAGAAGTGAAAGTCCTGAGAATATCCTCTATTCCTTTGCTCTGTCAATATTAATGGCAGGACCTAAAGAATAATCCATCATCTGGATAATCACTGAAAAAGGCTGTCGAATCAATTTCGACAGCCTTTTTTAATTCAAAAATCTGATCCGATGCCTGTGTAACTATTTCAGCAACACAACTTTCTGCATGATGGTAGATTCACCAACAGCGGAGAGTTGAAGATAATAAACACCCGTAGCAAGCTCTTCGGCGTTGAAGCTGATTTGATTCAAGCCCCGCGATCCATTTCCGCTTGCCATCTCTGCAACCATCCTACCGCTCACATCAAAGATATTCACACTATAATGCCCTTGATCAGGCAATATAAAGCTCATTTTCAGCGTCGAGTTAAATGGATTTGGATAGACAGATTGAAGCGCAAAGTTGGCCAGTGAAGCTGAAAAATCAGGAACTACACTATTCGCGTCTGTAAACCAGTCAAACAAGATTTCCAAAGCATCTGAACGGGAGGTGATTCTATCATTGACAGACTCAAAAGAAAA
This sequence comes from uncultured bacterium, assembly GCA_964484805.1. Taxonomy (GTDB): domain Bacteria; phylum Electryoneota; class AABM5-125-24; order Hatepunaeales; family Hatepunaeaceae; genus CAZAGU01. The sequence continues at coordinate 8,652 of CAZAGU010000002.1, forward strand.
TCCCAGGTACACTAATTTTGAACTAGCTTGAGGATCAATTCTGTAGGATCCAGCTAATCCTACTATATTATCACCAAGTGTATAGACCATGAGACTATCTGCATTTGCCTCATCCACCAGCATCATGGAGGAAGCACTGACGCGGGCATCACCTCGTTCGCCACTGTTGAACAAATATAGCTGAACTTCTTCATCGAAAGGACGTTCGCCAGGCAAGCCTTTGGCTATAAGTGCACGAACCGAATCACGTTGATGAGTTACGCCAAAATACTCACTGAGCAATTCACGATTATGGTAGTCGTCGCCGATGCGATTGCCAACTAGCAGAATATTTGTGCCTTCCTGAATGGCTGAGATCATATTCTCGCGATCTGAGTCATTTATCGATTCTTCAGCGTTTCCGGTTGACCAGATGACCATGTCATAATCCATGAGGGTGAAGAAGTCCGGCGTGTTGTTCTCTGTGGCATCCCAACGCGCCCAGCCCATATCCATACCTTCAATAGCCTGTGCCATCCATAGATTGGCGTTCGTGCCTAGGTCATCATCAATAATCAGAATGTCAGGATGACCAATGACGAGCTCAAATGTTGTCTCGACGGACACATCTCTCGGCTGAGCATCAATGCGGAAGGTCAGCGAGGTCGTGTGAGCAATGGCATCATCAGCAATGCGAATTTCAAACGGATTCTCTTCGCTGAAATACTCATCACCTGCAGCAAGATCAGGAAATTCAATGACGCTTTGTTCAATGTCGATATCAGGATCATCTGTTGAGATGGTCACTGTAAGGGATTCCGCTCCAACTGCCTGCTCATGGTTGCTGATATTTAAGGCAATATCAACTGTTTCACCTGGGTCAAGCAAACTGTTATCGTTGTCATCGCTGAGAATTGTCAACTGGTCAATCTTAAGTATCGGAACAGCACCGAGCAGGATGGATTCGTAGGCATTCACTCTGCCAGATCCCATCAAACCTGCATACTGACCGAGGCGATTGTCAATGTCATCTGCGCCTTCTATCAACAGCTCGACAATTTCCGGCGCAGTCATAAACGGGAAGGCTGAGCGGAGAAGCCCCACTGTCCCCGCTGTAATCGGGCAAGCCATTGAAGTGCCATCGGCGACAAAATAACCACCGTTAGACCACGTGCTGTAGATTCTGCTCCCCGGTGCAGATATGTCAACCCATTCGCCGTAATTTGAAAACCCGACTTTGTGATCGTTGGAATCCGTCGCGCCAACTGCCACCACATTATCGTAACCTCCGGGATAAATGGGATCACTTACCCCATCATTTCCTGCGGCGCCCACAACAATAATATCCCGTTCCCAGGCATCCTGAACGACAGACTCTGCCCAATCACTGCGATCTCCACCGCCCCAGGAACAACTGATCACATCCGCGCCATTGCGCACTGCATATTGAATGCCTTGATAGCCATGGGTGACAGTCAATTCATGACCACTGCGAACGGCCATCACACTGACGCTGTAGCCAATACTTGAGCCACCAATACGATTATTGGTAACCATCGAAGCGCAACCAGCGCAGTGAGTCCCGTGACCACTTTCATCATTAGGTCGGTCATCGTTGGCGTAAAAATCCCAGCCATTGAAATCGTCATCGTAGCCATTGTGGTCATTGTCTTCACCGTTACGCTCATCGTTCTGGATGATGCCATCTTCGTTCAGGTCTTCGCCGGGATTCACCCAGACGTTTGCCTGAAGATCAGCGTGGTCGAGATCAATGCCAGTATCGACGATAGCAACGACGACATCAGGATCGCCAGTGCAAAAGTCATGGGCTTCATTGGCGTGGATGTTGTCGAGGAAATACTGCTGACGACGCTGAGGGTCGTTATGATCCAGGAAAAGCTTCTGATAATACCAAGGTTCAGCGGACTTGATCCCCGAAACTTTGCCTAAATCAGCGCAAACGTCCATCACTCTTAATGATTGTGGGAATTCGATTGTATAAATAATTTTCAGGTTGGCTTTGCCGCCCGGCACAGGGTCGAGGGCATTGGGAAAGGTTGGTTCAATCCAAAACGCGCCGATGTCGTTCATGAATTCGTCAATCTGAGCAACACCACTTAGCTCAGAGCCAGTGTTTGGAATATCAATTTCAGTGCCCGCTTCGGTGATAATGACAACCGTTCCGGGGCGAATCATATCGGGATTTGTGTCAGCTAACACCAGCAAGGGTATCAGGATGAAAACAAAAATAATCAAGGATGCAAATGAAGATTTAGGAAACATGTTTTTTCCTGAGATCAGTTTTTTAAATGTGAAAACGAGACTGATGAACAACACGAATAAAGCTTACAGACTTAACAAATCTAACACCTACCTTCCAAGTTTGTCCGAAAATGTCGAAAACTCCAAAATCCTCATTCCCAACTTGATTGGGAATCCAGATTAAAAGTTTTCTTTAAGATGATAATTTCAGTATTATCATACATTTCTCTGGATTCTTTTTACCAGAGGTGAGCTACTGTAAGCCAATAACCCATCTTCGGATAGCGAAGTGCTTTTAATGTTCTAATCAGTGGTCGTTCATCAGTTTGAAAATACCTCCAGCTTTACATAATACGTAATGGATTTCTTAAATGCAATTAAAGCGCAATTCAGGTTGAATTTCGAATCACTTAGCGACAAATAAGCTCTGCCACCCTACTCTCACAGGCGTATCTGATAATAGCTCCCAACCACTGTTTCGCAAAGAATTTCTGACAACATCATCCCGTCGAGCTTTCGCTCCAAACCCAAGCCACTGCCGCGCCAGATTGGGCAGGATCGGCGGTGAGTTTGAGATCAGCAACATGCAATCGTCACCCGCCAACTCACGCCAACGACAGAACAGCCCATCTAGATCACGGATGTATTCAATCAGCCCCAACGCCATAATACCTGAACAACTTCCCAGTTCAAGCGGTGGGTGTAAAGCATCCGACACCACTTTCAGGCATGGCGTTTGGCTCGTTTCAAGCAGATTGGCTGAAATATCCATCAAGAGCAGGTTCTTTGGTGGTGTAGCAATGTCCCAGAAAATCCCGTTCCCAGCCCCAAAATCCACAACCAGTCCGTCACTATTTGGGGCGTGAACTTGCCATAGTCTTGCGGCGGCATTCAGCTCCCACAGTGCCAGCCACTTTCCCAGCCCGGTTAGAGCGCGATTGTTGAAGCGATTTTCGCGGTGGGTGAATTTATTCGTTGTTGACATCAATCTTCGGCAGGCATTGGCTGGCAAGCTGGGCAATAGTATGTGCTTCGAGCAGCGATGACAACTCGTTCAATCTTAGTTCCGCACCAGGAGCAAGGTTCGCCTTGCTTGTTATACACCTTCAAGAATGCGGCAAACTCGCCTTTGCTTCCATCTGAAAGGCGAAAATCTTTGAACGTCGTTCCACTGGCGGCGATAGCGGCAGATAGAATTTCTCTGATGGATTTGAGTAGGATTTTTACTTGTTCGTAGCTTAAAGCATTGGTTAAAACAAACGGATTTATTCCCGTCTTATACAATACTTCCGATGCGTAAATATTTCCTATTCCGGCAATAATCGTCTGGTCGAGCAATCCTTGTTTAACTGTGATCTTTCGCTTCTGAAAAGCTCCATAGATCATCTCGGCGGTCAGATTCTCGTCAAATGGTTCCCAGCCCATCTTTTTCCAAGGCGGATGTTCTGCATCGCTGATCCACATTCCGCCCAGAGTGCGAACATCTTGAAAAAGCAACTTGCCGTCTGAAAAATGCCAGGCGAACCTGATATGCGAATTGATCGGCTCATCGAGCGGCTTCCAGAAAAACACCCCTGTCATGCGCAAGTGAACATAAACAACCACACCTTCAGAACAGCGAAAGAGCAGATATTTCCCACGTCGGTCAACGCCTTGGATTGTAAGCCCGACAAGCGAAGTCAATTCGCCCTGTTTGACCGCTCGCGACAGAAAGAGCGATGTGTCAACTATGTCCTTGCCAGCAACATTGCTGACCAGCATCCTGCGAATAGCTTCCACTTCCGGCAGTTCAGGCATGTTTCTCCCTTGACTATTGACCTAGCTTGATCCATGGCTCACGATGCTGCCGAAACAAGCCGTCTAATATCCCACGCCAAAGGTAAAGCATGGTCTTGGCTTTACCCTTCAGCATCAGCTTGCCACTAATCAACACTCCGCCGAGAATTCCTCCGATGATAATTGTCGGTATTTCCCAGCCTGTGACGAATCGCTTCAACAGAATGGCAGTGCCCCGACCGCGATAATACGCCTTGAAAGGCGAAAGCTCGCCGCCGCTGGTGACGGACACCTCATGATAACCGCGGGCTTCAGGAGTTACCCAGAGTTGCCAACCGGCGCGCCACATTTTCAGGCTCAGATCGACATCTTCGGCGTACAGGATGTAGCTCTCGTCGAAACCCTGCACAGCATCCAGCGCGTCCATCCTCGCCAGAAATATACAGCCAGTTAAATAGTCAGATTCCATCGCGCGATGATCACTCGCCACAAACCGCCGCCGGATATGCCGGTGAGCGATGTGGGCAAGCCAAAGTTTTACGATGCCGCCACCAAACCAGATCAAATCTTTGTCGTGGGTGTAAAAAATGTATGGCGCAACTGCCCCGGTTTGGGGATTGTCCTTCAGGAATGTCGCCAGCACGCTGACAGTTTGCGCATCCACCATAGCATCGCTGTTGATGAACAAGGCGTATCTGGCATTCATTTCAGCGGCTTGACGTATGCCCTGATTGCATCCGATGGCAAAGCCAAGGTTGCGTTCGTTCTGGATGAGAACAACGTCTGGATAGCGATCCCGAAGCATTTCCACCGAACCATCATGCGAGTTGTTATCGACAACAATGACAACGAGATTGAGGTAATCAGAGCTCTTCAGTGAGTCAATGGCATCAGGTAAAATATTCACGCCGTTATAATTGACGATAATCGCCGCCACCAAGCCATTTTGGGTGGTACGTTTAGCCATGGCGAAGCTCCTCGATGAAGGCGGTCAATTCCTCCGAATATCGCGCCCAGCTAAGATTATCGCATTGGCGGGCAATGTTTTCCGTCAAGTCTGGCGCATTCAAGTCAATAAAATACCTGCGGATGGCATCAGCCAGAGCCTCTGGATCATTCGGCTCAACCAGATAGCCAGTTTCGCCCTCTTTGACCACATCGGGCAATGCGCCAACCTTCGTTGCGACCACAGGCCTGCCACATCGGTATGCTATCGGAATAATGCCGCTTTGGGTGGCAGAGCGATAGGGCAATACTACAAGATCGCAAGCGCGGAACCAATCGGACACCGACTCGTTGGGGATGTAACTATCAACAAGCGTCGCGCGCTCGGCGGGTAGTTTCGCCATCAACATCTCAAGCTCCTCCTTGCCGGAATACACTTCACCGACGACGTAGCACTTCAACCTGTCCACCTCGCTCAGCATTGGCAAGGCTTTCAGCAAAGTGTCCACTCCCTTGTAAGGACGGATCAAGCCAAAATACAGAATCATTCGAGTATCGAGCGAAATACCAAGGCGCTGACGGGCTTCAGCCTTTGAAGTATCTTCACCGGAGAAAATATCATAGATGGGGTGAAACAGCTTCAGAATCTTTGCCTTGGGAAACAGCCGTAGCAAGTCATCCCGCTCAGAATCACCATGAACAACGTAGCCATCAAACCCCGCCAAGCCAAATTTAATAGCGTGCTTGAACATCGCTCCCTTGTCATGCGGGAGCACATTGTGGCAGATAGCCAGCCGGGCGCTCGCTTTCGGTGCTGTGCGGATTATTGCTTGATAGGCAGGTGCGAAAAAAGGATGCCACCAATGAAAAATCAGTGCATCCGCGCGATTGGCTTTGATGTGACGGGACGTTTTCAGCCAACTGAACGGATTGACCGAATTTATCATGCGTTCTGAAGGAAATGAGACGGTGGACTCGCTGGTGTCGTACTGTGTTTTGCCGGGGAAGAGAAATTCTGGATAGAGAAGCGAGAAATTGATGTAGTCGCAATCATTGGAATGTGCCAGCTCCTGCGCCAGCCGCACTCCAAAATGGGCAATCCCGCCGCGGTAGGGATGCGCGGGAGCTATGCAGGACAGCTTCATTGGTCTTGAGACTTTGCTTCCAGATCGGAATCCTCGCGGATGGGGAAACTCTCGCGGTGGGTGCGCTCGACGATCATCTCAGCCAGCAAACCCAGCGTAAACAACTGCACACCAGCGATGATGCCCAGCACGCCAAACAAAAACAGCGGTCGATTGCCAATCCACACGCCCTGAAACCAGCCAATGGTTAAATAGCCCAGAACCACAGCACCCATCATCAGGCTTATCATTCCCAGGAAGCCAAACAGGTGAAGCGGTTTGGTGAGGAATTTCATCCTGAATAACAGCGTGATGAGATCGAAGAAGCCTGCAATATAGCGATACATGCCATACTTCGTCTTGCCAAATTGACGCGCATGATGCAACACAGGTAGCTCGCCCACCCTGAACCCTTGCATGTGTGCAAGAACGGGCAGAAATCGATGCCGTTCGCCGTAAACGGGCAATTCCTTGACGACCTCGTTCCGGTATATCTTCAAGCCACAGTTAAAATCATGGAGCTTGATACCGGACATCAGCCCAGTTACACCGTTGAACACCTTTGAAGGCAGGGTTTTCGACAGCGGGTCATGGCGTTTTTTCTTCCAGCCAGAAACCAGATCGTAGCCCTCTTCCAGCTTGGCGATGAGGTTGGGAATTTCGTCCGGGTCGTCCTGAAGATCTGCGTCCATCGTCACAACATAATCTCCGCGCGCGGCGTTGAAACCAACTGACAACGCGGCGGCTTTGCCTTGATTGCGGCGGAATGTCACCAGACGAACGCGGCTGTCTTTCTTCCGGATGGAATCGAGAATGGCGTTGGATTTGTCGCGGGAGCCATCGTCAATGAAAATCAGCTCATATCCTCTGCCCCGCTCACCGAGCACTCGTGTCAGGCGGTCATACAATTCCTGCAACGAGCCCTCTTCATCCAAAAGCGGGATGATGACCGTGATTTCCGGCGTTTGCTCTATCACATCTGATTCTTTCACACCGTGCTCACAATTTCAATGTTCCATGATCGCACTTCAATGTTCAGGACTATATCATCGACATTGACGGAAATCATTTCTTGGATTGTAGATTTTCCGTCATAGCTGAATGTTCTTGAATACAACTGTTTACCGTTTTCCCAGTGTTCTTCACTTATAACTCTGAAGGGATTATGGGCAAACTGAATGGTCATTTTGCCGTTATCCTGCGCATCGGTCAACACCAACAAGCCATCTGAAAATGATGAGCCTTTGTCAACTTTCCAATTTCCCGGAGACTCGATAAACGGCATCGGCATCAGAATTGTAGGTAATATATCGAATCGCGGTAGCGCAACATTCTGCACCTGCAAAGCCTCAGAGTCTCGAATATCCCCGCTGAAGGATTGCCCAAGCCCGGGAATTGTAACCGAGTAATCGTCGCCTTCAAGCTCGATGATCGCCATCTTCATGCCCAATGGCCCATCAATGACGATCTTCCATGACTCAGGTCTGGTGTATTTAACACTCCCGGCAGTTCTGAATGTGTCGTTGGATGCAGGACATATCTCAAAACGAGCGTTAAGTGTGAATTTTTCAATATCAGCCGAATAATTCACCAGTTGCCGGAAAACTTCTCCAACATTCTGAGGTTCAGACTTTCCGATCAAAAACGTTGAAGCGCACCCAGATAAGAGCCACAGTAACGAAATGGTAAAAAATGCTTTACTGAACAAGGCGACGAAGTTCTTCATTCTCCGGATCCAGTTTTAATCCATTTCGCCAAGCCTCTTTCGCCTCATCGTTGCGGTTCATTGCCTTCAGAATGTACCCAAGATGCTCGTACAATTCACTGTTCTCATTGCCTTCTTGAGCAAACACCCGGTTAATCTCGTCCAGCGCGTCCTTATATCGACCCATACGGTAGTAGATCCACGCTTTGGTGTCAACATAGGACATGTTTTCCGGGTCAAGTTCGAGGGATCGGTTGACCATGCGCATGGCATCATCGACACGCGCATTTCGCTCCGCAAGCATGTAGGCGAAATTATTGAGTACCAGGGCTTCGTCGGGCGAAATCTTCAAGGCTTGCTCATAGGCAACTTCGCTCAAATCCCATTCTTTCAGCTTGTGATGAAGATACGCTTTGTTCAAGTATGGTGTCAGCCTTGTCGAATCAACAGCAATGGATTTCTCAAGCATGGTTAAAGCTTCAGCATTCCGTCCCTGCTTCTCTAAGACTCCAGCGCGAATATCGTAAAATCTTGGCTCTTGTGGGAATAACCGCAAGGTTTGCTCGGTTAGATTCAGTAACTCGAGCGAGTTGTCAAGTTCCGACAGAGCCGCCGCTAAGTTAATCCAATACTGAACATTATCTGGATCGATCTCAACTGCGAGGCGGAAATTCCGGGCAGCTTCTACCCAGTTGTCTTGCTCGGCGGCAAAATCGCCCAGCAGGAAAAATGCAACATGATTTTGTGGATCCAACTCAGCAATTTTGTTCAGGGTAGCGCTTGCCGCCTCAATGTTTCCTGTCATCAAGTAGATTCGCGCGCGATTTTCCTGAAGCCAAAGTTTGTGCCCGAAGCGCTTTTCCTGCTTCAAAGACAACTCCAAAGCGTCATCAAATCGTTTCAGTTCAACGAGCAGAGCAAGATATTGCTCTGTTTCAATTTCGGTTAGTTCTCTGCGGCTTTGAATTTTTTCGAGTAATCTATCAGCTCGCAACAACAGACCAGTCTGAAAATATGCGTGCAACAGTGATATTGCAATATCATCATCTTCAGGGTGCTCTTTGTGGCCATTTGCCAGAACCAACAGCGCGGCGCGCATTTCACCGAGAATGGCATATAACGACCCAAGCGAATTGATGATTGCCGGCGAGCCCTGGTCGTATAGTAACGCTACCTGATAATAGTAGGCTGCCTTGTAGTAATCGCCGGATTCTTCAAAAATTGAACCATTCAGGTAATAATCCAGCGCTTCCTCTTTGGAAAGCGAATCGACAACCTGTTGTATCCGGGTCTCAAATTCCGCATCATCCTTAGGCATCATTCCCGCGCAACCGGCAAATAAGGCAAGACCCATTGCCAGGCTCAGGATGTATATCGTCTGTTTCATCAAGCTCACAGCTAATCCATTTATTACTTAAAAAATACTCGGATGATGTCATGGTATGAAACAACCACAATCAGTAGTAAAAGCGCCGCCATGCCGAATTTCATCAGGTTAAATCGTATTTTATCTGGAATCGGACGTCGGATGATCGCCTCAATTATCATGAACGCCAAATGCCCGCCGTCGAGCATAGGAATAGGCAATATATTCAAGAAACCAATGGCGACACTGATAAAACCAATGAAGGAAATAAAGCTGACAAAGCCAGACCGAGCCTGTTCGCCGGACATTTTCGCGATGCCGATAGGACCTGCCAGATCACTGACACCAGCTTGTCTAGTGACCAACATTTTGATCGAGAGCACGTTCAGCTCGATGATGCCAATCACCTGTGCTCCACCATAGAGCAACGATTTCCCCAGCCCAATCCTTTCATTGACTGTCTCGCCGAGAACTCCCAACTGACCAACGGTGTCTTTCGTTCCTGTTTCCAGGTTGAAAGATGGCATAGCTTTGGGAGTGGCGATCACACTGAGTGTATCGGCTCCACGCAGGAAAACGAACTCGATGGGATTGTCAGGGTTTTCGCGGATTATTCCCGTGAGCTCTGACCATTCAGAAATATCTTCCCCTGCAATCGCCAGCACTTTATCGCCAATCTGGAGCCCAGCCTCTTCTGCCGGATAACCTTCTGAGACTTCCGATAATGTGGTTCCGACATTCCGGGTAACGCCTTCAAAATTCAACACCGCGGTATAAATAACCCACGCCAGCAGGAAGTTCATCAACACGCCAGCGGTAATGATAAATGCCCGTTGGAAAAAGTTTTTGTTAATAAAGGCTTTAGGATCATCGGGATCAAAATCATCATCGAATGATTCATCAATCATTCCGGTCATTTTCACGAATCCGCCTAGCGGGATCCATGCTAACTGGTATTCTGTTTCACCGTATTTCTTGCTGAAAATTTTCGGCGGAAATCCTAACGAGAACATTTCCACACGAACGCCGGAAAATTTCGCGGCAATGAAATGACCAGACTCGTGCACAAAAATGATTATGCCAATGACGACGATGAATGACAGTAAGGTCGTTATCATAAATTACTTCTATCCTCTTTCTTCAATAATTGCTAAAATGGCAACACACAGGTTAAACTCACCCATTCTCAGATCGTTCCCAAAATATTAGATTAACTCCAATACTTTATCTCTTCCCCATTGATCTGCGGCGAGTATCACATTAAGATCATCTGCCGGATGAATTGGCGTATCATTCAGGCATTCTCCGATCAAGCGTGAAATTTCGCCAAACTTGATTTTCCCGGCTAAGAACAATTCGACAGCCTGCTCGTCCGCACCATTGAGCACTGCTGGAGCTGTGCCGCCTGTGGATAACGCATTAAACGCCAGTTGGAGACAGGGATAACGCTCATAGTCAACCGGTAAAAACTCCAGTGGCGGCCAGTCAAGTGGGTCATCCTGATGAATATCCAGCGGCTTGTGCGTCGGGTAAGTCAACGCATATTGAATGGGGATGCGCATATCCGGCTTACCAAGTTGAGCTTTGAACGAACCGTCCACAAATTCAACCATCGAATGCACAATCGACACCGGATGAACCCGCACCGCTATCTTCTCGGGTGGCACGTGAAACAAGTGATACGCTTCAATTACCTCAAGCCCCTTGTTCATCAGCGTGGCGGAATCAATCGTAATCTTGGCGCCCATCTTCCATGTCGGGTGATTCAGAGCTTCCTCGACTGTGGCGTTGGCGATCTTGTCCAAATCCCACAACCTGAAAGGGCCGCCCGAAGCCGTCAAGATCAATCGCTTGACATCCTGCATTCTTTCCCCACGCAGGCATTGCCAGATCGCGCCATGTTCCGAATCTATAGGCAGTATTTGTGCCTTGGTCTCGGATGCCACAGCGTTGAGAAGATCACCGCCAAGCACCAGCGATTCCTTGTTTGCCGTCGCGAGGTCAATACCCCGTTTCAGCGCGTAGTAGCTGGGTTTCAACCCAACCACGCCAACCAGACCATTCACACAGATGTTATAATCCACTTCCCGAGCGGCACCGGTTAAAGCTTCATCCTCAATCAAAATCTCAGGAGGATTCACCCCAACGGCTTTGTAAAAATCGTCAATGTGATCGCCGTTGCTCAACCCGACAGCCACCGGATGATATTTCCTGACCTGCTCCGCCAGCAACTGCCAGTTCTGCCCGGCGCTAAGATACACGACTTCAAATTCGCCAGTGCGATCAACCACATCGAGTGTCTGTGTGCCAATTGAACCGGTGGATCCGAAAATTGCGAGCTTGCGTGGCTTGGTCATTGCATCCCACCTTCTATTTCATAATGATTTTTCAGGATAGAAAAATCCTTTTCCAGCGATTTGATCTTAACAAGCTCTTCTGCTGTCCAATCAATTGTCAACAAATCTAGTTGAAATCGCTCGGCAACTGCGTCGGTGAAGATCTCAGCCAGATTCTGAATGTCAGAAACCTGAAAACCTTCACTCGCAAGCGTGGTGGCTTCGGAACGGATTATCGCGCTGACCTGCGACCTTTCATCCTTGCTCAAGGGCGTAACTCCAGCCACAGCGGCGACATCGCCCTTCAGGGGAATGGAACCATGCTGAAGGATGCGCTTTTCGTAAATCCTCTGCGCAGCGCCAGATATTTTCCTTCCTTCGATATGAACCTCGCCGCGCGTTCTACTTCCCATGCAGAGTCGTGCTCGTGGAGATGGATCATTCAGCCGATGGCTTTTCATCGTCTTGGTATTGCTAGCTTCGACACCGTTTGCCTTGAGCATGGCGATCAAAGCCTCTGCCACACCGTTATAAATGCCATGAAGATCATCATAGACATTAGTACCGATAGGCATGATGATACTGTAGCTCAGGTCAAATTCATGGAGCAGAATGCGCCCGCCCGTGGGTCTGAAAACGACATCCCAGCCACGTTTTTCGCACTCAGGCAAAACGACGGCATCAGATTTCTGATGCGCGCCAAGTGAGATCGTGGGAGTTGTCCAGTTATAGACCCGGAAAATGACCTGCCGATCTGCTTCTGGTGAAAATTCCGCAATGTAATGATCCGCCGCCATGTTGAATGCGCCGTCTCGACAATTCAAGTCGTTGATTAAGCGAGCCGAAATCAATCCTTGCCTCTGCCCATTAATCCTCGCTTGGATTTTTCGATGAAATCGAGGATGGTCTGTACTTCTGGCGTTATCTCCATATCATCATGTATCGCTTTAACCGCTTGGGTTAAGTTTAGCTTAGAACGGTAAATAAACGAATAGGCATGCTTGATTGCCTGAATTTGATCGTTTGTAAAACCTCGACGACGAAGTCCAATACTGTTTGGCCCATGGTATTTCATTTCAAATCCTGATGTCAACACATAAGGCGGAACATCTTGACTGACGCGCGCCATTCCGCCAATGAAGCAATGCTGCCCCACCTGAACAAACTGGTGAAAAGCAGATAAACCACCAACGCCTACGTTATCCTCAATGGTAACATGACCAGATAATGTCGCGACGTTGGCAAGGATAACATTATCGCCGATGTGGCAATCATGGGCGATATGACAATACGCCATCAGCATACAATCATTGCCGATGGTGGTAACTCCACCACCGCTAGCTGTGCCGCGGTTAAGCATACAGAACTCTCTGATGATAGTTCTGTCGCCAATTACCAGTTCAGACTGTTCACCACCAAATTTCAGATCTTGTGGAGCTGTACCGAGAACAACGCTGTTAAATATGTGGCATTCTTTGCCAATACTTACACCAGAAGTTATGACAGAATGTGAATCAATCCGGGTGTTCGCCCCGATAGAAACATTGTCTTCAATAATCGAAAAGGGACCAACTGTAACTTCAGTCCCTAATTTTGCTTTTGGATCTATTAAAGCTGTGGAGTGCATTATGCTATCCGGCATGTGTTGTTTGGATTAAAAGTTTGAATTCTGCCGCTGTTCGATCAAATATCGCTGTTGATAGCGAATGTTGTGAACTGTCACTGCTTCCATATCTTTATGTGTAATATCAAGGTATCTGCAGACAATATTTCCTCGGTTCTCGTTATGTTTTTCAGTTCCCTTCTTGAGAACCACTGCTTCGGTTTCAATTTGTTTTTCAATTGTGGTTAAATAAAATTTCAAATGCAATATGTCGCCTTTTTTCAACATATTGATTTGAGCGATTGGCACGCTGAATTTTACTCCCCCAGCCGATAGATCGAGCACATTGCCAGATTTGTATGGAGCGTTTTTGTTTAAATCAAGGAGCTTTTTCTGCTGATAATCAATCGGGAGTGAAATATTCAAGCGAAAATGACTGCGCCGTTGAACTCGCTCCAGCTCTTCAGGATGAGCTATCATCAGAACGGGCAAATGCCCCATGTACAATTCATCCAGTACACGAGTGTGAAAGCGATAGGTTGCATCATTTCGAGTATAGACTATCATCACGTCCTGACCTACGTTGGATGGTAGCAGAGACAGGTCAATGATTGGTCGATCAATAAAGATCCCATCGTCAGTAATGTCTTGTACACTTACCAAAAATATTCGATTTACGTGGGGAGTTGTGATATGTAACTCAGCACTATCTCGAATTTTTAATTTTTCGGTATCTCTCACCTGCAAGACCCATCACTTAAAATTTCAGTTGTTCCACCAAATCCTGTGCCGCTCTTGCCGCTGATTCAGCAAAATCTTTTCCCGATGACGCGTAAATTATCCCACGTGAAGAATTTACTAAAACTGGCGCTGAATAGGTTTTTACCGCTGATTTTAAAGCGTCAATATCACCACCTTGAGCTCCTATGCCCGGAACAAGCAACGGCATGTCAACCGCAAGTTCCGTTACTTCAGGCCATAGCGAAGCGCGAGTTGCTCCAACAACGAGCCCAATGTTCTCATTGCTATTTAAATTACGAGCCATCTTAATTATATGATGGAACAACGGTTTGCCATCACATATTAATTCCTGAAAATCTTTACCACCAGCATTTGAAGTTACTGCTAAAACAAATACGCCATGCTCAGCATCTCCAAGGAATGGTTCAAGCGAATCTGAGCCAAGATAAGGGCTCACTGTTGCCATGTCCGCCTTTAGCCACCCAAATAAACTACGCGCGTAAGCCTTGGCAGTATTGCCGATGTCACCACGTTTCGCATCGGCAATAGCAATTTTATTCTCAGGTATCTCAGCGATTACCTTTTGAAGCTGGAGCCAACCATCCGCGCCTAAAGCTTCAAAAAAAGCAACATTAGGCTTGTAAGCCGCCGCATAATCTGCGGTTGCGTGGATGATCTCTTTACAAAATTCGTAAAACGGCTCTGCGCTATCCTGAATTCCAGCAGGAATCTTTTCGATCACCGGATCAAGACCAACACACAAGCCAATCTTACCATTTGTGGCGATCTTGAGTTTTTCTTTGATTTTCATAATTCGGAATTGTATCTTGTTGACTTGGAATTACAAATCTGATCAGATTTGCAATTCAAATGCTACAAAGGTCATTTTAATAACAACCTGTCTGGTAACGAAAATCAGATATTCTCCCTAAAAAACAGAAGACTTTCATCTTAAGTGTTTGTTATTATGCAAACAAACAATCATCCAGAAAATCTGATTGGTCTCTCGCTATCAGAATATATGAGAAATGTGAGATGTTTTCAGCACCTCAGACAGCCGAAAATCAGCATGACAAAACATATTAAGAAAAAATCCCCGTCAACGCAACCTGTTAGAAATCAAATTAACAAGTGATTACTTATACGACAAGCTTTTCCCATTTATTAACGTTCACATTAGTTCGCCTTGCTTTCAATGGTGTTTTTAATTATAATTACTCTGTTATATATTAAGTCCATTTGGAGCATCAAGCATACAGAGAGAAATTGGTGGAACAAGACAAATTTAAAGGATATAAAGGCGCTGCTCTTTCAACCATGAAAAACTTTAGCGTTAAAGTTTGGAGCAACGTTACAGTTACAACCCATAATGGCACATTTCAGGGCATTATCCTGCCGCGTACTGAAACTGCCGACGATCAGCACCTCGTGTTGAAACTCATAACCGGTTATAATATCGGCATAAACATCAATGGTATTGAGAACATCACTGAAGAAGGCTTCAAGGAAGCTCACTACCAGATTCCCGAGAAGAAATTTCCTTATGATTCCATCAAGCCTAATGTCACTTTATTAGGTACTGGTGGAACAATCGCCAGCAGGTTGGACTACCGCACTGGTGCGGTGATTCCTGCCTTTTCACCGGGTGAACTTTACGGCGCAGTACCTGAGTTAGCCGACATAGCTAACCTGAAAACCCTGAAACTTTATGGAGTATTCAGCGAAAATCTGACTCCGGAACATTGGGTTGGCACTGCCGAAGCCATAAAAACCGAAATCGAAGCTGGCGCAGATGGCATCGTGATAGGTCATGGCACAGACACCATGCACTATAGCGCCGCCGCATTGGCATTCATGGTCAGAAGCACACCCGTGCCAATCGTGTTGGTCGGTTCACAACGCTCATCAGATCGTCCTTCGTCTGATGCCGCGCTGAACCTGATTAACGCAACATCAAGCGCCGCTTATGGCGACATTGCCGAAGTTCAGGTGTGCATGTTCGGCTCAACATCCGACGAAACTGCCCTAATCCATCGGGGTACTCGCGTCAGGAAAATGCACTCAAGTTACCGGAATGCCTTCCGCACCATCGGCGACACACCACTCGCCAGCATTAAGGATGGGAAATTCCATTACATTAAAGATGACTATGTCCGACGGGATCCATCGCGTCCAATCATCATTGATCCTGTTTTCGACGACCGAGTCTCGATTGTTTATTACTACCCAAACATGAAGCCAGACATCATTGACTCGCTCATAGATCATGGTTACAAGGGCATTGTCATCGCCGGAACAGGGCTTGGGCATGTTAATAAACCACTATATCCAGCGCTGGCTCGCGCCCGAGAAAAAGGTGTCCATGTTTACATGTCTGTGGAAACTCTTTGGGGATACGTACAGATGTACGTCTATGACACTGGCCGTGACATCATGGAACTCGGTGTCGTTCCCGGCGCAAATTTAACCCCTGAAGCAGCTTACGTTAAGTTAATGTGGGTGCTTGGACATACCCATGATCGAGAAAAAGTTGCGGAAATGATGCTGACTCCATTGGCAGGAGAAATTACAGAACGCGAACCTTTTGATGGATACATCATTCTTCAGGGTGGATTACCCGAAGTTGAAAAGTACCTCAAAGAATCCCATATCTGATAATTTCACGAAAAGAAACTTAACTGACATATCCGGCGCTCACTCCGGAAGAACGGGAAAATGTGATGAATCTTGATTCTACCTTCGCATTGCGGAAGAACCAATACCCAGAGATCGGATCACCTGATATCAGAAAAAAGATCGGTGAGGAGTTACGCAAAGCCAGGGAATTTAATGACATGTCAATCGAGACAGTCAGATCAGTCACCAAAATCAATACACAGTACCTTGAGTGTATTGAGAATGGCAATTGGTCTTTCCTGCCACCAGTTTATGTGAAATTATTTATTCGTGCTTTTGCAGAGTCTATAAAACTTCAGTCTGAAGATTTCCACAACCATTTAAACGAGGTTTTTACCTCCATCAAGCAGATGGAAAATATCCCTGAGGTTACTGATTTCTTTAACGACAGCCTCGGAGATTACGCTTCCGGTGGATTATCTTCTCTGCCAGTCTGGTCAGAAAAAAACAAATCCCTCATTACTGCAGTAGGTATTTCAGTTATCGCTATAATCGTGATACTTTGGTTGCTTCTCCGGTCATCTGGTGATAAACCTGAGGTCGCGGTGAATGAGCCGGCGCCAGCGCACACTGAAATGCTCACTCCCATGAACCAGACGACAGACACAACAAAAGCTGTTGTGAAGCAGGAGCAGGCTGAAGTTTCACTTGAACCTGTGATGATAAATGAAGTTACAGAAAACAATTTTGCCACTCAGGAAGGTCTTTTCGAGCTGAACATCATCGCCAAAGAGAACTGCTACGTAAAAGTAATGCACCAAGATTCAGTCTGGTATGACAGAACTCTCTGGCCCGGCAACGAATTGACAAAAGAATTTCCAGAACCAATTAAACTGACACTGGGCAACGCGCCCGGCGTTTTAGTCATTGTCAAGGGCGACACATTACCGGCATTCGCCGGAAACCGCAAGGTGAGAGTAGTGCGGTTAAATTCAAACGGCATCATAGAATAAGTACATGAACAATACAACACCAAACGCTGAGGACAACCCATCCTCGGTTGAAACTGAAGAGAGCTTGAACCATGTGATGCAGGCTCGGCGTGATAAGCTTCAGCGAATTCAGGAATTGGGGATCAATCCTTACCCCTATTCGTTTGCGAAATCACATTCCATCGAAGAGATATTCAACGACTTTGAAGCGCTCCAGACATCCGAAGCCGTTGTTAAAGTCGCTGGAAGAATTGCATCTATACGCTTAATGGGTAAAGCCGCGTTCGTCCATATACAGGAAGAAGCTGAAAAAATTCAGCTATACTTTAAAAGAGACATCATCGGCGAAGAAAGCTGGGAACTGTTTAAGCTGCTGGACATCGGCGATATTCTCGGTCTTGAAGGCACACCTTTCCGCACACGCACCGATGAAAGAACGATTAAGGTCGCTTCATTCACCTTGCAAGCGAAAAACCTGCGTCCATTGCCTGCGGTCAAGGAAAAAGACGGCGTGGTATGGTTTGCATGGACAGACAAGGAAGAACGCTATCGCAACCGTGCTATGGACTTGCTCATCAACCCAGCAGCCCGGAACATTTTGCTCAACCGCTCACTGATAGTGCGTGAGATACGACAATTCCTGGATGGTGAGGATTTCCTCGAAGTTGAAACACCAATACTCCAGCCTATTTATGGTGGTGCTGCGGCGCGACCGTTTGTCACCCATCACAACTCGCTGGATCAGAATTTTTACCTCAGAATCGCCGATGAGCTTTACCTGAAGCGGCTAATTGCTGGTGGATTTCCGCGCGTGTATGAAATTTCCAAAGATTTCCGCAACGAGGGCATCGACAGAATGCACTCGCCGGAATTCACCATGATGGAATGCTACGCCGCCTGGGAAGATTATAATTATGTTGCGGATCTGATCGAACGGATGATCGTCCGCATCGCTTCAAAAATACTCCCACAGCCAGAAATAACTTTCGCCGATAAAGTCATCAGCCTGAAAGCACCTTTCAAGCGCGCCACAATGTCGGATCTACTCAAAGAAGCTTGTGGAGTTGAGATTATCGCCCGCAAACGCGATGACCTTGCCGCTGAAGCCAAGGGCTTGGGCATTGCCATAGATAAATCCTGGGGCGTTGGCAAGATCATAGATGAAATATTTTCACAGACGGTCGAACCAAATCTGATCGACCCCACGTTCGTGATGGATTATCCGATTGAACTATCGCCTCTCGCCAAACGACATCGCTCTGTTGATGGATTAGTCGAAAGGTTTGAGCTGTTCATCGGCGGTATGGAAGTCGCTAATGCTTTCAGCGAACTCAACAATCCCATTGACCAGCGTGAGCGGTTTGAGGAACAGACCCGCTTAATCTCAGAAGGCGATGACGAGGCTCACCCTATCGACGAAAACTACCTTCAGTCTTTGGAGCTTGGAATGCCACCAACTGGAGGACTTGGGATGGGAGTTGACCGCATCGTTATGCTCCTCACCGGAGCCTCATCCCTTCGAGATGTCATCCTCTTCCCCACCCTGCGAAACAGGGAGTAGTTTTTGAGATTCGAGCTATTTATCGCGGGGCGGCATCTGCGTTCAAAAAGGCGGACGGGATTCATCTCGTTGATAACCTACATTTCCGCCGCCGGTGTGATGATCGGTGTGGCGGCGTTGGTTATAGTGCTCTCCACCGCAAATGGGTTTGAATCTGAAGTACGAGACAGAATCATTGGTGCCGACGCGCACATCAAACTTACGATGTTCCACGCGGCGCCTTTGATTGATTATTCTCCAATATTAGAAAACGTCCTCACCATTCCGCACGTGATAGGTGGATCCCCTTTCATTTCCGGCAAAGGCATGATTCGCCGCGGCAAGCAGGTTGAAGGCATTCTCATCAAGGGGATTGATCCGCAGACTGTGGGCGATGTCAGTGAACTTCCACAAAAAATCATCGTTGGAAATCTCTTTGCCGCTGAGCAAAGATCATCTGACCCAAATGCTGACCAAATGTCCTATCCAAACCGCCGGAAAGCTATGCCGGGAATTATACTTGGTAGGCAGATCGCACAGCGACTTGGCGCGGCAGTGGGCGATAGCGTTATCCTAATCAGCCCGAACGGCATGACCAGTCTGTTCTCGTCACCGTCCATGCTTCGTTTCAGTGTCTGTGGCATCTTTGAGACTGGGATATATGAATATGACGACAACTTCAGCTACATTTCGATAAAATCAGCACAGAATATTTTTGAAATGAGCAGTAGCGTCACTGGTCTGGAATTTAAGCTTGACAACATGAACCATGCGGAACAGGTTAAGGTTAATATTCAAGAAGCATTGGGCTACCCATACTATGCGCAAAGCTGGTATGACTTGCACAGCACCCTGTTCCGCTGGATGAAGCTGGAAAAATGGCTGTTCCTGATTCTGATGTCGCTCATCATAATAGTAGCAGGCTTCAATATTATTTCCAGCCAGATAATGATCGTCCTAGAAAAACAGCGTGAGATCGGCATTCTGAAAGCAATGGGTGCCTCGCGGCAGAAAATAGTGCGAATCTTTCTGTTTGAGGGCTTGATAATCGGCATTGTTGGCACTTTAAGCGGGTTGCTGGTTGGCTGGCTCGTCTGCCTTGGTCAACAGACATTCAGCTGGTTTTCACTGCCGGGTGATGTCTATTTCCTCAGTACACTACCTATTCAGATGCGCGGGATGGATTTCCTTATCATTGCTGTTGTCGCGATTTCACTCTCGATCATTGCTTCAGTTTATCCTGCAAGACGAGCCGGTTCGCTTGATCCTGTGGAAGCCATTCGCTATGAATGATCCTTTGAGAAGTTGAAGTCACCATGTTTCGCCCATCGCAAATATTCAAAGATCATGCAAATCAAAAAAGCTACATTCTCGCTCAGTTTAATCCTTGTCTTAGTCACCTGTGGCTCATCTTATGCCGCGCATCCTGCTCCATCATGGTCAAAGACGGGCATGGCGGCAACTCCACATTGGGCGGCAACCGAAGCCGCTGTTGAAGCCATGGAGCTCGGCGGTAATGCTGTTGACGCGGTTGTTGCCGCGGCTTTCGCTCTGGCTGTTGTTGAACCCTATCACAGCGGTTTGGGTGGTGGTGAATTTACCCTGCTCTGGCTCAATTCTGATAAACAGGTCAGAGTTCTCGACGCTCGTGAATCTGCTCCGCTGAAATCAACACCCGAGATGTTCATCGAAGCTTCCGAACGACAGGGCAACTCATTCAAAAGCTGGATAGGTGGATTGGCGATTGGCGTTCCCGGCAGCGTGGCTGGCAGAGTCGAATTAATCGAAAAGTACGGCAATCTTTCCCTGAGCCAGGTTATTCAACCAGCCATCAAGCTGGCGAAAGATGGCTTCCCGCTTGACAGGACTTTCGCTTCACAGCTAAAATACAATGCGGACAGGTTCGCTGAAAATCCAGCCACTGCCTCGGTTTTCATTTCCAATGGCACAGCCATCGGGCGTGGCGAAACACTGAAACAACCGCAACTGGCAAACACTCTGGCAAGAATTTCCGCCGACAATGGCAAATCCTTTTACCACAGCGACGATGCCAAGGCTATCGCTCGCGCCTGCCAGAACGCCGACGGAATTTTAACCACAAACGACCTCTCCAAATACAAACTGATCTGGCGAGAGCCGATAGAATTCCAATATCGCGATTGTACCATTTTTTCCATGCCGCCACCCTCATCGGGAGGTGTTGGTCTGGCTCAGATTTTAAACATTCTCAGCGGATTTCCCTTAGGCTATGTCGAGCAGGGATCATCCGAATACTACCATCTTGTCGCCTCAGCATTTGAGCGGACGTTCGCCGATCGTTCAAAATGGCTCGGTGATGCCGATTTTGCCGTTATTCCAGTGGAAGGTTTAACCAGCCTTAGCTACGCGGACGATCTTCGCAAACAAATAAATCGTCGCTATCGTAACCTAGTACAGGAAGCCGGCAATCCCTGGATGTTTTTCGATGATGGCAACACCAGTCATATTTCTGTCATCGACAAAGACGGAAATATGTGTGCTATGACGACCTCAGTGAATTCATCCTTCGGCTCGAAGGTTTTCGTTCCTGAACTGGGCATTTTCCTGAATAGCACAATGGATGATTTCAACACTATTCCCGATGCCGGGAATCACTTCGACTTGCAGGGTGGTGATGTGAATTTAATCGAACCGGGCAAACGCCCGTTGTCGAGCATGTCGCCAACATTAGTCTTCCGCGACGAAGTGCCCTACATGTCGGTTGGCAGTGTCGGAGGCCCTCGGATCATCACTTCAGTTGCCCAGATACTGATAAACGTCATTGACTATAAAATGGACGTTCAGAAAGCCATCGATAGCCCAAGGATACATGCCCAATGGAAGCCTGACAAACTGTACATGGAGTCAGAAATACCGCCTGAGGTCGTTGAAAAGCTTCAGTCTATGGGCTGGATTACTAATCAATCTGGGCATTGGTCGCTCAGTCAGGCTGTAATGTTTAATTCATCCACGGGTGAATTCTTTGGCGCCAGCGACTCCCGTGGAGTCGGATCTTCAGCGCCGAATTCAGACAAGTCACAACCATAAACCACTAAAGATGATATAAATGAAACAGAACCTCATCATAGTTCAGACATCTGTATCCGAAATCTCCGTTGCAAATACCATTGCTGCCATGTTGATTGAGAGCCATCTGGCGGCTTGTGTGAAGATTATACCGGGTGTGACATCTTTTTATATGTGGCACGATCGATTGAACAGTGAATCCGAGTATATTATGCAGTTTAAAACCATTGCTGATAAGTTTGAAGCAGTTAAAGCTGCAATCTTAAAGGTACATCCTTATGATGTGCCCGAAATTATCTCAACACCGGTAGATCAGATTCACAACGAATACTATGATTGGGTGATCAAGGCTACGAGCACTGATGTTGTCGAGTAGTTTTCGACTAATCCAGATTAAATCCACTCGGTAGCTCTGGAGATGGACTAGTTTCATTTAATCATTAAGATAAGTAATTCCCACATTTGGAAATAAAGTTTAGCTTTGAGGAGAAGTCAAACCATGTCCCAAAATCAAACTCACTATCGCGTTGTCGTCATTGGCTCAGGTCCCGCAGGTTTGACCGCCGCGATTTATACTGCCCGTGCTGATTTGCATCCACTTGTCATTGAGGGTATTCAGCCCGGCGGACAACTGACAATCACCACCGAAATTGAAAATTATCCCGGCTTTCCTGAAGGAATCATGGGACCACAGCTCATGGATCAATTTCGGCTACAGGCGGAGAAATTCGGCGCTGAATTCATTATGGATGCAGTTTCTGAAGTTGACCTTTCCGCACGCCCCTACAAGGTTTACGTTGGCAAGAAGCTTATCACAGCGGACACCTTGATCATCTCCACTGGTGCTACCGCAAGATTGCTCGGACTGGAATCAGAAAGCAAATTAATCGGCAGAGGAATCTCCGCCTGCGCAACTTGTGATGGCTGGTTTTTTCGCGAGAAGGAAATTATTGTCATCGGTGGTGGTGACACAGCCTGCGAAGAAGCAAGTTACCTCACCAAATTTGCCTCAAAGGTCACCATTGTTCACCGCCGTGATGAATTGCGTGCTTCTAAGATCATGCAAAAACGCGTGTTAAACAACCCGAAGATTGAGTTCAAATGGGACAGTGTCGTTGTGGACTTTATCCCATCTCCTGAGACAAATTTACTCAAGGGCGTAGTTCTTCAGAATACCAGGACACAGGAAAAAGAAACCTTCGCCTGTGAAGGCGCTTTTATCGGCATTGGCCACAAACCCAATACCGAGCTATTCGTTGGAAAACTCAAGACTGACGAAAACGACTATTTAATCACAGCGCCAGATAGTTCCGCCACCGACTTGCCCGGTGTCTTCGCTTGCGGCGATGTTCAGGATCACGTCTATCGGCAGGCGATCACTGCTGCTGGTTCAGGTTGCATGGCAGCCATTGAAGCCGAGCGATTCCTTGTTGATGAGGAAGATTAAATGAAACTCAAAACCTTAATTCCATTACTATTGCTCCTTCTTATTGGTACTACTGTCATTACAGGATGTTCAAAATCTGCCGAGAACTACCGTAATGGTATTTATTGGCTGGAGAAAGAAGGAAATTGGCAATCGGCTTCTCGTGCATTTCAAAGAGCATTGGCAACTGATCCTGATAGCTGGAAGATTCATTCCAAGCTAATCGAAACGCTGGCAATGGGTGCATCGCCGGATTCTTTCATCGTTCAGCTTAAAAGCACTTTGTCATTCTTCCCAGATAGCGCTCGTTCACCGCGCATTGCCGAGCCGGGTATGAAATTACTCGGCGATGAAGCTTACAACCGCCTGTCCGGCTCATTCGAACTTCAGCGAATCGGAACCCTGCTTGCAAACGACCGGGATGATAAAACCCTTCTGTCGAGGGGAATCATGGCAGCTTGCCGCGCTAAGGACACGCTGGCAATGGAAAGTTACTTCAATCACTCACTAGATATATGGGCTGGTGAGCCACTTTCAGATTCCGTGCTTCAGGAAATGCGCTTTTTTGTTGGTCCATCACAAGTCGATTGGATTGTGTTAGATTGGCGTGTCAAGCGGAATCCTAATGATACTGAGGCTATTCTTGCCCAAATTGACGCAGGTGTCGTCCTTGGCGATTCCGCCAAAGTCGTCAGAAAGCTCAAGAATTTGGCGAGGAAAAATCCTGCCGTCCTTGAGGAGAATGCCAATTGGGAACGATATGGTACTATTGCCGGTGTCAGTCCCTATAGCTCCTCAGTTTTTTCCAGAGGTTGGGATGGAACCTATTCCCTTGATGGTAAAGAGATCATCTATCTGAAAAATATGGGGAATCAGAAATACCCTGACACGTATGTTTACAAACGCACTGCAAATAGTGGGACAGAGACTCCGCTATTAAAAGCAGCACAACAAAACCTTGGATCAATCGCCTGGCCAGTATTTTCACCCGATAAAAAGTGGCTGTATTTTTACGGTTCAAACGACCGAAATTGGACACCAGGCGGCGCAGGCAGGTTCACTCTGTATCGTGCAAAAGCCAAATTTAATTCGCGAGCTCGGAAAGTTACTTCAGCCGATCTTCTGATAACGGATCCATATTTCAACGACGATGGGACAATTCTCTTAGTCCGCAAAGACCTTGGCAGTGTCCGATCTTCAGTTGAAATCATTAAAATAAATCCTGACACAGGAGAGTTGACAAGTGTAACGCGCATAGGCGAACCAGTTACTGGCGCCACATTCAACAGTACTGGTGATTCATTGATATTCATCACTGACCGTGGTATTTTCAGACGATCAATTAACGGCGGGAAGATGTTTGTCGATCTGAATTGGACGGGCATGAGCTTCCCGCAATTATCTCCCGATGACAGATGGCTCAAGCTTATCAACCCCAGCGGTCAACTTATTCTCATCGACAGAAACACCGAACGACCATATTTCCTCGGAACGGTGGATTCACCGCGCATTTCATTTGGAACAAGCGACATTTTAGTCAGCCAATTTGGTGACAACTGGCAACGTGTAGTAAAAGTAAATGCTTACAAAGCCAAAGCTATTCAGAAGCAATTTATTAAAGCGTTGGGAGGATAAATCATGCAGATTGGCAAATTTAAAGTTACGACCTTAGAGTTTGGACGTTTTAAGCTCGATGGTGGAGCTATGTTTGGCGTGGTGCCCAAGGTTTTATGGGAGAAAAAACATCCTGCGGACAAATTCAACAAGATAGAAATGGCTCTGAGATGCTTATTGATTGAAGTAGATGATCGGAAGATTCTTGTGGATACTGGCTTTGGAGCAAACAGGGCTGAAAAATTCCGCAATATCTACAACTTTGATGGCTCTGACAATTATCTAGATGATGCCCTCGCGCGTATCAATCTCACACCAGCCGATATTACCGACGTGCTGGTGACGCATCTGCATTTCGATCATGTTGGCGGCGCCACAAAGAACAAAGACATCAACCCGGTGCCTTCATTTCCTAGTGCAAAGTATTACATCCAGAAGATTCAACTTGACCATGCTCGCGAGCGCATGGAGCGAGACAAAGCCAGTTATTTTGCCGGAGATTTTGAGCCACTAATTGAACATGGCGTGGCTGTGATCGTTGATGGCGAATGGGAATTGCTTCCTGGTCTGACTATGATAATCGTCAACGGACACACTCCCGCACAGCAACTACCGAAAATTCATGACGCTGGGCAAACATTGGTGTATGCTGCAGATCTACTGCCATTGGCATCGCAGTTTTCCTTGCCGTGGATTATGTCCTATGATCTCTATCCAGTTACCACATTGAACGAGAAAAAGAGGATTTTAGCAACCGCTGTTGCCGAAGACTGGGAATTTATTTTCGAACATGACCCCTTTTATACCTCAGGTAAAGCTATCTGGACAGGCAAGGACTTCGCAATGGCAGAATGAGGCAGCCCTCACTTTTCATGCTTCCCTTTAAAAACCACAAAGCAGACCGGATAACCGATCTGCTTTGTGGTTTTTGGAAAAGAAATTAATGCGATTTCATGAAAACATTGGACCATCCAAATCTTCATTACTTGATTCGCCATCGCTGAATTTACTTGTGTCGTTGCGGTAAATTCTCAGCAGAGTAATGTAGGAATTCATTGCTTCCTGAACATTTTGGATATTGGATGCAAGATTATTTGCATCGCCGATTAGCGACTCAAGCTGGTTTTCGCTCAAGTCTGCGACACCATGTTCAAGATTCTCCAGCTCGTGTAAAATGCGAGCATACACCCATCCCACTTTGGAATTGTAAACCGTTGTTGGATTGATAAACATGGACTTGAAGCATTTGACAATCTTATCGTCACTTAACCGCTCGCCAATCACACAAAACCTGCGCAATCTCTCTGGATCATAGAGTGTCTCAATAGCTCGGCGCATCATGCCTATTTGCGCTTTTAGCTTTTCCCGTTCAGCGTTAATTTTCTTGTACATGTGCCGCTGAATGGATTTATCAAGGAAGCAGTTATCTATGACTTCAGAAATGTCCCAGGAGACTTCAAGAACGTACCGATGCTCAGGATCATCCTGGGCAAATTCAAAGTGACATTGTATCCAGCGTGTGATGTCTTCAACAGTTTTCACGCGAAAGGTCAAACGGAGATAACCTTCTCCGCCCTTATTAATCCATTCATGGTATTTCTTTCTCTCACGCTCCCTGTCTTTCATCACCCAGAAATTTTGATGACTTTTTTTTGGCATATCATTCCATTCATCAAATGTCATTCCCGACCAGTTCACTTCTGATGATGAATAAATATACACATCTTGTATGTTATCTCTGATGGCAAGCATCATTGGAAAACTCTTGAACTGGCGGTAAAAGTCAACCTGCTGAATTAACTTCTCAAGTTCCATCGGCTTTATTCCCAAAATAATTGTTTAACTCACGTCTTCATCCCAATTATCCATCGAGCGTTGCGCAAAGGTAAAGACTGCTGTTGTCCCGGCGTGTGTAATGATATCATCAGTATCATTCTTGACTGTAAATTTGACACTAGTTAATCCTTCGTCCACCAAAGCATCAATAATGTCACCTAAAAGCGAACCTACCCCTTGACTCGTCGTTGCTGGAACTAGCCAACACTTACTATACGTATAGGACGGGATTGAGCCTGTGCCGTTCCATAGGACAGTTGACCCGTGATCAATCTGGTCCGTCGTGTTGTTGCCAACCAATAGATACAGTGGGCCTCCCTTGTTGAGAGCGGCTTGCAAGGTAGCTTTGCTGACAGTTGTGCTTTTTGAATACATGTCTGACTCCATTGAAAGATAATGAATATGTTGCATATATAATGCACGGAATGTAACGTTCGTTACTTTATGTACTACAGCCATAATAGTGAATATAGCCCTTCAAATCCGCAAACGTCAAGTATTCTGAAAATAATTTTCAAAATAATTTTCTATTATCGAAATTTTTTTGCTAGTCCTTAAAGTTTAAACTTCTTTTTTAGTGGTATTTCTTTCGCTGCATCCGTTACAGCGCCAATCTTTGAAGCGAAATTATTTCGGGATACTAAGTCTTTATCTGTTATCAAATGAACGTCCAGTAAGCCGCCACAACGGTGCCCTGTTTTAAGATAGTTCATTTCATCAAGACACAAACTCCAGCCATCAAGCCAATTAACAAGCTCTTTCTTCTGTCCTTCTGAACCAGTAAAGTGCATAAGGATATCAATATCGCTACAAGGTCGGGCTGTGGCATTTTTTGTGCTTCCGAAAATATACATGGCTTCGACACCGAATCTTTCCGGATCTAGATTCTCAGCAATGTTACTCGCCATTCTCGATCGCCAACGCCAATGCTCACCAGAGTTTGCAGGCAGTTGTAAATTTTGTGGGCGGAAACCAAAAGATTTTTTTACCAAACTCGATGGTTGAGACAAAATTGCCACAGCTTCTTCGAGGTCGGCATTCATCGAGATACGAACAATTTTGCCATCCGTAACTGCTGGAACATCAATCACTCGCACCAAATCAGCAAGGTGTACATAATCAGGAGCCAAATCATTGAGAATGTTTGGCGAATTATCAAAGAAATCAGCATTAAACACAACTTTCTCATCATCTGGGTACAACGGTAAATATCGGATCGAAGCCTCAACTAGATCTTGGAAAAAGTGAGTTCCAAAAGATAGATCAGGAACGTAATTGCCGGTTTTCATTGCAACTTCAATCAACACTGCAGTATTGCTGATATCAGAGTATGTAACATTAACCCCAAGTTTGATGTCACCCCTGCTACCCCAGCGACCGGGGCCAACCAGAATATACTGTCGCTTGGGTAACATTTTATTTAACACACCAATTAACCTGCCAATTTCAACAAGAGTATCCAGATCATCGACATTGGCATACTTATCGGGATCAACGTAAACAATGTGAGAAATATCTGGCACAAACCCATTTGAAATATACTTATTGGCGGTGAATAATATCGCTCGCTCAGGAATATCTTTAGGTATAGGCGCTGGAGCATTATCTTCAGAATAACTTTGGGGTCTGCACTGTAAGAGATAAAAATCCTTGTCATCTGAAGCAAATTCTATATCAACAGGTGTGCCCATCGTATCTTGTAGTAATTTCAAAATAGTATCAACTTGCTCGAGAAATGGGGTTTTAGTCATTAATCCTTCAAAATTCACCACGAATTCGTCATCCTCGAAGTCGATGCCAAGTATTGAAGGAACCTGAACCTTATCATCTTTCACCATAGATACCATTCTGACTGATGCTGGGAATTCGTTTCCGTGTTTTTTAAAGAACTCGATGACATCTATCGTCTCGAAGCAGTTATCTTCAATGTTAATCACATCCATTTTTTTGGGCGAATAACGAAGAATTTCCTCGAGTGACACATTCACCCTTAATCCCGGCTGACCGGGCGCAACCAACACAGGATAGTCATCACTGAGCCGATCAACAGCTCGTGTTCCCAATCCTGGAACTATTCTGACTAATCCGTCCTCACGTTTGATTCGAGGTGACCATCGGAATTCATTGCTACTGAATGCAACCCCAGCATAAGCAGGTAAGAAGTATTTGCCAATCGCAGTTCCGACAACCTCCTGAATAATAATTCCCATTTCCTCTTTGAAGTCGATTAATCCACGCTCACTGCGATATTCAATGGGATCCGGGCCGAATGTCGAAGCATACACTTCAGCGATGGCATCCATCAGAGCTTTCAAGCGCTCAGATTTCTTGCCTTGATTAGCCAGAAACAGACTCTTATATTTTCCAGAAAATGCCGAGCCAAAACGGTCTTCGAGCAAACTTGAACTTCGGACGATAATCGGCACTTCCCCGAAGTCATCGAGCGCCATCGACAAGCCCTGAACAATGTCAGGTGTTATCTGTGAATTCTTGAATAATTGAATTATATGTGGATATTCACGTCTAACTTGACCAATCTCTTTGTACTTTTGCTCAGTTACTTCTTCAAGGTTGTTCGAGCGCATGAAATTGTGAAGCCCGTCAGAGGTCACATACCATGTCTTAGGCGTTTTTACATGCTTTAATTGTGGATTTTCCTCCGCGTGATTTCCGATTATTTTTGCGGCAAGAAACAAGCCGGCGCTTTTCCCACCAACTTGCCCATGACTTCCAGATGGGAAAATCATCCGTTGAATCAAATCTGAAAAATCATTTATGTCCACAAAGCTCTTAGCGATGCGGATATAATCTAATTGATCGGTGATCAATCGCCTGACCAATGAAACTCGCAAACCAATTAAAGTGGGTAGCGAAAGGTCTATTCCTTCAGGTGCCAGATGCACAAACCGGCGGATTGCGTCGGTGATGTCGCCCAATGAACTGTTTAGATTTACCAGAGTTTTTGATAAAAAGCTGGCACGATCTTCCTGCATCCATTTCCGAACCAAAAACAATATTTCTTCATCAGATAGATGGCGCGTGGCAACTAAAAAAATTTCACTGCTGACTTGGAGAACATCTGCGGCTGCTCGACCATGTGTAGGTTGATTCTCGCCATTGGTGAGTTCTTTGATTTTGGAAGCACTGTCAGAACTGATCTGTTGTAAAATAATATTTGCTTCCTCGATGCCATTCCAGCAAAGGTAGTTCAACAAAAGCCGTGCGATTCGAATATACAAATCCTGATCCATACTTCGAGATAACTCAACAACAATACGCCACTCGGGGATTTTCTCTTCCAAAGATTCGTCGTCGGTTTGTCGTGCATTTCGCAGAACTTTCTGCATATTCTGATGCTGAATGAAATCTCCAAGACGGCGAGCTATGCTGATTACTAGCTTTTTCTCTTCCAACTGGAAAGGACCTTCATACTCAACGGGCATCTGCTTTGTATAAAATACTTCAAGCGATCCCATCTCGACATTCTGCACTTCCAGGTAGGCAGAAATCTGCCAAGGAGTCTCAGAGAAATTCGGCGATTGAAACGTGCGCCCTTTGTATTTCACGCGCACCACGCAAATATCAGGATACTGCCAACCATTGGGAATTACATCAATCAAATCCATGATTGCCATCTGGAGAGGTCGATTGTAATTAATCAGCACCTCTTCCGACTGGTAGATGCAGTTAAGTTCTTTTGCCCTGATTTCCAAAGCATCTACGGCTATATCAACCTGACGACGTTTATCAGCCATGCAGGAAAACTCCTTTTCGTTCTGCTCGCATGTCAATTTGAGCAGATTGGGTAAAACCACTTTGCTAACTTGAATCCTTACCTGCTGAAAATTAATGTTCTAAATATCCTAACACCGACTGCAGGTAGTGCTTCCAAATTTTGATCCATTTTAGTAATATACATCAGGCTTTGGTAATTTTCCAACTAAAAAAATGCTTCTAATAAGGCGTATGGATGCGTTATTTCTATAATATTAAGACATTACTGGTTTTTGAAAAAAAGCGCCTGATTGCAATAAACAATCAGGCGCTTCGAAAGTGCTAATCTAATGAAGATTATACCCAGCCACGATCCTTACAAGCCTGTGCAACGCGATTAATAGCGATAACATAAGCGGCATCGCGCATGTATAATTTCCGTTTGCGAGCTAAATCACTGACAGCGTGGAAAGCAGCGGTCATCTTGAGGTCTAATTTTTCAAGGACTTCTTTCTTTTCCCAGTAATAGTTCATATTACACTGAACCTGCTCGAAATATGAACAAGTCACACCACCTGCATTTGCGAGGAAGTCGGGAATGTTGAAGATGTTTCTCTCTTTGAATACTGCATCTGCTTCAGGAGTTGTCGGGCCGTTTGCGCCTTCAGCGACGACCTTCACTTGGTCTGAAATCTTCTGAACCGTCTCTGCTGTGATCTGATTTTCCAAGGCAGCCGGAATAAGAATGTCAACATCTTGTTTAATCCAGTCACCACCGGGCAGAACTTCGTAACCCAGCTTTGGTGCTTTTTGCTTGTCAATGCCGCCAAAACGATCTGTAATTTTCAACAGCTCGTCAATATCTACGCCACTTTTACGCACAAATGAGTAAGAAGCCTGATCTTCTTGATCCCAAGAAGACACAGCAACAACCTTACCACCGAGTTGATTATATAGACGAATTGCATGTTGTGCGACGTTTCCAAAACCTTGAACACTTGCACAAGTAGCATCAGGGCTGATGCCCAATTCCTTGAGAGCTTCACGAAGTGTAAAGATTACACCATAGCCTGTCGCTTCGGTGCGTCCGAGTGAACCACCCATGCCTACGGGTTTGCCAGTAATGAAGCCTGGGGATTTTTTCCCGTGAATGGTTTCATATTCGTCGAGCATCCAGAGCATGTGCTGAGCATTAGTCATTACGTCTGGCGCTGGAACATCCTGCAATGGACCAACATTCTTGGAAAGTTGCCTGACCCAACCGCGACAAATGCCTTCCTGTTCACGAGAGCTAAGGTTGTGCGGATCACAAATCACGCCACCTTTGCTGCCGCCAAGAGGAATGTCAACCACTGCGCATTTCCAAGTCATCCACATCGAAAGGGCACGAACTGTATTCAAGGTTTCCATTGGGTGAAAACGAATGCCACCCTTACAAGGACCACGCGAGTCATTGTGTTGTACGCGGAATCCACGAAATACTTGCACAGAACCATCATCCATGCGCACAGGAATTAAGAAAGAGTACTCACGAATTGGATCTCTGAGCAATTCCCGACTTGCTTTGTCAAGCTCCAGCATATCAGCGACATTGTCAAACTGAGCCTGAGCCATTGCGAACGCGTTGAAAGATTTATCAGCCATTTTTTTTAACTCCTCAATGAAGTCGTTTAAGCGTAAATGAATGTAAAAAAAACGATTCCCGGCTCCTCAGCAGAAAATCGAAATACATTTAAATCAATTAACATTGGTGTAGCACAATATCGGCTACCCAAATTTTGCCAATTAGCTATAATGAATATTAGTACGATTTGAAATAAAAGCAAGGGTTTACAACATCCATTATCACAATAAGCAAAGTTTTACCATTGTTTCCCCAATTTGATCACATAATCAAATTCTGAGCCGTTCATTTCCAGGAATTTTCGTTCTCTGAATGTTGAGACTTACCCGGGGAAAATCAACGCAAAACCCAGAAGAA
>CAZAGU010000002.1:41262-44789 GCA_964484805.1 uncultured bacterium
CCAGAAGAAATTACATCTTTTCAGTGACCTTGTTAACTGAAAATGATTTTCAAAATATGAGAAGTATGATCTCTTGCACGGAATCGTCCAATGAGATGGTTTCGGAATCAATTGTTCTAACGAGTTGTTGGAGCAGGTATGTGTACAGGTCAGATTTGAAATCTGCAAGCGGTAATGATTGCGGGTGATGCGGAAAATTACCGCATCACCTGGCAAACAGTAAGGAAAGATCAGAGTCCGAGTATTTCATTGATCTTAGTCAGAAGATCATCTCGGTTGATCGGCTTCTCAAAATACGCGTTGGGTGCAGAAACTTGTCGCCGTGAGTTAATGAACTTTTTAAATTCAATTGTAACACCTGAAATAATTATCACGGGTGTCTTACACATCTCATCGTTTTCCTGAAGATCGCGAAACATCCTGACACCGGACTCCTCTGGCATTGTGATGTCAAGTGTAATTAAATCAGGCTTCTCAACTATGGCTTTTTGCATTCCCTCTTTGCCATTTTCAGCAATGATTGTCACAAAGCCGTTATCCTCAAGAAAGGTCTTGAGATAGAGAACCACATCTGGCTCATCATCAACAATTAATATCTTTTTAGCGCTATCTGGCATCAGTACTCCTGATGAATTTCGTTTTCGTAAAATTCCCGAATAGGGTTACTTGTTTTTTTTCAGCGCATCCAGCGCCTTCTGAAGAGCTTCAGGATCAGCCGCAGACAACGATTTGTTGATCTCAGCCTTCAATTTATTCACATCGCTATTGTCCGGTGCAGCAGGAGGTTCGATGCCAAGTAACTGACATACGGCAGATACGTAAGAGTGAGGTTTGACTGGCTTCTCTAAGTAAACCCCTTCGCCCGACATTGTCATTGAGTCAAAATCAGCTCGTCCAAGATCGTCGCGAGCATGACCAGTAACGATCAAGACAGGTATTTTCGAAAGCTCCCTATCACGCTTCAATTCTTGAAAAAATTTGACTCCCGGATGACGAGGCATCACGAGATCAAGCGAAATCGCATCCGGTCGCTCCTTAAGTACAGACTCAAGCGCTTCTTTGCCATCCGACGCTGTTCCCACGCGGAATCCAGCATCTTCAAGCGCGACGCACAGATAATCCCTGACATCCTTTTCGTCGTCAACGACTAAAACATATTTCTGGCTTGGTGATGTCATTTGTCTTCCTCCCTTATTGCAATGAATTTGATTTCAAAGACTCTGATGCAGCTTGATTGTATAGTGTATTCAAGCGTTCTCTTGGAAGCCTGATTCGGAATACCGACCCCTGATCCTCTTCCGACTCAACTTCAATCCTACCTCCGTGCTCCTGCACTATTTTCCGTGTCGTCAATAAACCTAACCCGGTGCCTTTTCCACCTTTGGTGGTGAAAAAAGTTGTGAAAACTTTTTGTTTTACCTCACGATCCATGCCGATTCCATTGTCTGAAACTTCAAAGATGAGATCATTGCCCTCATCGAACGTTTTTATGCAAACCAACCCCTTCTCCAGTTCATTCCAGAGAGACGCGTCAATTGCATTGGACACTAAATTAGTCAGGCAAGCTTCCATTCCATCGGGATCCAGCGGCGCTATTGCTAAGTCTGCTGATAACTCTGAAGTTAATTTGACTCCTTGTTGCAGGGCGGTGTCTGTGTAAAGCGTCAGGATTTCTTGAACGAGGTCATTAGGCTGAATGAGTTGCAGACTTGGCAATCTGCCTTTGGCGAAGCTGAGAAAATCTTTGACCAGATCGGTAGTTTTATTAAAATTCCGTTGTAACACATCCCAACCACTGACAATTCGGCTCGCATCCCCTTTGCGTAAACCTGAATCCACCATGTACATCCCACCTTCAAGACCCATCAGCATATTCTTTATCGTGTGAGCTAAGCCCGCAACTGTCTGACCGACCGCCGCGAGTCGTTCACCATCAAGCTTATCATGTTCGAGCCGCTTTATTTCTCGCAGATCATCAATGAAAGCAACTCGACCAAGAGTCTCTCCAGCGCTGATTAATTCAATGGCTCGGAAATTTACTGGTATCTTCTCACCTTCAAATGTGTTGATTTCTGTTTCATAAGGTAAGTTCAGGGCATTTTCTGATTTATCATCTAAGCTAAATTCGGCTGGCATCAGTTTTTCCAGCTCGTCCCTGTTAATTTTCTGCCCCGTTGCAAGGTTAAGAATTTCCTTAGCCTTATGGTTTATAATTCGAGGATTTTCATCAGTATCAACGGCAACAATACCTGTTGCAATATTTTGGACGAGATTCTTGTACAGATCTCGTGTTTCCCTAAGCACTGAAGCGAGTTTTTTTTCCTCAGTGATGTCCGCGGCAATCTCAATTACATGCTCAACTTCCTGGTCGCTCCGCGCCAAAGGTGAAGTGGTCACCATATAATGCGCCAGCTCGCCGGCAACGGTCGTTCCCGTCTGAAAAGTGGTATGCTCTTTATTGTCTGCGAATGTCAAAGCCGCCGGGCAATCTGGGCATGGTTCCGGGCGGCGCTTATAAACTTGAAAACAATGCCGACCACGTGATTCGCCAAAGGTCTCACGAAATTTCTCATTGGCGCGGATGATCTTGTAGTCTTTGTCAATGACGGTGATGAAACAGGGAACCCGCTCGAAAAGAAGGTCATATTGCCGCCGCCAGCGATGTACTTCAGTAACATCCGTGGACATTTCCGCGACGTACTCAATTTCGCCCTTCTCGTTCCTGATCGGCGCCAGATGAACAATGTAGTGGCATGGACGCCCCATGCTGTCAATGCCAGTCTCATCAGAAACTCTGACCTGTCCGTCATTGAAGACCTGTTGAGCTTGACAGTGACTGCATGGGGTATCTTGTTGCTTGCAAATTTCAAAGCAATGTCTGTTATTCCATTCGCCGAAATATTCCTCAAAATTGCGATTGGCAGAAATAATCTTCAAATCGCGATTGATGATGGCAATATTCAGTGGAACCAAATCAAACAGACGTTTGCCAACAAGATCTGCAATGCTTTTATCCAATGTTGGATCCATTTTGTTACATTAAATCCCAATCGATGAATGGTCCTTTAACATCAACCATTGCATTCACAATCAACTCGACCAATCCACCATAATATAAGCCAGATTTTTCTTTTGCACCATAATAATCAAACAAATCACGAAATTGACCTTTGCAGTTTGAACAAGGCGCACAGACATATTTCTTTGTCCCACCAGTGGGATCGACATCCGAGAAGGAATCTAAAATCTGTTTGAACTTTTTCCGGCTGGCAACCTGAAGTCTCCAGTCTGTAAAATTGTTCTGACTCATAATGGCAAAGCCACTTCCACCACCGCAACACAGGTTTCGTGTTCCATGGGGAGTCATTTCGCGGAACATGGGGGCAATGTATCTGAGTACTCGCCGTTGGGGTTCAACAACGCCCATCGAACGCACGAGATTACAAGGATCATGCAAGGTCACGGGGAAATTATTCTTGCTCGGATCGAATTTGATCTTCCCGCTGAAGACTATGTCCTCCATCAAT
>CAZAGU010000003.1:0-23627 GCA_964484805.1 uncultured bacterium
TGACTGCCACAGCCGGCGAGGATTCATGGACTAGTATCGTCAGTATTCCGGTTGAGTCATCCGATCTTGAGATCGAAGCGATTGATTGGGCTGATGGCGTTCCCGGCGCTGGCGAAATAAATGATTTACAGATCACTCTGAAGAATGTCGGTTTAAAACCATCACCAGCAATGACCGCAACATTGACCACATTGGTTCGGACTCTCGGCGCACCTCAGGCTGATGGTTCATTCCCTGAGATTGATCCAGACGAATCGGCGCAAGCTGAGCAGGTGTTTCGTATTTCCGCCAATGCCATGCACCTGAGCGGTGTGCTTGGCGAAGCTGTGGTCGTGTTGGAGGCGGAGAACGGCTTAGTTGACAGCGCCTATTTCTCCTTTAATGTTGCGCAAGGTGGATCAGATCAGCCGTTCGGTCCTGATTCCTACGGCTATCTGTGCTTTGATGACACTGATGAAACTTGGTTCATGGCGCCAACTTTCAACTGGATTGAGATTAATCCTGAGATTGAAGGACATAACGCCGAAGGAACGAACACTGAACTTCGTGACACCGGTGAAGAGAACGATGAAAGTGTGCTGATTGACCTGCCGTTTACATTTACATATTACGGTGAGGACTTCAGAGAAGCCACCATTTGCACCAACGGCTGGATGGCGCTTGGCGATCACTCTGAACTTGTCACCGCCCGAAACCGCCACATCCCGGCAGGCATGGTCGGTTCGGCAATGTTGTGTCCATTCTGGGATGATCTTCTTACTACCAATGACGGTGGTATCTTTACCTGGTTTGACGAGGAAGATCACCGCTTTATCATCGAGTGGTCGAACATGCGCAAGCTGGGGCCACGAGGCGCAAATGAACCGACAGAGACCTTCGAGATAATTTTGCACGACCCGGAATTTTATCCTTCATTCACTGGCGATGGCGACATCATCTTCCAGTACAATGAAGTAACGGACGACCAATCTTGCTATCAGGCGTGGGACACCCCCTTCGCCACGGTTGGCATAGGTAGCGTTGATCAGAGCACCGGATTGGAATATACCTTCGGTGGTGTGACCAACCCTGGCGCAGCTGAATTAGAGCAGGGTAGGGCTATCTTGTTCTCGACGCTGGTTGATTTCCAGATGGGCGGTCTTGAAGGCGATGTTATTGATGTCTTAACCAACGAGCCCGTCCCAGGTGTCACAATCTCAACGACGTATAGTTTTACTGCCATGACTGATGAAAACGGTCATTATGTCATTGAGGATGTTCTGGTTGACACGTCGATAACTTATGAGATAACCGCGCATAAGGTGTTCTTTAATGACTCGACTGTGGCAGGAATAGATATTATTCCCGATGAGACCGTTGTGGTGAACTTCGGTTTGCTTCGCCCAGTGTTTGGATTGAACATTGACCGTGTTGACATCAATATTCAGCAGGAAAATGCCAACGATTTGTTCGTACCCTTCTGTAACGAAGGCACAGGGCCACTGGAATACTCAAGCAAGCTTGAATTCCGCGACGTTGGAGCAGAGCGAGACGATCCGTTTGACACATTCATGACGCTTGACATCAGTAATGCGCCGATAGGGATTAGCGAAGAAGGCGACACACTGCGAGTTGGCAGTAAAAAAATCAACGGCGTGTGCTTTGTTGACTCTCTGTTCTATATCTGCGCCGGCGGTTCCGAGCGTAATGACATCTGGCCTCAAATATTCAGATTCACACGCAGCGGCGAATTCGTTGACAGCCTCCAGCAACCTTGGATGGATAACAACGGCATCCGCGGCTTGGCTTATGATGGAACGAATCTGTGGGGAGCTTATGACCATCAGTTACGCAAGCTGGATAAAAATGACATAACCGAGATCGACAGCTTTGAAGTACCGCAATCCCGCCCACTAGATGTTGCTTATGATCCTCTGACCGGAACGCTCTACACTCTAGACACTACCCAGCCGATTGTCGCTTATGATACACTTGGCAATGCTTTAACCGACAGCCTTGGTGAAGAGATAGCTTGGGATCCTGAATGGGAAGGCACGAGACTCCGGAAATATGGCTTGGCGTGGTATCCTGGGCAGCCAGACGGCTATAATCTGATGGTCTTTTGTGCTCTGAATGACCGAGCCATTCTGTTCGGGTTGAATCCCGAAACTGGCGACATTGTTGAATTTGCCGATCTGAGTGAATTTGATGATGATACACCGCATGGCATTGACGTTACAGACCGTTGGAATACTTCAGTGTGGACGCTCAGTGTTACATTCAACAACCCTGCTTCCGATAGGATGACAGTGTACGAGTTGGAGCCGAATTCGGCATGGTTCTCCTATAACCCGGCGGAAGGTGTTCTGCAGGCTGGCGAAGAAGTGTCGCTACATCTGTCGCTCAACGCAGGTTTGAAAGACCATGACCGCTACTGGTTGAATCTGGTTTATCGTCATAATGCCGACCCCGGCATTTACGAGATTCCAATCATTATGAATGTTGTTGTAAAGTCGGGCGTAGAATACATTGAGTTGACACCGATGCAGTTTGGTTTGGAGAGTAACTATCCCAATCCGTTCAATCCTTCAACTACATTAGCGTACAACCTCCCCTCGGGCGGTGTCGTTAAGCTTGCGGTTTATGACACCAATGGCAGGCTGATCAACACACTGGTTGATGGATACAAATCAACAGGCAGGCATATTGTAACCTTCGATGGCGCAGATTTGCCCGCGGGTGTTTACATTACACGTTTGACTTCTGAAAGCATGTCATCATCGCGCAAGATCGTCTTGATGAAGTAAGTTTGTTTGACCAATTCTGAGGGGCTGCCTGAATTTTCGGGTAGCTTCTCTATTTTAAATGGATAAATCAATGGATTTTGAACCGAACGATAAATCATTTCCATTCCTTGGGTACGAAGCTATTGACACAAAAGTACTCGACACATTCCCTTATGAATATGCCGGCAGAAACATTAATATTGACATTCAGACCGATGAGTTCACCGCAGTTTGCCCGTTCTCAGGCTTGCCGGATTTCGGAACCATTACGATCTCTTATGTGCCGGACAAGGTTTGCATTGAGCTGAGATCGCTAAAGTATTATCTGCTGTCTTTTCGGAATGTCGGGATATTTTACGAACATCTGGTCAATCGGGTTCTGGATGATATAGTTAAAGTGTGCGACCCGGTTACAATGACGGTTGAAGCCGATTACACACCGCGTGGCGGGATCACAACTCACGCTTCAGCCAGCTACACGCGAGAATAGCTAGCCTTAAAGGTCATTTCCTCCGGATGTCCTGCAGTTTGGGGCATCCAGAGGATGATTTTAGCCATGCAGGGGATTTTTGTCCACCGCCTGAAGCGAAAATAATGTTTCAATTTCTTAGTTAATATTCTGTTAAATTGTTAGTGTATTGATTGAAATTCATATCATTGCACAACCTTTATTCACGCGATTAATTTATCAATACAGGCATACACTCAATTTTATGATATTTACTTTCAGCGACGCTTGTTATTATTGACAAATTAGTATTACCTAATTACCTTCCAACAAAGAAATCCTATATTTTGTTTGTAACAGGAGGGCACATGAAGAATCGAACTTTCTTTTTCTTCCTCACGGTTGCTACCCTAATTTCCATAATACTACCCAATGCACTACTAGCGCAGACAGATTCCGATCTTGAGCTTTTCGAAGGCGGGAAGATTGATCTGACAATGCGTTTTCGATCCTCACTACTTTTAGGCCCCGGACTTCAGGGCGCTTTTACCGGATTTACTGCTCCTGTTAATCCTGACCCGTTTAT
Source organism: uncultured bacterium (assembly GCA_964484805.1). Lineage (GTDB taxonomy): Bacteria > Electryoneota > AABM5-125-24 > Hatepunaeales > Hatepunaeaceae > CAZAGU01. The sequence continues at coordinate 3,800 of CAZAGU010000003.1, forward strand.
TGTATTTGGGAATCCGGCGGCTCTGACGCGTGTTGGCGGCAACAGAGTTGCCATAGGTTTTGCACCTGCTATTGAGGCAGAAATTACTGATGTGAACGATCCTGTTCCTACCGTTGTTGAAGAAACGGACGCGGCGCTGGAAAGCTTCACCAGAACCGGCAGAGTTCGCTATCCGGAGGTTTCCGGCAGAGTTGGATACGCCAGCTCGCCCGTTAAAGGATTGGCATTAGTGCTCCAAACAGACAAATCTCAAGAGACATGGTTTGGCTCAATCCCGCGTTTATTTGATTATGCTGGGATTGGCTATTACAGACCGATATATCTGGAAATGTCCACTGTTTTTACAGGTATGCGGTTGCGGATGCGCACACAAGAAGAAACTCCTGAAGACGAGATACTATTCTATGCATCCATGAAGATGAATATTGATGCTCAGATCAGCGCTGATAGCTGGGCAATGACCTTGGCGAGGGATATTGGTTCCTTTGGTGTTGGCGTAGGTTTCACGCGCACAGACATTGGAATAAATTTCACCGGGCAGTCGCGGACGGATGGCATAATGTCGATGGGCGGAAATGAATCGGCGTTTAATGATCCGAATGATCCTTGGGATAATGATTATTACACCACCTCATCCGGCCAACTTGAAGGCTCTTGCTGGGGAATTAGACTCGGTGGAACGTACAACACAGTTAAAGCAGATAACCCCAACAAAGGATTCCTGTTTGGAGTTGATCTACGATTGCAAACCGCAGCCGAGATGGATGGGCCTCTGGAATTTAGTGTTTTTAACTTTAAAGCGCTAAACCTGAATGCGGAAGGTGATGAGAGTAAGTTTGATGTTAATCGCATTCAGGATGTATCGGAACTGACCCGCACTTATGAAACCGTTATGGAAGTACCAAACCCTGTGATGGTTGATGTGCCGGGATCATTCTCGTTTGCAATGTCCTGGGTAGGATTTCCCCACCCCACTTTAACCTACACCAAGTATTTTGGCGAGCTTTCCTACCAAGTGAATCTGGTTGAAGATGGAGTGATGAGCACATACAAGCGCGGATTCAAACCTGACTGGGCGGCATTGCTGGGGATGAACCTTGGGCATTTCTATCTTGCTGGAGGCATGACACAACTGGCTGAAGTTGTTGAAGGATATGAGGATACATCGGGTATCCCAATAGCTCCGATGGAATCAACGATTGTCCCTCGACTGTCCGTTGGTTTTGATTGGTCAATTGCTGAAAATATCACCTTTGGCACACTTGTGTTCGGATTGCCTGAAGACATGATTCAGTTTACACTGAAGATAGACCTCTAAATATACTTCAATCAGTCAGTTACGAAATGTACGATCTTTTTTTGAAAATTCAGAAAGGTTCTAAGATGACCTTCAGAAAATATTTCCCTGCGATTCTTTTGGTTTTCCTGCTCGTTTCAATAGGATGGGAAGGCATCGTCAACAGTGGCTTCCTGATCAGTCAAGCGAATCAGGATGCCGATCTTACGATGACGGATGTGCCGCATAATCTGGTCAACTTTTCCACCGAGTTCAATCTTCGCTGGACACCCGATGTGCGTGGAAGCCTGAGGTATTCCACCAGCTTCCGCGGGCATACGCCAGAGGACTACCAGAATTTAGTTGATGAACCAGTGCTTAGTGAGAATGGGCATCTGGTGATTCTCGGTGGTGATCTGCCAGTTGGCATTATTTATTGCATCATTGACGGTGGAGATGAAGGTTTTTCGGCTGTGTTTCGCGTTATACGCGCGGCAGAAGCCGCCCCGGAAATGACATCTCCTATCACTGGTGTCGGTCGAGCCGGCATCGAAACAGTGACTCCCACTATTCGTTGGCAGCCAGTTGAAGGTGTTCCATATTATCACATTCTGCTCAGTGACCAACCATTTGATATTACTGAGGATGAAGAGGGGCAGGTGAAGGTGGAAGGCGCTAACATCATCTGGCAGGCGATCACATCCCAGACATCCATCATGTACGGCATCCCTGATCCATCCGAGTATTTTGATGCTGAAAATACGCCGCCATTGGTGGGACATATGGACCGCGATGCCCGTCCACGTTACACATGGATTGTGCTGAACAATTACGGCAATCACCCCGCTTATACTTCAACAATAACCGGCGGTGTGTCTGGCTTTGAGATTGAAGTCGAGCCGCCTTTCGACCCGCCTGAGCTGGTGTCACCAGAAGCCGGGGCTGAAGTTGCCGGTGAGGAAATCATTTTCCGCTGGACGCAGGTTCCCCGAGCCAACAGTTATTTCATATACGTCGCTCGTGAAGAGATTACTCCCGGCGGTAGTCAAGGCTTCATGCCGATCTGGAATGAACAGACCACGTTTTCGACCATTGCATGCCCGGCAGGAGAAATTTTCTCAAATGGCAGGTTCGTCTGGAAAGTACTGGCGGCAAACCAACAGGGGCGAGGAGCGCTTTCAGACACAGCCAGCTTCTCGTTGTTCATCGAGACCGGTGAGGTTGTGTTTAGAACCTATTCGGCAGAAAACCGACCGCTTGAAAATACTGAAGTAGCGGTTGAAACCATCGAAGGTGTTGCTTTCCGACCCTTTGCCACAGATGACAACGGCTATCACCTGCATAACATGCCCGTCGGCACTTATATTTTCCACGGGCAGAAGGCGGGTTTTAGTGAAGAGATAAGCCGCACAATCGAGATTGAAGCAGATGAACGTTATGCAGTAAATCTGACTCTGGATCCGTTGCCAGCTTCAGTGGTTGGGTCAGTTGAAGATGAAGATGGCGAAGCCGTCTCCCGTGCAACAATCGTCGCGCTTAACAGGCAAACGGGCAGTTCATTTTCAACAGAAACCGACATTGGCGGCGAATTTCAGATTGATGTCGATCCGGGCGCTTGGGCAATTTCGGCAACTGCCGATGGTTTTGCACCATCTGAGGAAACGTCCATCCAGATTGACGCAGGGCAAAATTACGATTTTAACGCCGAGCATGGCCCTCTGGCGATGCAATCCTACGCATTCACCGTTGCAGGTGTGGTGAGAAACCCCGGTGGGCAGCCAATTCATCTGGCTGAAGTTATTATTCAGGGTTCAGAAGGACAGCGGTACGTCACCCATACTCCCGAATCAGGCACATACTCATTTGTGGTTGGTATTGGCGAGTGGATTATGAACGCCTCAAAACCGGGATTTTATCTTGAAAGCGGAAATATTCCGGTGGAAATTACCAACCGGGATATAACACAGAATTTTACTCTCGTTCCACAAGCGGGGATTCTCTCCGGTCAGACATTTATTAACAACAACCTTGCCAACCGCAACGTTGATGTGTGGTTTATTCCTGACGCTGGTGAAGTTGTCATTCAGCGTGTCAGCCAGATCGGCGCATTTTCGCGAGGCATTTCCCCTGGTAGCTATCGGGTTTTGCCGATTCGAGCGGGATATAGCTCACGCGATACTTTGGTGGTTGATGTTGGTCCCGGTGAGACCATTTCCGGTTTGCGCCTTGATCTCTGGGCAAATCCTTCAAGCATAGCAGGCAGGATAACCGATGCGGCAAACAATGCACTTGCTGGCGCTACTGTAGTTGCTGGTGGTGTCAGTGGCACTACCGGACAGGATGGAACTTATCGCCTGCAGGTCTCGGAAGGGAATCATATTGTCCGAGCTACCAAAGCGGGTTATGTCACCGCTGAAGTTGGGCCTGTGGCTGTTCAAGCCGGTCAGAACGTCGCGAACAACAATCTCAGATTAACCGACAACGCCGGTGTAATTTCCGGGCGGGTGTTCCGTGGTAATGATGCAATATTTGACGCTGTGGTTACTGCAACCAAGCAGGCGAACGATGAAGTGTCCACCACACGAACCGACCAGCAAGGCAATTATTCCTTTGGGTTGAGGTCTGGAACTTACAGATTGACGGTTAATAAAAGCGGTTTTGTGGCAGCGCAAGCCAGCTTCATTGATGTTCAGCTTAATCCGGGACAGGAAGTAACAGATCGCAACTTCCCGATGTTGAACTATTCCGCCAGAATTACCGGGCTGGTGCGCTCGGCTGGAGGCCCCGTCAGTACGCCTTCGATTCGCATTGTGGAGCTGAATAACCCAAATAATTTCTACACCACAAACGGTAATGTTGAAGGCAGGTTCTCGCTGACACTCAGACCGGAATTAAGTTATATCGTTATCGCCACCAAGGCTGGTTATTCAACCGAACGCGATACCACGGCTCAACTGGAGATCGAAGGCTCAGAAGCGACGGAATTCCAATTGACAGCGCTTCCCTGTCAGATCAGCGGCACAATCAGAGTGAACGACGCTCCTCTTGAGGGTGCCACAGTCCGCGCTAACTCAGATGCAAACAGTTACACCGCCACAACAGGTGGCGGCGGAACCTACCAGATAAATCTCGGAAGTGGCGACTACACAGTTCAAGCATCCAAGCCCGGCTATACCGCGGCGGAGCTTGAAATCAGGTTGAACCCCGGTGAGCGGCGCAGTGGTATCATCCTTAATCTGGAAGAAAACTTCTCACTTATTTCGGGTAATGTGTTTGACCCGGACAATAACGCCATCGCCGATGCAACAGTGCTTTTAGTTGAGGTCGTCAGTGGCAGAAGGTCAACGCAAGTCTCAGATCAGGATGGCGCTTACACCTTTGAACGACTGGTTCCCGGCGATTACGGGCTGTCTTCAACTCATCCGCAGTATGCAGCCGGGTCGCTGAACGTCGGCGATCTTCTTGCGGGTCAGGAACGCCATCGCCTCACGATACAGATAACACCATTGGATGCCGAGTTTGCTGGCGTTGTGCGCGCCAACGGAAACCCGGTGAGCGGTGTGACGGTTTACGCCGAAGCTGATGGCGAGGAGTATTCGACAAACTCAGATAATAACGGATTGTTCGCCTTCCCGAATGTCGGAGCTGGAAGATATTCTTTCATGCCTGGTCGCGTTGGTTACACTGGCGTTGAGTTGGATGACCAGCAGGTTGATCCCGGCGACTCACTATTTGTTGAGCTTGAGATGATTCGCAACGACGGGCGGATCACAGGATTTGTCCGTGATCCTGAAGGCGACGGTCTGCGAGGTGCGAGAATATCAACATTTGATGATCTTGGGCATTTTGTTTCGGCAACGACAAACCCCGCTGGCGCTTTCACAATCGAGAATCTTTATCCTCTGACGCAATATACAGTCACGGCATTGCTTCAGGACTATCAGGCTGAAGAAGATACATTAACTGGCATTGATGTTGGTTCTGAAGTTGTGTTTGCCATGCGGCCAAACTCACTTCAGGTCAGCGGACAAGTCAAGAACCAAATAAATCAGCCTTTGGCAGAAACCGAGGTTCACGCTATTTCACTGGTTGATGGCTCGGTCAAGCAGGCGATTGCCGATGGCAATGGAAATTATCTGCTGACTGGAATGGCGGCGAACACTGCCTACCGCTTCCAGACCTACCGCCTTGAGGAAGTCTACACCAATGTGGATCGTGTCATTGAAACGGGTATTAATCATATCGAAGACGTTGATCTGGTTGTGCTCGAAAGTTCCTCGACTCTGTCCGGCGAGTGTGGTGTGCGGCAGGTGAGCATTGAGATCACCAACCGCCAGTCTGGCCGAGTTCGGAATGCTTACAGCGGTGCCGGCGGCAACTATACTTTCATTCGACTGCGTGAAGGCGATTATGTCATTCGCGCCAGTAAGATTGGCTACCGCGTAACACCAGACTCTCTTGTTGTTGCTGGTCTGGGAGTGAACGACGAGCGCACAGGCTTGAATTTCCAGGTTCAGGAAATTACAGTTTCCATGACAGGATCGGTCAGTGATTCAGATGACCAGCTTGCTTCATATTGTCCGGTGTTGGCTTGGTCGGAAGCGGGGCAATTCCGCGACACCACCGATCAGAATGGTGGTTTCTGCTTTGTAGGAATATATCCTAATCAGCTTTACAGGCTTGCAACCGATCTTCCGATTGCAGGCTATGAAAATGGCACGGTTGATGTCCCAATGTGGCTGAACGACACTACTGGCGTAAGGCTAGGAATTATCCGGCACAACGCCAATCTCAGTGGAACAATCACCAGCGCCCGCAATGGCGATCCGCTGGTTTCTGCGTTTCTTACGCTGGATGATGACACGACAGTCGCCACAAACGCCTGCGGTTTCTATGAGATAGATCATCTCACTGGTGGTGTTCATCAGGTAAGTCTCAACAAATGGGGACATCTCCCAATTGATGTAGAGATAAACACATGCAACGGCGAAGGTGATTATGTCTTTGACACCGAGCTTGTGCCGTTTGAACGGGCGATCTTTGGCCAGGCGTTCTTCGCGGGAAGAGATCAGTTCCGGCTGGAGAATTGCTTCGTGGAGCTCAAATCCAGCCAAGACGAATTCAGCTATGACACGACGGATGTCAACGGCAGGTTCTTCTTCGATCATCTTGACCCTGAGCGATCCTACATTGTCACTATTTCCAAGAAAGGCTTTGTAACTCGCCAAACCAGCGGCATTTCTGTCGTCGATGGCTCATACAACAATACTTACAATCTGCCAGCGATGGAAAATCACCTCAGCGGGTTGTTCACCTCCGACGTCAGACCAATCGCGAATGCTCCGATTCACCTGAAATCTTTTGAAGGCGCGGAATACGTTGACACCACAGACTTTGCAGGCGATTATTCCATTCCCGTGGAAGCAGGGCGTTACATGTTGATGGCTGAGCACCCTGTGCGTGGCACGGGAACAAGCTACACCCAAAACGTCATCGTTGCCGGAAGCGACCCGCTTTACATCCCGCTGACGTTGGCAAATACAGCCGTGATAGTCGGACAGGCTGTCTCAGATGAGGGCAATCCTCCCCAAACCGCCACATTTGTAAACTGCCGGCATGAAGCCACAGGAATCGCTGTTACTGAAAATGGTGATGACGAAGGCGTTTTCCTTCTGCAAGGTCTGCGCCCCGGCAACCAGAATATTTCCGTACAGGCGGCAGGATACGGCATGTTAGTAACGCCTCTGATTGTTGAAGCGACCACTGGCGACACCACCCGGGTTGTTGTCACAATGACTCAATCCTGCAAGGCGATCACTGGTTTTGTGCTGGATCAGGATTCTGAGCCGGTAGCGAGAGCGAAAGTTGCCGTTACCGGTCCAACCTCTGGGAATTTCATTACCACTGATGACGGGTATTTCTATATCACGGGACCCGAACCCGGCGATTATTCCATTCATGTCGAGCGAAATGGGTATGAGGAACTTCAGGACACAACATTCTCGATTGAAGCTGGCGAAATCCTTCAGGTTGACCGCACCCTGACACTCATGCACAACGCCGTATCAGGCAGAATCAGCGATGACTATGGAGTGCTTGTTAATAATGTCATGGTCACTCTCAGTCTTGATGGCGTTGAGGCGGATACCGCCTATACCAATACATATGGCGAGTACATTTTCTCGTCGCGGAGCCCCGGTGATTACTCATTCAAGCCTGTCAAGGAATATTACAGCGCTAATCCTGCCAGTAGGCAGATTACTTTGGAGGCAGACGCTGGCTACATTAACCGCGATTTCACCATATTCCTGGTGCGTGGCGAAGGTGATGTGGCTGGCATTGTGAATGTTGAAGGCGTTCCTGCTGAAGGTGTTTCGCTGGTGATGTCCGATCTTGACACATATCAGCAATATCGCACTACCACAGACTCGAGCGGTGCTTTTGGCTTCGAGGCAATACCCGCACCAGCGACCTACCGCATCAGAGCTTCCAAAGATGGAATTGTGGAAATCACAGACGAGTCCTTCCGCTTGTTAATGGACAGCACGGCGAGTCGAGAGATTAACTTCCCGACCGGGAAAATTTCTGTGCGACTGGTTGATAAGAATGGCTTGCCCATCTTTAACCGTGCAGTTCACATTCTCGGAGACAAGTTGAACTGGTTGCAAGCATTCTACACCAATCAATCTGGTGTCGCTGAGTCATTCGGATTCCTGCCAGCTGGCACATACACAGTTCAACCTATGACCGAAGGCAGCGAGCTACCGGTTCGTCAGCGCACTATTCAACTCGGCGACAACGAACAACTGGCGCTCGATATTTCCATGGGGTGGGAAATTTCACCACCGCCTCCATTCAGCTTCAATGACAGCGCACGCGTTGAAATAAACATTCCGGTCAATGTGGAAGTATCTGAAAACCGATACCTGTACTGGAAGGGACCAGGTGCGGTTGAGTGGGAGTCTCGCCAGTTAATGCGCGATATAGCCTCAGGCTTTGACAATTCTGCTCGGACTGTACGGCGTGTTGGGTCGCATGATGTCGTTCGTGATGAGCCGGGTGGCTTGTATTATGCGTACATTCCCAAACAGAATCGTTGCGGCACACTGCAATACTATCTGGAGGTGAATACTGTAGATGGTTTCGTCTTCGGCGGGCCTCTAACAGTTCAGGAAGTGCAGATTACCAACGAAGGCATGTTGGATCATGTTGAATTCAGCCGCTCGATTTCCGCGTTGAATCCCCGAATTGGAGTGCCTGTTACGCTGAAAGCACGGGCTTATGACGATCAGGAGAACGATCTGACCGATCTGCTGGGTTCTGAAGCGTTTGAGTGGAGTCAGGATCAGAATGATTTGGGTGAGCTAATCCCAGACGCTGACGATCCGACAGCCGCTGTCTATATACCGGTTGCAATTGGAGCGGTAAAAATTAATCTCATTGTTAGACAGATCGAATCTCAGGTAACAGTGCGTAGCTTTATCGAGTGGAACAATGAAAACCGTATTCTAAATCAATTGACGATTATAGCGCGGGGAAGCGATGTTGCATCGGGTGAATCCATAGTGCTGTCGGTTTCTGCCGTTGACACTAGTGGTGTGCTGATGCCCGTTTTACCGAATTGGCACATCAGCGATGAAAACGTCGGCTGGATCGAGCCGATTGAATCTTCGATGGAAGCCCGTCTGCACATCAACCCCGGCAAAATCGGCATGATTCGCATCGGGGTTGTTGACTCGCTTTCCGGCAAGGTGGCATATTTCAACGAGGAGATGAACGATCCATCCGATCGTGGGTTGGCGATCTACGGGAAAATCCGACAGGTTGCCAGCGTTGACACATTGTACTTTGAAGACGGAAATGGTTTCATCGTTGAAGTGCCCACTTCTTCCATTGAAGCTGGTTCAGTAAGCAGATTGTTCCTCCAGCATCCTCAACTGCCATCGGTAATGCGTGTGACGACATTATACGAAAGCTCGGCGCAAGGCTACGAACTTCGTTTAGAGGGCTCCATCGGTGATGATGGAGTGTTTGGTGTTGTTCTACCTGTGCCAGAAGAATTTGCTGGCAGACCGCCATTGGTTGGGTTGTGGGATACGCAGACCATCACCTGGGTTAGCGTTGAAGGTGAATATCTGAATGACGATACTCAGGTCAGAGCTGAGTTTAATAGTTTAACTAACTTGTATTCATTCCTTGTTGCAAGTGAACCGCTTGGTGTCGAGGGTTTGAAATTCTTGCCAAATCCATTTTCACCGGAGAATGACATTGGAGGTGTTTCCATTGAGTTTGTTTTGCAAAGTAATCTTGCAGATCGTCTGCCAGTAACGCTGAAAATACACAATATGGCTGGTGAATTGATTCGGACCCTGCGAAATGGAGAATTGATGGAAAAAGGCAATTACAGCCATGAATCTGCCACATTAGGGCATTCTATTATATGGGATGGAATGACTGATGCCGGACGGATGGCGCGAAACGGCAGATATATCGTTGTGTTGACCGCGAAAGACCCCAGCGGTGAGCAGAGGCAGATTGGAACTGTAGTGTTGGTGAAGTGAGGTAATCATGTTACAAAAAAAACTTTTCATAGCTTTCATCATATCGCTGATGCTGATGATCCCATTTTCGGGAAATTCAACTGAACTTTCAGGCTTCGCCGGTGCATTTGAAGACATTGGCTTAGGCTTGAGACCGTTGGCAATGGGTGGCGCCTACAGTGCTCTGGCATCCGATGAAAACGCCGCTCGTTGGAATCCTGCCCTTTTGGCGGGTGTCAACGAGCCAATTGCCGGATTTACTTGGACGAACCAGTATTCGCTCATTCCCTACAATTATATTTCAGCATCTGTGCCAGTGCCGAATGTGCTTGGCGTTCGCGAAGACTTATACCTTGGCGGATATTGTGTGTCCGCCGGAGATGATGTTTTCCGTGAAACTACCTTCGGAGTCGGCGTAGGGTTTAAGGGACCTCAAATTCATATTCCTCTGCCGAAACTGAAGGTCGGTGCGACTGTGAAATTGATGTTCACGAATTACGGCAATGATGAAACGGGCGGCGAAAATCGCACCACCGGATCGTCATTTGGCTATGGGTTCGACCTTGGCGCGCACTATCAGATGTCTGAAAATGCCGCATTGTCGGTGGTCTTCGGGGACATCATTAACAACATTAACTGGGATAGTTCGGTCAAGGGTAGCTATTCGGAAGGCTTGCCACGTACTTTGACGCTTGGAGCGGCGATGGTGAAGAAGAATATCACAATGGCTTTTGAAATGAAGCCGAGTCTTTATGCGGATGTCAAAGATCGTATGGCAGTTGGAGCGGAAGTTGTGATTTGGAAGGTTTTCAAGCCGCGAGTCGGGTTTGCGCGGAACTTATCGAGCGGGAATCCTAACCAATGGACTACGGCTGGCTTAGGCATTGAGATTCAATCGAAGAAGTTTGGGCCTATTCGCTTGATTCATTTTGGATATACACAACTGTTCCACGAGATTGATTCATCGCCGCGGGTCGGATTGGTGATCGGCTGGTAGCTTGGGTGTTGCCACTTGGTAAAAACGAAAAGGACATGGCTTGAAAACCATGTCCTTTTCGTTGAAACCCTCTTCCCTTTACTACCAGCTCGCCGCGATAGCCTAAATTTGTCTTACTACCAGGGATCAGCCATTCCTCTGAATTTCGCGTCGGATAAGATGACTTTTGTCAATGCTTGGATGTGTTCTTTCTCGGCGTTGATGATTTCGGTCAAAATATCCTGCTTGCCAATCACCTCTTCGATAGCTGTGTAATAAATCAGAGTGGACTTCTCAAGATTCAAAGCGTTCGTCAATGCTGCCAATGGTGTGGGGATCAGGTCTCTATTAGCGAAGGCATCGCCGATGAAGACTTTGAACATCGCCGTTGCCCGAAGGTAGTCCTGCCCTGTGGCTTTTTCAATGGCGCTGTCATCCACCTGCTTAAGCAATGATTTAAACTGTTGCTCGTGGATGATTTCGTCCTTGGTCAGACGGGTGAAAATTGCCTTGACATCTTGAAAATCACTAAATTTCTCAGCCATTTCGCAATAGAATTCAGCGCCAAGCTGTTCGGTTTTAATCGCCAGCTCGACGGCTTTACGCAGTGTCAGATTTTCCATTGATTTCTTCCTTATTAATCTGTGAAATATTGATAAGTTCATCCCAGGTTTCGATGGCGCGGCGCAAATGAGGTATTGTAATTGATCCGCCCACGACCAAGCCAATCGCCAGCGCTTCCCGCAATTCCTCGGTCTTAACGCCGACTAAGTGGCACTGCTGAATGTGATATCGGATGCAATCGTCACAGCGCAAGACCAACGAAGCGACTAACCCCAGAAGCTCCTTCGTGTTGGTAGTTAAAGCGCCTTCGCGATAGACTTGATTGTCCAGACTGAAAAACCGCTTGATGTCTTTGCCTCCGTAATTGAGAACCAACTCATTCAGGCGTTCGCGATTGCGACGAAATTCTTCGTTTTGGGATTGTTTACTCATCTATGCCTCTTCTTTCCAGATTGAACGAGAAAACCGTAGTTTCATTTGCTAATTTATCCAATTTCTCTCTTTGAGTACAACTTAGTTAATCGCATCAATGAGCCTCAGGAAAAGTAAAGGCTGTGAGCTCAATTCTTTCAGCCAGTTACATAGTGTTGAACATAATGTCACAACGGAAGAATGCCGCTGTCGCTCCAGCGAAGGCTGGAGCCCACCGCATTCATACCTTCCCCGTCGTACCTTTTTTACTTTTCTGTCATGCCAGCGAAGGCTGGCATCCATCGCATTGCAAGGGAATTCTTTGATTTTATTAATGAGTTTCTTTAAGAGCGCATAACGCTTGATTTTTGAAGCGCTGGGTTCCTGTCTTCCAGTCTGTCTGATAATGCCAAATCAATAAACACCACGTCGCTCCGGCGAAAGCCGGAGCCCAGAATGAAAATTTGTAAGTCCTGCATAAACATGTCATGAAATTTTAATCTGGATACCGACTTTCGTCGGCATGACGTGACAAAAAGTAAATTAACGCCTGCGGAGCAATTATTAGACAGACTGCTTCGCAGGAGCGACACTGCAAGTTGAATTGGATGGCGTTGATCGTATAAAATATGATTCATTAATCATTTTGTCTTCCGCGAGAAAAAGTCCTATTCATCAAGTATTTCAAGAAACGCTATAACACCTGAGTTTGAGCTTCATTCAGTCTTCGGCGATGCAAGACATTTCGAGTTTCACCAAATATCACTTTCTCGCTGAAGATTTTTACGCAAACAATCTTTTGAAAATTAAATTTCTTTTCTTGAATAATTATAAATGGTTCGGTTATTGCGAAAAGAATAATATATTGTTAGAATCGAACATAATCAGAAGGAAGCGCTTTAATGGCATGGTACAGCAAAGATAAATTTAGCCAGTTGCGGAAACGGTTAGGCAAAGACCGCGTTATCACTACACCTGAAACGCTGGCTCTGTATGGAGTGGATGCCACATCATTTCGAGGCGTGCCTTCGGCTGTGGTGTTTGCCCATACCACAGAGGACATTCAGGGCACTGTTGATTTTGCACGCGAGGCAGGTATGTCGATCACTCCGCGTGGTCGAGGGTCAGGTATGTCAGGCGGAAGCGTTCCTTCGGATGGCAGCATCGTTCTAACCTGCGAGAAAATGAGCGGATTTATCAAGTTCGATAAAGAGAATAAATCTGCCATTATTCAGCCCGGTGTTGTGACAAAAGAATTGCAGGATGCGGTCGCTCGGCATGACCTGTTTTATCCTCCAGATCCATCCTCGTACAGCATCAGCTCTATCGGTGGCAATGTCGCCGAAAATGCCGGCGGACTGCGCTGTTTTAAGTATGGTGTTACAGGGCATTATATCAATGGTTTGGAATACATAGATGCCACCGGCGAAATTAAAACGACTGGCGTTTTCTCAAACAGCGTGTTCGAGCCGGATTTGACTTCTCTGCTGGTTGGTTCTGAAGGCACATTAGGCATTTTCTCAAAGGTCGGCGTTCGTCTGATTCCCGCTCCTGAGCATACTCAGACCTTAACCGCGATATTCGAGACCTCGCAGAAGGGCTTCAATGCCATCGAGGCGATAATCACAAGCGGAATCGTGCCATCTGTGATGGAATTCATTGATAAACGAGCACTAGCTGCCGCAGCTTCATACACTGGAGTCACATTTCCTCCTGAAGCCAACGCTCTGGCGTTGCTCGAACTCGACGGCACAAAGGACGAAGTGGAAGAACTATTGCCGAAAGTGTTGAAAACGCTTGGTAATTACTCCATCTCACACGAGATTGCCGAAAATGACTCTCATCGGGAGAGGCTCTGGCAATTGCGCCGGGCAATTTCTCCCAGTCTGGCTCGCATCACCACCGGTAAGATTCACGAAGATATAGCAGTGCCACGTGGCAAACTTTCCGAGATGGCTCGCCGGGTGGATATTGTCGCCATGGCACGCAAGCTTGAGATTGCGGTGTATGGCCACGCTGGCGATGGCAACCTGCACATTGTGATAATGTTCGATAAAGGCGATGCTTCCAAAGCGAGAGTTGCTCGGGAAGCGGCAAACGAGATATTTAAATCCGCATTGGCTTACGGTGGAACTATCACAGGTGAGCATGGCGTAGGCATTTCTAAGCTTAACATTTTAAACTGGCAGCTTTCTGAAGATGTCGTTGGCATTTCTCGTCAGATTAAAGAGCTATTTGATCCAACTAATCTATTTAATCCCGGTAAAATTTTCAATTCTAACCGGACTGCCCGTTAGCCGTTGTGTTGTTCGGTGTTTAGAGTGCCTTTCACCCTCTTCGGATGCGAACTACCTTGCGAGAGGATTGCGATTTTAAGGCTTGAGTGTTATTTTACAATGCTGGAGAGTGTCAATTTTCCTCATTGTCAAACAGAGGTTCAAAAGTGACTGCTGAATTTCATGGTCTCGATTATTACAGAATTGACGATTTACTGACCGAAGACGAGCTGATGACTCGCGATGTCGTGCGAGATTGGGTCAGCAACAAAGTCATGCCAATCATCGGACATGCAGCGGATGAGGGCGCTTTCCCATCGCGGTTGGTGCCGGAGATGGCGGCAATGGGATTATTCGGTCCCACATTGCCAGAGAAATACGGCGGTGCTGGAGTCTCGCAGACTGCTTACGGCTTGATAATGCAGGAGCTTGAGCGTGGCGACAGCGGCTTGCGGAGCTTCGCATCTGTGCAGAGCGGTCTTGTGATCTACCCAATCCATCGCTATGGATCCGAAGAGCAGAAAAAACACTATCTCCCCAAGCTGGTCAATGCCGATCTCATCGGTTGTTTTGGTCTGACTGAGCCAAACCACGGCTCCGATCCCGGCGCGATGATTACCCGGGCGGTGAAGGTTGCTGATGGCTATGTGTTGAATGGTGCCAAGATGTGGATCACCAACGGCACAGTGGCGGATGTTGCCGTCGTCTGGGCTTATCTGGATGATGAAGTGCGAGGCTTTCTCGTTGAAAAGGGCACTCCCGGATTTACCGCGCCCGAAACCAAACGCAAATGGTCGTTGCGCGCTTCTGTGACTTCGGAACTGGTGTTTGATGATTGTCATCTTCCCGAAACGGCGATTTTACCCAAAGCCAAGGGACTCGGCGCGCCGCTGAGTTGTTTAACTCAGGCACGCTACGGAATCGCCTGGGGCGTGATCGGCGCAGCGATGGCGTGCTACGATGAAGCCCTGCGCTATGCGCTGGAACGGGTGCAGTTCGACAAACCGATTGCATCATTCCAGATCATTCAGACCAAGCTGGTCGAGATGGCGACTGAAATCACCAAAGGGCAGCTCCTGAACCTCCGCCTCAGCCAGATGAAACAAGATAAAACATACACGCACCAGATGGTGTCGATGGCGAAACGGAACAACTGCTATCAGGCTTTGAATATTGCCCGGCAGGCGCGGGATATTCTCGGCGCGGCGGGCATTACTTATGAGTTTCAAGCTGGTCGGCACATGGTCAATCTTGAATCAGTTTACACTTATGAGGGCACTCACGATATTCACGGGTTGATTGTCGGAGCAAATCTGACAGGCATTGAGGCTTTTAGATGAAAGAAAATCAGAAAGCAGTTTCCTTTGTACCAACCAAACTTCTGCAGTGGATTGCCGATGGCATAACCGAGCGGCGTTTTCAGGCTGTTGTGGCTTTTGCCGATGTATCCGGTTTCACCGCCATGTCGGAGAAGCTCGCGACCATTGGCAGGGAAGGGGCTGAAGCCCTTACTGGCATTTTAAACACCTACTTCACGGAAATGATTTCCCGTATTGAAGAAGGCGGTGGATTTGTCGGGAAGTTTGGCGGGGATGCTATGACAATTTTCTTCCCGGTCGAAGACGGGGAAGAGCTTTGTCAGGTAGGTCAGCGAGCTGTTACCATATCTCTCGATCTCCAGAAAAAAATGGCAGACTTTCAGGATGTCGTAACTAAGGCTGGAAAATTCTCTCTGGGAATGAAAATTGGTATCGCTTCGGGAAACGTGCTTTTTAAGGTGGTTGGCCCCGATGTAGATGGCGGCAAGGAATTTCTGCTGGCTGGTATTCCACTTGACCGGGCGGCTGAAGCCGAGCATCACGGTGTTTCCGGTCAGGTCGTGGTGTCTCAGAAACTCACCAAATCCTGCAATCTTGAAGGAAGCACGCTGGACGATGGATTTTTACTGCTTGATGCAGAGCAAAAATGCCCCGTGGAGGCTATTTTATCCGACCCTGATTTCTTCAATCAGGATTGGCTGAATATCTCCAAGTATTTCATAGACCCGGCGGTTTACAAGCGCATGGAACTGGGCATCGGCTCGGTTGGCGAAATTCGCCGCGTGTCCGTAATTTTCATGTCCTTCACTGGCCTTGATTATGATGTGGATAGCACAGTCGGTGAAAAGCTTGAGGTCGTTTACGAGTGGGTCTATGGCTTGACCCGTCGCTATGGTGGATCGATCAACAAAGTCGATATGGGTGACAAGGGCTCCAAGCTGATTATTACATTTGGCACCCCAACGGCTCACGAGAATGACGAAGAGCTTGCCGTGCATTGTGGTCTTGAGCTTGTGCGTGGTAATGACAAGCTCCGCGAGATGGGGGTGGAACAACGGTTGGGCATCGCATCCGGCGTTGTTTTCGCTGGTGAAGTGGGAGCGCCCTGCCGACAGGAATACACTGTCATGGGTAGCGTGGTGAACCTGTCCGCCCGACTGATGGCAAAGAGCAAGCCAGGACAACTTTTAGTTGACCCCGCGACACACGAACGCGCTCAGAAACCATTTATGTTCTCTGAACCGCAGATGATGAAGTTTAAAGGCATCAAAGAGCCAATGCCAACCTACAGCGTCATCGGCTTAAAGGATAAATCCAAACCCGTTGTCAGTGGTAAACGCTTGCCTTTTGTCGGACGACAGAATGAGATGGAGATCATTCGCAGTCAGATCGCCAGAGTCATCGCTGGGAAAATGAGTGTCCTTGTCGTCCGCGGCGAACCGGGCGTTGGCAAGAGCCGCTTGGCGCAGGAATCGCTCAATCATGCTGTGGCAAATGGTTTTAAAACTTCAGGTGGTGAAGCGTTGAGCTATGCCAAGCGTTCGCCTTATCTGATCTGGATTTCAATCTTGCGGCGGCTGATAGGTTTGCCATCGGCGGGTAGCGGCAAAGAAGCGCTGAAACAGCTAGAAACAGTGGTGAAGGAGAGCGACGCTGAGCATGTCTATCGTCTGCCGATTGTGGCGGGAGTGTTGGGCATACAGTGTGGAGAGAATTCGATCACTCAGCATTTCGATGCTCAGTTACGCCAGGAAAACTTATTTGACTTTGTGGTGGAATACCTGCGCTTTCTGTCTCAGTCACAACCGATTTTGTTTCTGTTTGAGGATTCGCAATGGATTGACCGGAATTCGCTGGCGTTAATCACTTATGTCATTCGTAATCTACTTGATAGCCCAATCCTGATTCTTTTTGTTCGTCGTCCGTACAACCAAAAATTCAAATCGGATTACATTCCTAAGATAGAGCAAAGCTCGGCTTCTGTTGACATCGGACTGAGTGAACTGAATCGCGAGGAGACCGAAGCGCTGGTGTTGCAGAATCTTGGTGTTGACCGTATCAATCAAGGCTTGATGGATTTCATTTATGATGCGTCCCACGGAAACGCTTCCTTTGCCGAGCAACTTCTGGAAAACCTGAAGTCGCTCGAACGTATCAAGATTATCCCTGATTCTGAAGGCGAAGGGCGCGTTGCCGAGCAAGAGAGCGATTTATCGGACGTGGAAGTGCCGGACTCGCTGAGTAGCCTCATCATGAGCCAGCTTGATCGCCTGCAACCTGTTCCCAAGCTCACGGTCAAACTTGCGGCGGCGGTGGGAAGGCAGTTTCAAGAGGAGATTGTCACCGGTTCTTATCCTGTGGAGATGGAAACCGCTGACATCATCAAGTCGATCAAGAATCTGGAAACGCATGATATAATTCAGACCGCCGCTGATGCGGATCTGTATAATTACATTTTTAAGAACCTTCTGACGCTTGAAGTTGCCTACGACAGCCTGCTGTTTGCTCACAGGCGGGAATATCACCGGCGGATAGGCTCATGTCTTGAAGCATTATACCCTGAGACATTAAACGAGTGGTATGAAGATTTAGCTCGTCATTTTGCCCAGTCCGACGATGATGACCGGGCGGTGAAGTATCTCTGGAAAGCCGGCGATAAAGCGCTTGATCTTTTCGCTAATGAAGCTGCCGAGAATTATTATACTCAGGCTGTCGATCGTTCACCAGTGGAGAAAGACCCGGCGACGCGGTTTAAACTGCTGTCGATGCGGTCAAAGGTGTTTGCCATTGAAGGAAAAAATGAGCTTCAGAAGCATGACCTTGACGAACTGCTAGAAATTGCCGGCACATTGGACGACAACAACGGCAAGGTGAACACGCTGGGAACACTCGCCAGATATTTCTATCGGGCGCATGATCTGAGTGAGATGAAACGGGTTATAGATCAGGCTCAGGAAATCCTTGAGACTATCGACTACCCGTTCGGCAGATTTAACATCAACGATAAGATCGCCATCTGGCATTTCGTTCAAAATAAGCATGAAGAGGCGCTGAAGTACTGGCAGACCTGTATGCAGGATGCCGAGGAGATGAAAGACAAGAAGGGTATGTCGGTCGCATTGACAAACTGCGGCTTGGCGTACAAAGCCCTTGGCGACTATGACCAAGCTCTGGAATTTTACAACAGATCAGTAAAGATTGACCGTGAAATCAGCAACATCAAGTCTGAGGCGGTCAACCTTGGCAACATCGGCGTGCTCTACCATCAGCGCGGCGAGTATGAAAAGGCGTTGGAGGTCTATCAGGAAGCGTTGTCCATCGCCAAGAGTATCGGCTCGAAGCAGATACAATCTTATTATCTCGGCAATCTGGCGATGATCTATCAGGCAAAAGGCGAACGCGACCGGGCTTTGGTCAGCCATAAGGAATTGCTGGAGCTCTCTACGACAATCGGCTTCCACCGCAGTCAGGTGGCTTCGCTGATCAACATTGGCACATGGTACATTGAATTCGGTGATTTCGACAAGGCGATTGATTATCTCCAGCAGGCTCTGGAAATTGCCCGGACGCATGGCTTGCGCGGGCAGGAGCCGCAGGTTGCCGTGAACATGGGGCTGGCGTTGCATTATCAGGGCAATCTCGCGCGTGCTCGTGAAGTGCTGGAAGGCGCGGTTCAGGTTTCGGTTGATGTCAAGAACAAGCCGTCTGAGGATTATGCCCGGCGGTACCTGGGGTTTGTGCTGTTTGATCAGGGCGAGATTGACGCGGCGGATGAGCTGTTCAAGCAGGCAATTGAGAACGCCAAGTCCATCGGTAGCAAGAGCTCGGTGGCATCGGCGAAGGTCGGGCTGGGGATAGTGAACCTGTCACGGAACGACGACCGGACGCTGGTTGATGAAGGTATCGCTGAAGCAAAAGAGCTTAAGGATTCCGAGACGCTCATTAAGGGCAAAGTGATGCTGGCTAAAGCGCTGCTTGAGAAGGATAAGAATTCTTCAGAAGCCATCAGTCTGCTAAACCGAGCGATGAAGGTCGCTGAGACTGCTGGCTACAGGAATGATATTCAGGTGATTGAAACGCTGTTGAAAGGGCGGGAGCAGTAAAGGAATACCGTCAATTGCGAGGCGCGATGCAATGAAGCAATCCCTTTGATTTTATGAAAGCGTCGGGTGGCATGTCCGGACAAGCCCAGACATCTTTTATATTACTAATAAAACAGCGGACAAAGTCCGCTGTCATACCTGCGAAGGCAGGTATCCATCGCTTTGAGAGGGGTTTTAAAAACGCACAACAGATTTAACAGATTTTAATGAAGAATTGCCTGATTGGAAGTTTTTAAAGCCTTGGGTTCCTGCCTTCGCAGGAACGACAGTGTATGGTGGATTTTATGGCTCAATACAACCGAGAATATGCGAATCTCTAATCTCCTCGTTCCCGGCTTGACCGGGAACCCAGATTGAGAGTTT
>CAZAGU010000003.1:23727-44684 GCA_964484805.1 uncultured bacterium
AATGTTTCTCTGGATGCGAGGGTCAGGTCGGGCATGAGGAGAAAAAGGAAGAAAGTCCTGAAAATCAAATCTGGGTACCGGCTTTCGCCAGTACGACGTGGTGTTGGTGATTTTAACAGTTGCATTTCACCGCGAATGCGCGAATCTCTAATCTCCTCGTTCCCGGCTTGACCGGGAACCCAGATTGAGAGTTTAAAGCATTGACCACCAAGCACACTAAGGGCGCAAAGGTTTGCATTGTGAAATTTTCGCAATCTGTGTAATCAGTTTAATCTGTGGATGAAATTCCTTTTAAAGGAAAAATAGCCCTAAAAATGTTTCTCTGGATGCGAGGGTCAGGTCGGGCATGAGGAGAAAAAGGAAGAAAGCCCTGCACAACAGGCATTTTTACATAAATCTGACGAGTGACGGGAAACAACACCCGAAGCTCACGAACAAGAGAATCGTTAACAGGACAAGAGATGAACTTATTCAATAAAGCAGTCGTCGGGGCGATGCCCATCATTCCGAAGAATATTGTTGGAAAAATTGCCGCTCGCTATGTGGCAGGTGAGAAACTGGATGATGCTGTTAAGACTGTGAAAGCGCTCAATGAGCAGGGTGCGATGACCACATTGGATATACTAGGTGAACACAATAAAGATGAGCGGATTGTCCGCGAGACCGTTGATTCATACAAAGAAATCCTTGACAGAATCGCGTCGGAAAATCTCGACTCAAATATTTCCGTGAAACCAACCGCGCTTGGCATTCTGGTTGGTTATGAATTCTGCAAGGAGTGCATCGGCGAGATCGTTCAGTATGCCGCCCAGCGCAATAACTACGTGCGCATAGATATGGAAGACCACCCGTTCACCGATGCCACATTGAAGATGTATTTCGAGCTCCATAAGGACTATCCTAATGTTGGCGTGGTCATTCAAGCATATATGCGCCGGACGATCAAGGATGTGCAATGGTTAAAAAAAATGGGCGCCAACATCCGCCTCTGCAAAGGGATTTACAACGAGCCGCGCCCGATTGCCTACAAGAACCGCGAAATCATCATTCGGAATTATGCCTTCTTATTGGAAGAAATGCTGGCAAAGGGTTGTTATGTCGGTATCGCCACTCACTGCGAAGAATCGGTCTGGCACGCGATGAAAATCATCCACGATCTGGGGCTTGAACGCGATAAATATGAATTCCAGATGTTGCTGGGCGTTGATCCCGAATTGCGGGAGATTATTATTAACGCCGGACATCGCATGCGGGTGTATGTGCCGTTTGGCTCGGAATGGTATCCCTATTCCACGCGACGTTTAACGGAAAATCCTCAGCTTGCTGGTAGCGTTGCCAAGAATTTCCTGAATCTCTCAAAACCGGGAGCGTAGCTTTCTGTGGGACAATTTGAACTAGTCAGCGATTACACACCGCAGGGAGATCAACAGCAGGCGATTGAAGCGCTGATGAAGGGACTCCAGCAAGGCGATAGCCATCAAACATTGCTTGGAGTGACAGGATCAGGGAAAACCTTCACTGTGGCGAATGTCATCGCCCAGTGGGGCAAGCCGACGTTGATTTTGTCGCCCAATAAAACTCTGGCAGCTCAGCTATATGGCGAATTCTGCGGTTTTTTTCCGCGTAACGCCGTTGAATTTTTCATCAGCTATTATGATTACTATCAGCCTGAAGCGTATCTGCCGCAGACTGACACTTATATTGAAAAAGAGACCTCAATTAATGACAAGATCGACAAACTGCGCTTGCGGGCAACGACTTCATTGTTCGAGCGTGATGATGTGATTGTCGTCGCGTCGGTGTCTTCGATCTATGGCTTGGGGTCTCCGGAAGAATACCGCCGGCAACTACTTGTCGTTGAAGTCGGTGAAGTGATAACGCGCAATGATCTGCTTAGGTCACTGGTGGATATTCACTATTCGCGCAATGACATAGATTTCGGACGGGCGATGTTCCGAGTGCGCGGTGACAGCATCGAGATTCATCCTGCTTACGATGATAACGGCGTGCGCATCGAGCTCGAATGGGATGAAGTCGTTCGGATCACACGGTTTCATGTGATTACCGGTAAGAAAATTGAATCGCTCAAGCGAGTGGCGGTTTATCCGGCGAAGCATTTTATCACTGCTCCCGAAAGGCTCAAGGAAGCGATCAAAGCTATCAAGGAAGAACTTGGGGAGTACAGCGCTCAATTGCACGCCGATGGCAAACTTATTGAAGAGCAGCGGATTGTGCAACGGACAAGATTTGACTTGGAAATGCTGAACGAGGTTGGCTATTGCAATGGCGTTGAAAATTATTCCCGCCATTTGGCTGGGCGCAAACCGGGCGATACGCCGTCAACGTTGCTTAGTTATTTTCCGGAAGATTTCTTGACGATCATTGACGAGTCTCATGTTGCGGTGTCGCAGATTCGCGGTATGATCGGCGGTGATCAATCACGCAAGCGCAACCTGATTGAGTATGGATTCCGTCTGCCGTCTGCTCTTGATAATCGTCCCATGACCCTTGAGGAGTGGGAAGAGCGGAATCATCATACAATTTACACATCGGCTACGCCAGCGGATTATGAAATCGAAAAATCGCATGGTGTCGTCGTCGAGCAGATCATCCGCCCAACCGGGCTGATGGAACCGATAATCGAGATCCGACCCAGCGAGAATCAGATTGACGATCTGATCGAAGAGATTCGGCTAGTTGTCGAGCGGAACGAGCGAGTGCTGGTAACGACGCTTACCAAGCGGATGTCTGAGGATTTGACAGAATTTCTGGGCAAGGCTGGCATTCGCGTGCGATACCTGCACAGCGAGATTGTTTCGCTGGAGCGGGTTGAGATATTGCGCAGTTTGCGATTGGCAAAGTTCGATGTGCTGGTTGGGATTAATCTCTTGCGAGAAGGACTTGATTTGCCGGAGGTTTCGCTGGTGGCGATTCTCGACGCGGACAAGGAAGGATTCCTGCGCAGTCGGCGGTCGTTGATGCAGACTTCAGGGCGGGCGGCGCGAAACTCGGCAGGCAAGGTGATCTTTTACGCTGACCGGGTGACAGATTCAATGAAGTCTGTCATTGACGAAACAAATCGACGAAGACAAGTACAGGAAGAATATAACACAGCTCATGGGATTGTGCCGACAACGATCAAGAAGAGTATTGAAGAGATAATGATTCAAACATCCGCCGCAAAGGACAAGTCAGGCGGTAAAAAAATACAGCGAGATATGTTGACTGAGTGGCAAAAAGAGGAATTACTTGTAAAATTGACTGAGGAGATGGCTGCAGCAGCCGAAGCTCTGGAATTTGAACGAGCGGCAAGGATTCGAGATGAACTGTTTGATCTACGAGGCATTAAAGCAAAAAATTCGGTGAAGTGAGGAACTTATGAAGGTTTTAATAATCGGTGGTGGCGGACGCGAACATACATTAGCCTGGGTTTGTTCCCAGAGCGAACATAAACCGGAAATCTACTGCGCCCCAGGCAATGGGGGTACTGAATCCTTAGGGAAAAATGTTTGGTTAAATACAAAAAACGTATATGGTGTAGCGAACTTTGTAATCAAGAACAACATCGACTTGACTATTATTGGGCCTGAAGCGCCTCTGGTGGCTGGTTTGGGAGATGAGTTGAGAAAACAGGGCTGTTTGGTGTTTGGCCCCAATTCTGCCGCGGCTCAAATCGAAGGCTCGAAGGTTTTCGCCAAGCGTCTGATGTTGGATACAAAAGTACCGACTGCGGAAAGTGAAATTTTTACTGATTATACCAGCGCTGCCGCATACATTGCCAAACAGGATAAGCCTCTCGTTGTTAAAGCTTCAGGTTTAGCCGGCGGCAAGGGTGTCATTGTCTGCGATACAAACGAAGAAGCTCTCGCCGCTGCTGAAGGAATGTTGAGTCGGGACGCTTACGGTGCGGCAGGTCGTGAGATTATCATCGAAGAGCGCCTGATTGGCAGGGAAATGTCCTTGTTGGCGATAGCAGATGGCACGGATTACATTCTGCTGCCCCCTTCACGCGACCACAAGCGCGCGTTGAATGGTGACAAAGGCTCGAACACTGGCGGAATGGGGGCGTATGCGCCTCTGGATGATGTTGACGATAAAACTGTCGCCAAGATCGCCAAGCAGGTATTTAATCCGGTGCTCGCCAAATTGAGCGAGTTTGGCATTGATTACAGCGGTTGTCTGTATGCCGGGTTGATGTTGACGAAAAAAGGGCCGAAGGTTCTGGAGTTTAACTGCCGGTTCGGCGACCCGGAGACACAAGCCGTGTTGCCACTGCTGGATATAGATGTGTTCGAGCTGCTCTATGCCACTGCCGCAGGAGATCTGAAAAAGTACATGGACGCTTTCAAGCTCAAGAGCACCGACTGGCGGAAGATCTCGTTGGATCAGCACGCTGTTAGTGTAGTTATGGCATCCAAAGGTTATCCGGGCGAATATCGCAAGGGGATGGACATCGCAAATCTTCCGACAGAGAGTGAGAATTTAATCATTTTCCATGCTGGAACTACCAGTAAAGATGGCTATCTGCTTGCTTCCGGTGGTAGAGTGCTGGCTGTGACTGCCAAAGCAGACACGCACGAGAATGCAGTCAAAAAAGTTTACGAAAATTTGTCCATGGTGAACTTCAGACATAAGTTCTACCGCGATGACATAGGCAGAGTTCTGGATGCTTCGAAGTAAGCAACAGTCAGAAAATTAAACTGACGTTTAAGCTGTCATACATTTAGATTTTATTCGTTTCTGTATTCGGATTTTTGAATAATTGGAGCTACTTAACTGTTTTGTTTTCCCTCATGAACATAGGTGTTGGGTCGAGTGAGATAAATTCTGGCTGGAAAGGATCGTCGCATCTGGTCGCGGGTGGCAATGATGCGGTTTTACTCGATTGCGGAGAAGGCACTTCAGAAGGATTATTCTCCAGTGATCATTTGTTAGATTTTGACTCTGTTTTTATTTCTCATTTTCATGCCGATCACGTTGCCGGCTTGTTTACACTGGTTCAGGTGCTATATCTGAAAGCCAAGAATGGCGCTCCTAGGCGGCTGAAGGTTTATATGCCTGAAAATGGGATTGATTCATTTGCACGGATGTTTGATCTTTTTGCCATTCCGCTGTCGAAACAGATTGAGGCGGGATTGCAGCTCGAACTATTGCCTGTTATGGCTGGTGAAATGGTCAATGTGGGCGATTTACAGGTTACACCGTTCCGAACGGATCATTTCTCGGTAAGGTCGCAGGATTTTGCCAAGAAATATAAATCCTTTGGCTTTAATCTGAAGCACCATGACCAGAACTTGGTATATTCTGGTGACATTGGAACATTTGATTGTCTGAGAGACCAACTGCACCCCGGTTGCACACTGTTGGTTGAGGGTATGCACGTTGATTGGCGAAGCATTGTCGCCGAGTCTGAGCGGCATGGGGTCAAACAACTGATCTTCACTCATTTGCCTTTGTGGCTGATGCCGGAATTATCTTCCTATGCTTCAGAGTGCGATTTTGTTACGATTGCCGAAAATGGTGGTCGGATAACCATCAAACAAGATGAAACCAAGCGATGAACGTGTTGCCACAATATTCAAAAGATCCATTAAAATTCATCGTCGGTGATTCGTCGGTGATTCATTATGTGAAGTCGCTGATCCGACAGGTTGCGCCAACAGACGTTACGGTGCTGATTACTGGCGAGAGCGGCACTGGCAAAGAACTGGTCGCCAAGGGAATTCATGACCTCAGCAATCGCAAGTCGGGGCCTTTGATGACGCTGAACTGTGGCGCTATTCCCGAAGGCATTTTCGAGAGTGAAATTTTCGGGCATGAGAGGGGCTCATTCACTTCAGCCGACCAACGCCGCAAGGGATACTTTGAGATGGCGGACGGTGGAACATTGTTCCTCGATGAAATCGGTGAGATGCCGCTGTCGGTGCAAGTGAAAATCCTTCGTGTGCTGGAGTCCGGAAAATTTATGCGAGTCGGAGGGAGCAAGGAGTTGAGCGTCAACGTTCGGATCATCGCCGCCACAAACCGCGATCTCGGTGTTGAAGTCCTTAAGAATCGCTTCCGACAAGATTTGTTCTATCGGCTCAAGGCGATTTCGATTAATATCCCGCCATTGCGGGAACGGCAGGAAGATATTCCCTTGCTGGTCGAGTACTTCGGTAAAGATTATGCTAACCGCAATAGCAGACAGACACCTTTTTTCAGCGCTGAGTCTCTGGATATTATCAGAAATACTCTTTGGCGTGGGAATGTGCGTGAGCTGAAGAATTTTGTGGAGAGCCTGATTGCCTTGACGCATGAGGAACTGATTGAAGCGGAACATGTGCGTCAACGACTGGCGCAGGAAAAAATCAGCTACAATCTTCCAGTGCCTGTAAATGACTTTGCATCTGAACAGCATAGTGAGCTAACTTACCGCACGCTACTGGAGATCAAGCGAGACATGAGTCTGCTGAAGGGCATGGTTCAGAAACTGATGGATGTTGCCACTCGGAGCTCAGGCTCGTCGTTTTCCGCAACCGCCGAAGATGTGCCATATCTGCCGATTGAGCCGGAGCACAGACGGGCGCGGGTTGACAATGGTGAGATCATGTCTGAATTTTCTGAAAATCATCCACCATCTTCTCTGGAAGAGATGGAGAAAGAGCAGATCAAGCGCATTTTGCAGGAATTCAACGGCAATCGTCGTGAGACCGCTGAAGCATTGGGCATTGGCGAGAGGACACTTTACAGGAAGATCAGGCAGTACAAGATAAAATGATGAAATTTACTAAATACCTTTGCGTCTTAATCTTTGTTATCGCTTTGGCTGGATGCGGTGTTTACACCTTCACCGGACATGGGATTGGTGGGGTGGCGACAATCGCTGTTGATCCGATACAGAATCAGACGACGGAATTTGGCTTAAGCGATGACCTCACCGATGCCATTATTTCCAAGCTGCTCAACGACCGGACGCTGTCACTTTCGCAGAAAAACTCGGCGGATGCGATATTGACTGGGGCAGTGGTGTCGATCAGCGACAGTCCGCTCTCGTACTCCAGTAGCGAGATCGTGACCGAGTATCAGGTCAAGGTGACGGTGAACTTTGCGCTGGTTATTCCCGATCAAACCAATCCCCTATGGGAAGGACGCATTGTAGCAGATGGTTCTTACCCATATTCTGAAGGCAGTCTGGAGAATCGAAATGCCGGAATCAAAACCGCGCTGGATAGAATTGCAGACGATTTAATCAACAAACTTACGAGCGACTGGTGACACAGATTATACGTGAGAAAGGTGAGACACTGAGCGGGAGTCATTCCGAGTGTCTTCAGCAAACTTTGCTCGAAGGTGGCATTGTAATTCATCCATTTGACACTGTTTACGGTCTGATTGCCAAGGCATTTGACGAAACAGCCTATCACAGGTTGAATGCGATCAAGGGTGAGCGATCTTTGCCTTATGGCCTAGTGTTTGACTCTGTGGATTCGTTGAAGAAATGGTATGGTGAGATAGATGTGATCCGGGGCCGTGTTATCGATCAGTTACTTCCAGGCCCTGTGACATTGATTCTTCCTCATCGTGCAGACTTAGCTGAAGGATTTCGCTATAGCCGGCATGGAGTCGGGGTGCGGGTGAGCGCCGATAAGAACATTGTTGATATCACGCGGTTTATAGGGGCTCCCATCTGGGCAACATCGACAAACCGGCAAGGCGAACTGGCGCCTGTGAATTTTGAGGAAATTAATAAAGCAATAGTAGAAGAGGTTGATCTCGCGATTGACCTTGGCCCCACCACCTACCGCGCGGCATCAACTGTGGTGGATTTACGCGAGAGACCGTTTACGATTAAGCGTTCCGGTCCTTGGGAACTTAGGATACAAAATGCGCTGGAACGGGCTGAGTCGCCAGTGCGAGTGATGGTCGTCTGCACGGGAAACACCTGCCGTTCGCCACTAGGGGAAAAACTTCTGCAGCAGGCTGTGGGCGAGACGGCACTGTCAGGAATTGAAGTATTTTCCGCTGGCACAGCCGCGCCCAAGGGCAAACCTCCGGCGCTCGAAATGGTGGTATTGGGTAAGCTTTGGGGAGTTGACCTGACGAAGCATCAGACGAAGCAGATCAGTGACGAGATGCTGGACAATGTCGATTTCATCCTGGCAATGGAGCCTCACCATGCTGACTGGATTAAACAGATAGCTCCTGAGATAGCTGGCAAAGTCAGATTATTTGGTGAACTGATTTCAACTGAAGTCATTCCCGATCCATTTATGGGGTCTGAAATAGATTATAGAGAATCAGCCGACCTGATCAAGAACTCCACTAAAGCTTGGGGAGATTATTTCAAGCGGATTGTGCCGACTCCGATGGGTCGTGTTGAGTCAGGAGAATAGCTTGGTCGCACCTGGTCGGATTTTAGTCGTCAGAAATGATCGTTTGGGAGATGCAGTACTCACCCTGCCGGTAATTCCCTTCCTCAGAAACAAATTTCCAGATTCAGATTTTATATTCTGGGCTTCGCCGATGGTAGCGCCCATTATTCGTTGTGTGGAAGGCGTGGTTGGGGTGGTAGAATCTGCCGATGACGTTGCCAGTTCAGACGTTCTGGAAGAGCTGAAGAACCTGAATATCCGCACTGCTTATTGCTTTCGCCCCACCCGAAGCAACGCGATGATGCTTCTCAAGGCGGGCATTACTCGCCGCATTGGCACTGCTCGCCGCTGGTATTCCTTCCTTTTTAATGATAGAGTCAACCTGAAACGTCAAGGAAGTAACCTGCATGAGGCGGAGCTTAATCTGATGCTGGCTGGCGAAAAAGACATCACAAAAACCCACGCATTTCCAAAGATTACCCTACCGCAGAAATTCCTCGACACCGCCCGCGGTCTTCTCAGTGCAAAGAATATAGACACTTCCAAGCCTTATGTTATAATCCATCCCGGTAGTGGTGGATCTGCACGGGATTGGCATCCTGATTACTTTCGTCAGCTTTCAAACTCATTGTATAGTGAGGCTGGTTTGCAGGTCATCGTTACCGGTGGTGCAAACGAGCGCGAGATTACGGCGCAGGTCGCCGGCGATAGGCATATTAACATTGCAGGTGAGACGGATTTGCTGGCTCTGGCGGCAGTCATTCGCGGCGCGGCTTTGCTAGTCAGCAACAGCACAGGGCCGCTACACTTGGCGGTTGCGCTGGGGACAAAGGTTGTTGGGCTGTATCCGCCGGTTAAGGATTGTCTGCCGGAGCGATGGGGACCTTATGGTCACTACGACTGGGCGATGGTGGCTGAGGGTGGCTTATGTGGCAAATGCGTGCCGGGTGAATTCTCAGGCTGTGCCTGCATGGAGAAGATCAAGCCGGAAGCTGTGCTGGCAAGATGTCTGAAGGTCATGGCTGAAAATGACTGACACAAACCAGCATACTCATCAGCAAATAGAGCACTTGCAGAATGAAGGCGGAAAGATTCTGATTGTGCAGACTGCCTTCCTTGGCGATGTGATCTTAACAACGCCACTGGCTCGCGCGGTTCGCGCCGCATTTCCTAAGGCTGACATTACCGCGATGACAATTCCGCAATGTGCTGTGGTTCTGAAAGATTTTGTCGATAACATGATTATTTTTGACAAGCGGGACAAAGTGAGGCGTAAGCTTGAATGGCAGAGGATTTTGTCTGAAGTAACGCAGAGGCAATTTGATCTGGCGTTCCTGCCCCACCGGTCAATGCGAACGGGATATCTAGCCCGGAAGGCGGGCATTCCGATCAGAATCGGCTTCAACAAGGGAGCAGGCAGACATTTTCACACTTTAAAGGTAGAATATCCCCCTTCAAGGTATGAAGGTGAGCGAAATCTTTCTTTATTAAAAGTTGTCTGCGAAACCACAGATAATGGCATCCCTGAGTTGAATCCTTCAGCGGCTCAGATTTCGCACATTGAAGAGATATTGCAAGATATTGGGGTTAAACCCAATGGGTACATCGCGATTGCTCCAGGGTCGGTGTGGGAGACCAAACGCTGGCGGGAGGGAAGCTATCAGGCTTTAGTAGCAAGCTATGAGCGTGAATTTGGTCTGCCAACCTTGGCGATTGGCGGTGGTGAGGACGAGGGGTTATGTAGCCGCATCGTGCGTAAGCCTGAATATAACATGGCAGGCAAGTTGTCGATCATGGAATCTGCCGCTCTGGTAAAATTTTCGCGCTTCATGATAAGTGGCGATACTGCACCAGCTCACATAGCCACGGCGGTAGGGGCGAGACAGATAATGATTTTTGGCTCAACTGTGCCTCGTTTCGGGTTTGCGCCACCGGTTGAAAGTGCTGTCATTGTTGAGAAAAAGCTGTGGTGTCGCCCATGCACGACACACGGAAGACAGAAATGTCCGAAGTTAAATCGGATGAATTGCATGACAGATATTACCCCTGAAACAGTGCTGAAAAGTTCTGAACACTGGCTTTAGTCGGAAATAGGTGATATGAGTGTGCAAATTTGTTGACTTAAGCACATTACCAGAGTATATTTTGGGCTTGATTGATTAAGAAAGGATCAGGATAAACCGCATGAAACCGAGAAAACTAACTCCAAGGTTTGTAATTGTTTTAATTGTCCTCCTTGCGACAGTTTACTATTTATTGCCGACGTTTCAGTATGAATCGTTGCGCCGAACTGAAGAACGTGAAGCTGCTATTCTTGCAGAAAAGATGGATGTAACTTACTCTTATGTCCTCGAGAACCTCTACAAGGATCAGTCCATTCTCGCCGACAGGTTGTTTGAAAACACCAAACTGAGCGATGATGAGAAGGATGAACTGCACAAGCGACTGGAGTATCTTCAGGGTAAACTGCAGGACAAAGCTCTAAAATACAAAAAGAGCGCGATCAAGCGCGGCTTGGATTTGCAGGGTGGAATGCACCTTGTTCTGGAAGTTGACTTGGTTCAATTGCTCCAAAACCTTGCCCGCACCAAAGACGCTCAGCTTGAAGGTCTGCTGGCTAAGGTTGATGAGCACCTTAACAACGACCCGACCGTTGCTTTCACCACGATCATCAAGGATGTGTTTGAAGCTGAAAACGTCTCGCTTTCTCAGTACTATGGTGAAGCAGGTGAAACCAACGCGGTGATCCTAGCTGACCTTGACAAGCAATCAGAGGATGCGATAAACCGTTCTCGTGAAATTCTGGGCAACAGAATTGACCAGTTCGGTGTTTCTGAACCTACTATTCAGAAACAGGGCAACCGACGCATTATCCTCGAGCTTCCAGGTGTTCAAGACCCAGCACGTGCTCGCGATTTGATCGGCAGGACGGCGTTGCTTGAGTTTAATCTGATTGAAGAAACTGAGAAGACACAAGCGACATTGAATCTGATTGATCTTTATCTGAGCAAAAAAGCCGGAACGTCCCCTGCTACAGACGACTTTGAAACTGGCGCGAGTGATGTAGCTGAAGACGAAAATGCTATCGAAGAGACTACGCCTGCTGTTGCTGACACTGAAGTTGCCAAGGCTGAAGACAATGCCGCCGAGGATGAGGATGCTTTTGATATTTCGGCTGAAATAGGTGAAGGGACTGCCGCTGGCGACACAACTGGCGAAATTGCAGATGCTCTTGACTTGACAGAAACGCCCTTTACATCATTATTGCGAGGTGTTCGCGGTGAAATGGCAGTTCCCGCAGAGAACCTTCGGCAGGTCAGGTCAATTTTAGCTGATCCTCGTCTGGATAAAACTCTGCCTCACGATGCTAAGTTTGTCTGGAGTGCCAAGCCGGAAGTTATCAACGATGAAGAATACTATCTGTTGTATTATGTAAAATCCGAGCCTGAATTGACTGGCTCAGGTTTAACAGATGCACAGGTTGATATATCACAGGGCTACAACAACCCCGGCACAGCGGGGCAACCGATTATTTCGTTTGAGTTGAATCGCACGGGCGCTCGTAAGTTTGCGCGCGTAACTGGTGCAAACATCGGCAAGCGTCTTGCCATCGTCATGGACGACAAGGTCTTCATGGCGCCTTCAATTCGAAGCAAGATTCCCGATGGACGCGGTATCATCGAAGGTTCAGACTCTGTCGAGGAAGCCAATGATATAGCGATTGTCTTGCGAGCTGGCGCTTTGCCAACTACGGTTGTCATAGAAGAGGAGCGCACAGTTGGCC
Organism: uncultured bacterium; assembly: GCA_964484805.1. Classification (GTDB taxonomy): domain Bacteria; phylum Electryoneota; class AABM5-125-24; order Hatepunaeales; family Hatepunaeaceae; genus CAZAGU01. The sequence continues at coordinate 35,866 of CAZAGU010000003.1, forward strand.
CCAGCCTCGGACGAGATTCGATTCGCAAAGGAACAATTTCAGCGATCATTGGTCTGATTCTGGTCATCATCTTCATGGCAATCTATTATGGCATGTGTGGACTGATTGCTGATGTGGCGCTGTTGTTGAATATACTTTTGATATTTGGTGGTCTGGCATTCTTTGGCAAGATGGGCATGGGAGCAACCTTGTCACTGCCTGGTATTGCCGGTATCATTCTGACGATTGGTATGGCAGTTGATGCCAATGTGTTGATCTTTGAGCGCATTCGAGAAGAGCTAGCGACTGGGAAAACGGTCTGGCACGCCATTTCGGCTGGTTATGACCGCGCTTTCACCACGATTCTGGATGCTAATGTCACAACATTAATTGCGGCGCTAGTGCTGTTACAATTTGGTTCGGGTCCTGTCAAAGGATTTGCTGTTACTCTTTCTATTGGTATCGTGGCGAGTTTATTCACTGCTATTGTTGTCACCAGGCTGATATTTGATTTTATCAACAGCCGCAAGACAATTAAAAAGCTAAGCATTTGAGCGCAAGGGGTTTATAAATGATCAGATTTTTTGGTAAGACAAATTTCGATTTTCAGAGTAAACGGCACATTGCGCTAACTCTTTCAGGCATAATAATCCTGGTAGCGCTCATTTCACTTGTTCTGCATGGAGGTCCTAATTACTCCATTGATTTTACAGGTGGATTGAAAATTGAGATGCGGATAACTGAGCCGGAAGGTGTACAGCCCATTTCAGAAGAAATGGTGCGCAACACTCTCAATCGACTCGATTTGGGTGGCAGTGAAGTTAAAATGAGCCGCTCCGCCACGGGTGAAGATGTTATCGTACAGCTCAAAGAGCAGGGTCGGTTTAAACCACCAGAGGCATTGATACGCAATGCCTTGGAAACATCGTTGCCGCAAGGTGAGTGGAAGATAGTAACCGACGATAAATTAAGCTCAATTGACCTGCCGGATTTATTTGGTGTCAGCCATGTAGCAATTGAAACTGCTATTTCTGAAGCTGAACTGAAAAAGGCGCTTGATGGCGCTGGTGTTGACAATGCAAAGCTCATTTCCCATCTCGATATGCAAGGCAAGTCTGTCTGGCTTATGACTGGTGAAGGACGCGATGCGGCCAGCCAGATGCGCAAAGGATTGGCTCAGGACTTTCCCGGTTATAATATTGATGTGCGAGCCATTGACCGGGTTGGACCCAGAATCGGCGCTGAATTGCGTGTTCAGGCAATTCTTGCGATATTAGCCGCGATGGGCTTAATCATTATTTATTTATGGTGGCGGTTTGAGTTTCTGTTTGGTATCGCGGCGATTGTAGCGCTTTTCCATGATGTTCTCATCACGCTTGGTTTGTTCAGTATGTTGAATCTTGAAATATCAGTAACAGTCATTGGCGCTTTCCTGACTTTGGTTGGTTATTCACTGAATGATACAATTGTTGTGTTCGACCGAATCAGAGAAAACTTAAAGCGTTACAAAGAGGCGGACTACGCCAAGGTTATCAACAAGTCAATCAATGATAACATTTCCCGAACGGTTATCACCTCAATGACGACTTTGCTTGTGGTGCTGGTGCTGTTCTTTGCTGGTGGTGAAGTATTACACAGCTTTGCGCTGGCGCTATTAGCTGGTATTATTGTTGGTACGTACTCATCAATCTTTATTGCCAGCCAAATATTGGTTGAGTGGGCTTCTCGAACCGGGCGCGCTGCCGGTAAAAGAGTAAAGAAGAGATAAATCGACGTTTTTAGTCTGGTGGAATCATGCCGGTCACAGTAGTCGTAGGCTCTCAGTGGGGAGATGAGGGCAAGGGTAAGATCATTGATCTTCTGAGTCAGGATGCCGATATTGTTGCACGCTTTCAGGGCGGTGCCAATGCGGGGCATACTGTCATTCAGAATGGGAAAAAGACGATTTTACATCTTATTCCTTCGGGAATACTGAATCCCAAATGTATTTGTCTTCTCGGGAGCGGGATGGTCATTGATCCAACCCAGCTTCTCGAAGAAATCGAACAACTGGAAAAAGCCGGTGTATCCATCAACGGCAGATTGTTTATCAGCCATCGTGCTCATTTGATTATGCCGTATCACAAGATAAGAGACCAGTTGAATGAGAAATCGCTCGGAAGCAAAGCGATTGGCGTTACTGGTAGGGGAATTGGTCCCGCTTATCTGGACAAATACAAGCGAAACGGCATTCGGATTGTTGATCTTTTAGATCGTGAAGGTTTCCTAACCAAGCTCGAAAATGCCATTGAAACCAGCAATAATACGATTCAAGGCATTTATAAAGAAAAGAAGCTTGACAAGCAGGAAATATTAGCTTACTATCTAGGATTTGATCGCAAAATTGATCCGTTCATCACTGACGTGTCAATTTATCTGAACCAAGCCATTGAAGATGGCAAGGAAATTATCTGCGAAGGCGCGCAGGGCACACTTTTGGATATTGACTGGGGTACGTATCCTTTCGTAACTTCATCAAATCCAACTGCCGGTGGCGCTGTTACAGGTTTAGGAATAGGACCAACACGCATAAACAAAGTGCGTGGTGTGATAAAAGCCTACACAACACGAGTTGGTAGTGGTCCATTTCCGACTGAATTTGGCGAAGATATGCAGAATAAGATGCGAACGATAGCGGATGAATTTGGCGCAACAACCGGGCGAGCCCGGCGTTGCGGATGGTTTGACGCAGTTATTGCCAGATTTTCTGCCCGTGTGAATGGAATAGATTCTTGGGCGTTGACCAAATTAGATGTGTTATCGGCATTTGATGAAATCAAAGTCTGCAGAGCTTACGAATACAACGGCAAGATGTACAAGGAATTTCCGGCAGAGAATGATGTACTGAATGGATGCAAGCCGGTTTACGAGACATTACCGGGCTGGAAGACGGACATTAGCGGCGTTCGTAGATACGAAGATTTGCCGGAAACCGCGCGGCAGTACATTGAGTATATCGAGCGCATTACGGGACGTCCTGCTGGAATTATTTCGGTTGGAAGTGATCGTAAGGACACGATAATACGAATGGGGGTGTAGCTCAGTTGGTAGAGCACCGGCCTTTTAAGCCGATGGTCGTGGGTCCGAATCCCGCCACCCTCACAACGTAAGTTGTCGTACAGACACAAATTAAGCCCCTTGCCATTTGATTGGCAAGGGGCTTTTGTTTTTGCGAGGCGACGATAGGGCGACATATTTTGTCACTTGCTTTTCAAATTTACTCGCCCGTTAGTTCACATACTTGTATTGAAAACAATCACAGAAATAGAGTTGCCACAATTTGATTTTATCGTGTCTTGGGAAATGCCATACAGTTATTATAAATCACTTTAAAACAAAACGTACACAACAATCTGAATTGATCAATATTGAATAAGTTGGCGCAAAATTTGCTGATTAACTGCTCTGCATTGTCTGTTCATAAATGAATGGCGAGAAGATTTGTATTGATCATTCGTTTTAGTAGCTTGACAGATGCATTAAAAACCCAGAATTTGTTAGATTGTAAGGTGTGACAACCATTTTTACCCCGAAATACTCTGACTGATTTGCGTTTTTTCCTTTGGGAAAAACATTAGTAAATTCAGATTGGGGATAGCTACACTCAGCTAATGTGTGAATTTACACACCTTATGAGGCATTTTTAATACATGAGGTATCTTCCATGACGGTCAAAATTACCGACAAGACCGTAAACTTGGATTTTATCAGAAAAATCCGTGACATCAGCGGTGAAGACGTTTACAAATGTATGCAATGCGGCACCTGCGCCGCCGCCTGAAGCCCTTAGTTTCAACCAGATTCCCGTAATTTATTTCACTCAGCTGATGGGCTTGGCGATGGGATTATCAGCGGATGATTGCCGCTTCGACCTTAATCCTCCAGAAGTACAAAAATGGCTGGCGGAAAAGGGTTTAATTGAAGCTGTCTCAGTCTAACCGCAAACATTAACTGCTGGATTTGTAATGATTAGACCACGTTGTGTTCTATTTGATTTTTGGAACACCATAGTACGCTCGACAATGAACCACAATGGTGCAATTCAAGCCATGCTCGACGTGGCGGAAAATCCTCGCAATGTTAGCGTGGCTGATGTTCAGGAAGCTGCGATGGAGATGAAAGCAGCAGGGAAGCATATTCGGGAAAATGTATTTTTCGAATTCACACGCCAGCAATTCGATCTTAACGTTGCTGACAGGCTGGGATTAATATACAGACAACCAAAGGAGGAGCTTGACAGAGTTTTCGCATCGGGGGCGCTTGACCCAAAAGCTGAGCCGGGCGCGGCGGAAGTTCTGAGCGAATTACACCATCTGGGGATAAAAATGGGCGTCGTTTCCAATTCTGTGATGGGCGAGAACGCCATATCGGAAATTTTGGAAAAACTGAAGTTGCGTGAGTATTTCGACTTTGTGATGACCAGCGCGGACTACGGCTTTCGCAAGCCACAGCTTCAGCTATTTAAAACGGCGCTCGCACTGGCGGGCGAACTAGCGGAAAAGACGTGGTTCATGGGAGATTGGCTAACACAGGACATCGCCGGCGCACAGAAAGCGGGATTATTTGCCGTCTGGTATAATATGGATGGCAAAGACCCGGGAGAATTTGTTCCAGAGCTGACAATTTCGCACTGGTCAGAGCTGTCAATAGCGGTGAAAACCGCTTAATTTGGCGCTATTGATTTCATATCCCACACTAACGAAAGACACAGAGCGAAAATTGACAGACCCCAAATACATTCTTTTCGATTTCGGCGGAACGTTAGTTGAGCCAAAGTTTGACCGCGACCGCTGGATTGACCATTGGTTAAGCTTAGCGCACAATCCTCGCAACGTGACGGTTGAAGATGTCCGCGAGGTTGGCGATGAACTACTGAACGAAGCTTATGAAGCGGATACTCGACCATTGTTGGTTGAGTTCACTCGCACTCAGTTTGAACGGCATCTTTCCGCCCGGCTGGGGTTGTCGTTTGAATTATCTAATGCAGCCATGGAATTGGAATATTGCCGGGTAGGTTATCACGCTAAACTTGCGCCCGGTATTTTCAACACGCTCAAGAAATTACATGAGCTGAAAATACCGATGGGAGTCGTAAGTAATTGTGTCTTGACGGGTAAAACGCTTGAGGATGTTTTCAGTGATCTTGACATAGCGCAATTTTTGAATTTCACTATGTCCAGCGCGGATTATGGCTTCCGCAAACCGCATCCGCAGATTTTCAAGACGGCGATAGCCAAAACCGATTGTGTCGCAGAGGACATTTGGTTCATCGGCGATCGTCTGGATAATGATATTAACGGGGCGCAATTCGCCGGCATGAAGGGCATCTGGTATAACCCTGAAGGCGAAGTAGCCGAGGGTGTGCGACCGGATCATCAGATTCTTCATTGGGATCAACTGCTGGATCTGTTTCCTGTCTAAAGATGGGAGTGGTAGCCCGGAAGCGACTGCATTCCGGGGTGAAAAATTAACCACCAAGGGCTCAAAGCGCACAAGGGTTTGCCTTGTGAATGTGTTGATCAAATCCACAGCGGACAACATCCGCTGTCATGCCAGCGCAGGTTGGTTTCCATCGCATTGAGAGGGTTTTCCTTAATCTGTTCAATCCGTGAAATCTGCGGATAATGCTCTTTATAATAAGGAAGAATGGCCCTGAAAATCAATTCTGGGCTCCGGCTTTCGCCGGAGCGACGTGACTGGGTGCTTTATATGCGCTCCATGATCGTTGGTGTGCATCTAGAACTTTTATGAGATCGCTTCGTCACTTCGTTCCTCCATTAGATTGTATTTGTCTTTAATGTAATGCAATCTTATTGCTGTAAATTTCTTTTTGATTACGTCCTTAAATTTGTGTAAATAGGTTTTGCGCATCATTTGAAGATGAAAGAGCCACGGCTTCGCCTCTGTATCTTGGGATTAGCATAAAATTCCAAAGGCACAAGGAGGTTTTACCATGGCTCTACAGAAAGATAAGCTTCAGCTCGCAGGATCGCCAGGATCGTTGATAGATGACCGTGATTTTCTTCGTGAAATCGTATCGACAGTTCTTCAGAACGTCTTGGACGCTTAGGTCGCCGAGCATGTCGGCGCGGATCGCTAGCGAACGCCGGCTTGGGCAGCGAGGTGGATCACTGGCACTGATTTATCGATGGTTTCGTGGTCGAACAGTAATTGAAGAGAAATGCGGTTGGCTAAGTCCAGCTGGTTAAACTTGAAACCTTTCTGGTCCTGCAAAATCTTCAATCGCGCTTCTTTCAGAGAGACATCGTAGTAATCGTTGAGGTTATCAATTCCGATGACTTCCCAGCCTTCGTCTAAAAGACGTTTCGACAAGTGAAATCCTATGAAACCCGCGGCACCAGTGATGATGACTCTTTTAACGCCAGTTTTTACAGCACAATCATCAGCTCCAAATTCTCTTAGAAGATTCACCAATTCAGTATTGTTTGTCACTTTTGCCAAATTCAAAGCAGTATAGCCATCCCACTGTTTGGCATTGATATCTGCTCCGGCTTTAATAAGGAGTCTTGCCACATTTATATGCCCCTGGGATACTGCTCGGTGCAACGGGGTCCGTCCCATTATGTCGCAACCATCCTGAAAATCAACCATTGCACCATTTTCAATGAGCAACTCGACTATTTCAAGCTGCCCTATTGCGGCTGCTAAATGAAGCGGGGTATCGCCTTCGTTGTCTTTGGAATTTATGTCAATTCCCTTGACAATAAGTCTTTTTGCTTCGTCGAAATCCTGGGCGCGTAATGCCAATTGTATTGATGACATTCAGTCCTCTTGTTTTTACTTTACCTGTCCTAAGAACTTACCTGATCAAAGCCAACTCGGCGATGTTGTCCACCCCTTTGGGAAAGGCTTCTTCAATCCAGAGCGAATATCTGGAGGTCTTCCGTATTCGCGAGTCACAGATGAGATACGTTGTATGATTATCGCCTCTACTGACACATTATTGATTTATATGTTAGTAAATATAATTGGAATTTGAAGTCGCGCATTAAAAATCCATAGATATTGTCGTTCCATATCCTTTGACTTCTGAATAGTATTTTTATGAATTACATCGAATTTTAACCAGGAATTTGGTTGAAAGTGCATTGTGAAGGTGATAAAATGCAGCCATTGAACCTCTCCACTTGGAAAATGTCCCATCTGCTGAACAATACAACTTTTATAATAACGATTGTTAATCGTCAACGAGTTTTCGCCTTGACGCAAATGTTCATATGTTAATTCCAGAGCAACTGGAATCGAAAAACTGACAAAACGTCCACCGATGATTAACTCATCTATATCGTTCCCCAGAGGGTACCCAAGGAACTGGTTTCGTGTGACCCAATTTGCATATCCAGATGTATGCTGATAAGTGTAGGTATCAACACGAGTATAGGATGAATACAACGTAGTCCATCCAATTGCACTTTGATCTGACCAAGCAATTCGCCCTTGCCAACCTAACATATCCGGCATCTTCTTTGTCTCCGACCGCTCTAATTTGATCTCATCAATTATTAACGAACCACTGAGTCTGAGATGTTCACCGAGTCTTTTATCTATGCTTAAAAACCATACAGCATTCTCCCAATTTTCTAAATTATTGGACCTGCCATTCTGCTCCACTTCCAAATGGAAAGCTAACGGATTTAAGTGACTCCAATCTATCGGTCGATTGATGCCGGCTAAAACCGATACCTCACCCAAGCCGATAACAAAATCCTTGGAATTATAATACTGAATCGCTCGTCCAGAAATGTACCTCTGAACAAACAACGAAGAATCCTTTGAATACGGGACAGCGTCTAAGAACCCATAAAACCATTTTGCTCCGAAATGTTTATAACGCAATTCGATTGCCAACCTTTCGTAAGCAGGCGCGGTTCCGGATAGGACAAGACTCTCTTTAGATTCAGGTCCCCAAATCTCCCGACTACGTCCAAAATCAGCTGAAAAATGCTCACTTGTAAACCCAATAATTGACTGGTCAATCTCGGCCGTATTAAATCCTGCGCGAGATATAGGCCGTGAAATTCCAGAATAGTGCTCAAGGCTGGAAGCCTTATTGGTTGCCCGCATATAAGTTTGAGTATAGAATCCATGCCTGAGATTTGTCTGAATCCAAAGATACGGTTGAACCGCAAATCCAGTAAATTCAGTTCCTTGACCTGCTTGATGAACCAATCCCACACCCGTATAAGCCAACAAACTAAGATGACCCAGCGCAGGATTATGCAGTTCACGCAATAAATCAAAATGGCTTAACCAATGTTTGGCTACCCAATCAGATTTTTCAATTTGAATAGATGTATCCGTAGCTGCAATATCCAAGGGATGAAAGAGAGAGTTATAATGCCAAAGATCGCCCCGGTCAAGTAACCAATCTGTACAGAATGAAAAGCCATAATCTTGCGGATAGGTTACAGCCTGTAAATTTGGCTGAACAAAAAACAAAACTGCCCAGAGGCAGCATCGTTTTACTAATAATCGACTGAATAAATTCATTTGCATTCTTCTCAAATCAAATTTGACTTAAAAAAATCAAACGGTTTAAGCGCGACATCGAGATTTGATAATTTCACAAATTCGCTCATGCTGCTCTTCGGTTAAAGTTGTCCCGCTAGGCAAACATAATCCATTTTCAAACAAATCCTCCGAGACAGCCCCACCAACCGCCTCGCACTTAGCAAACACTGGCTGCCGATGCATCGGCTTCCAGAGGGGACGAGACTCAATGTTCTCAGCCTCCAGTGCCAGACGGATGTCTTCGCGGGTGGCTCCAAAGCGTTTAGGAT
>CAZAGU010000004.1:0-44291 GCA_964484805.1 uncultured bacterium
ATAAGGGGGTTTCTCAGTGTATTGCTCACTTCGTCAAACACATCCAGACCAGCTTCCTTTTTGAATCCATTCCATGACTGCTGAAACTTCGCCGAATAACGCCCAACAGTGCGGATAATTTCGGGCAGACGCTTCCCACCGAAGAGGAGAAATGCGACAAACACGATGACCAGGATTTCCGAACTGCCCATGTTAAACTCTAGTGAATTTCATTTGTTTGCCTTTTTGGGCTTGCCGGCGACAACCGCCATCAGAATGCCCACTTCATACAGAATCACCAGCGGCACGGCAAGAATCACTTGAGTGAACAGATCAGGCGGTGTGATGATGGCAGCAGTGACCAGCACTCCAACATACGCCTGGCGCCGGTATTTCCGCAGATGATGGGGCTGAACTATTCCAAGTTTCGCCAGAGCGAAAATAATCAGCGGAAGTTCAAAAACAACACCAAAGGCTATTAAAATCCTCAACGCGAAATCTACATATTTCGCCAGCGACCAGTAAACAGCCACATCCGCCGGAGCTAGAGATTTAAAATAATTTGCGGCTATCGGCAGAATATAGTATCCGAATGCCGCACCTAAGATAAAAACTCCCGACGAGGCGAAAATTATCGGAATTACGACCCTTTTCTCGTTGGCGTAAAGCCCGGGTTTGATGAAGCCCCAAATTTGCCCAAACCAAAGCGGCGACATCACAAACAACGCCGCCACAAACCCAAGTTTCATCCTGACGACGAAGCCTTCGGTTGGGTAAAGGAGCGCTAGTGATGGCTGTTCGGATCCGCTGAATCGCTCAGAGATAAACGCCAGAATGTAATCCGAAAAAAACAGACCGACCGCCGTTCCGATCACCATTATTAAGGCAATCCTGAACAACCGTCGGCGCAGCTCATCCAGATGTGTGAGAAATTCCCGGAAGTACGCTGAAATCTCAGACGCTACCGAATCTGGCTGTTCCTTGGGAGCGCTCGTCCCTGTTTGTTTACCGTCTTCTGGCAAAGTCAATCATGGACTGGAACAACGGCAAGCCATCGGGTTGACCAAGCAAAGGATCACAGCGGCGTTCGGGGTGCGGCATCATGCCCAGCACATTGCCACGATGACTGACGATTCCGGCGATGTTGTTCAGCGATCCGTTCGGATTGGCATTGGACGTAACCCGACCCTGCCGGTCGCAATAACGAAAAACAACCTGATGGTTCGCTTCCAGCAGTTCCAGATCATCCTCACTCAGGAAATAATTCCCTTCGTTGTGAGCGATGGGAATGGTCAGCACATCGCCGACATTATACTGAGAAGTGAACGGAGTGTTGTTGCGCTCGACCCGGATATTTATATCACGACAAATGAAACGCAGGTTGGAATTTCGCATCAACGCGCCGGGCAACAAACCTGCTTCAGTCAACACCTGAAAACCATTGCAGACACCCAGCACTATGCCGCCAGATTCCGCAAATTTGATGAAGCTCTCCATGATCGGAGCAAACCTGGCAATAGCGCCTGAGCGAAGATAATCGCCGTAGGAAAAGCCGCCGGGAAGCATCACGCCATCCAAGCCATCTAGCGATGTCTCACGATGCCAGACTTCACGAACGTTCTGGCCTGAGTTTTTCCCGAAGGCATCCACGGCATCATGGTCGCAGTTTGAACCTGGGAAAACAACCACGCCCCAGTTGGTAAGGCGATTTTCACCGTTTGATTCCATCAGTCCAGCCATTCTATTTCGTAAGTTTCAAGCTGTGGGTTGGTTAAGAGCTTCCGGCACAGGTCTTCGATTCGTGCCTTGGATTCCTCAGATGAGTCTGAGTTCACCTCAAGCTCGATCAATTTGCCAATTCTCACAGACTCAACCTCATCATAGCCCATCTGCTGAGAAGCTTTCTGCACAGTCTTCCCTTGTGGATCAAGAATTGAGGCTTTCAGCCTAACTGAAACACGGACTTTCATTTATTCCTCGGTAAAAAAAACTCGTTGCGTAAGAGTATTCACTCAAGATTCTCTTTCTCATCCTCGATCTGTGCCTGGCGCGAATGGATAAGACCCCACTCGATTGGACCCGTGAAAATGTACAACGCCATGATCGGAAACAGAGTCAACCCCGGCTTCCAGAACATCACACCGAAAACCAACACCAGAAATCCAATTGACAGAGCAGGATATTTGCAGTTCCTGATCGGCACTACTGGCATACGTCGATATTGAATCGGGCTGACCATCAGGAAAGACAGGATCAATATCAGTGAAATTAATATTGCCGGATCAACGGTGATGTTGCCATTGTGCCGCGCAAACAGATAGTAGGCTGTCAGAGTCAAAGCTGTCGATGGTATGGGCAAGCCAATGTAGCGCCCTTTTGGTTTCAGATCATCTGTCAACAGGTTGAATTTGGCAAGGCGGACAGCGCCGAAGCACAAGAGCGTAAAGCTGAGTAACAACCCGAAAATTCCAAGCTGTTTCAACATAATGTGATACATTAAAAAACTGGGCGCTAAGCCAAAAGAAACAATGTCAGATAAACTGTCAACCTCGCCGCCGAAATCGGACGTTTCTCGCATCAATCTCGCCACAAGCCCGTCTAATCCATCAAAAACTGAAGCTATAAGAATCAACCAGCTTGCAGCAATCAATTTTCCTTGCGAAGCTAAGATAATCGAATAAAATCCAAGAAACAAATTTCCGAATGTTACCATATTCGGCACCATCGCGCGAGGCTTTACCATTGGTGGAACTCCCCGATAATCGTTTCACCGGCGGTTACTTTTTCACCGATGGAACAGAGAACATCAACATTGGGTGGCAGATAGACATCCATCCTTGATCCAAACTTGATCATGCCGATTTTATCACCGGCTTGAACTTCGTCTCCAACCAAGGCGTTAAACACTATCCTGCGCGCAACAAAACCCGCCACCTGAGAAAACGTCACTACACCGTAAGCAGTTTTCACCTGCACCACGGTTCTTTCGTTCTCACGTTCAGCTTCAGGCTTGAATGCTGATTTATATTCACCGGGATAATGCACAACGTCTGTGATTACACCACTGACGGGCGAGCGATTGACATGAACATTGAAAATATTCATAAATATCGAAATACGCTGCCCAGACTCGTTGGTTCGCTTGTTCTTCCAGTTCTCAACCGAAATAATTCGTCCATCTGCTGGAGCCAGAATTTTTTCGTCACCCTCCGGAGATTCGCGATCTGGATCGCGGAAAAACCGAAATACAAAAGCCAGAAAAACTCCCGTGGCAATCATGATCCAGCGTGTCGCTTTATTCCTGAACAGAAGATTTAGAACTGCTGTAGCAGTAAAAGCAACGATGCTGGTGAAAATGACATCTTTGCCATCAGGGGCAAGCCCCAGACGAGTCAGAATACTTATGTGTTGCTGATTCGTTCGAGCACCTCATTATAAGCTTTTTCGACACCGCCCATGTCAAAACGGAACCGGTCTTTGTCCAGTTTCTTGTGGGTTTTTTTATCCCAGATTCGGCAGGTGTCAGGAGAAATCTCATCCACTAACAGAAGTTCGTGTCCCAACAAACCGTATTCAAGCTTGAAATCAACCAGTATCATACCACGCCGATCCAGGAAAGACTTCAGAAGCGCGTTGATCTTGGCTGTGTTGCGGAACATGGTGCGAATATCTTCAGGGCGCGCCAGTTCAAGCGCGTAGGCGTGATATTCGTTAATCAATGGATCTCCAAGGTCATCGTCTTTCAGATAGAGTTCAAAGATCGGATAATCAAGCACTTTGCCGTCTTCAAACGGCAGTCTCTTCACCAGCGAACCGGTGGCGATGTTTCGCATTACCACTTCAACCTTGATAAGGTCAACCAGCTTTACAAGCTGCTCTGTGGGTGAAAGCCTCTTCACAAAGTGAGTAGGAACATGATAACTCTCAAGATATTCAAAGAACACCGTCGAGATACTGCAATTCATCTCACCCTTACCCGTGATGGTGCCCTTCTTGGAGCCATCAAAAGCTGTGGCTGAATCTTTGTACTCAATGATTGCAAGTCCGGGTTCCTCGGTGGTGTAAACCCGTTTGGCTTTGCCTTCATTCAGAAGTTCTACTTTTTTCAACTTAACTCACCAAATTTATTGATTTTACAAATTTTCCAGATTAAATCTGAACTAAACGAGCTAATGTTTCTTCACTCGAGCATACGGAATATTTGCCCGTTTTAGAACCGCTTCATCATCGAACAGTTCATCAAGCTTCTTTCCAAGAGCCGCGACAATAGATTCGTCGCCTTTCATCCGCTCGCGAATATCCGCTCCGCCTTGCCGTGATGCCAACGCATGAGCCTGCACCCGGCGGTAAATGTCATCGTCTTCAATGCCAACGATCTTCAGCGCCGTTAAAACCTGCCCCGATGCCATCAAGCCATGATCTTCAACCACATGCCGGCGCATATTTTCAACGTCAACATGCCAGTTTTCCACAACCCACTCGCACTTGTCCAGCATGTAGTACGTAAGTGAAGTCGCATCCGGGAAAATTACCCGCTCGACTGATGAATGGCTGATGTCGCGCTCGTGCCAGAGCGGAATGTTTTCAAGCGATGCGCTGACGGTCGAGCGAACGAGTCTCGCCAGACCACACAAATTTTCGGTAACAACCGGATTTTTCTTATGCGGCATTGCTGAAGAGCCACGCTGTCCCTTATTAAAGGGCTCGGCAAGTTCTTCGACTTCGCTGTGTTGTAACAGTCGCACTTCCAATGCAATCCGTTCCACCAGACCAGCCACCAGCGCCATGGTCGAAACATACTCGCCATGACGATCTCGCGAAATCACCTGTGTCGAAATAGGATCTGTGTCCAGTCCCAGTTTCGCACAAACACGTCGCTCTTGCTCAGGAGTGATAGTCGGGTACGTGCCCACTGCACCGGAAAGTTTGCCGACCCGGACAGTCTCAATCGCCCGTTCGATTCTCTCAAGATCACGGTCAGCTTCGGCAATCCAGCCACAGATTTTCCAACCGAGCGTTGTCGGCTCAGCGTGAACTCCGTGCGTCCTGCCCGGCATGAGCGTGTTCCTGTGGAGCTTCGCCTGAACGTCCAGAGCATCGCGAAGCTGTGCGAGCTTATCCGCAATCAATCGCCCAGCCCGAACCAATGCCATCGACAACCCCGTGTCAACGACATCATAAGAAGTAAGCCCAAGATGCAAATACCGCTTGTAATCTCCAAGCGAATCGCCCACCGATTGCAGAAAAGCGATGACATCATGGCGAACAATTTTCTCATATTCGTTCATGGTGTCAACGTCAAAGTCCGCCAGTTTGCGCATTTCCAGCGCCGCTTCGGTGGGAATGATGCCATCTTCGGCTAAAATGTCGGCAACGGCAAGCTCAACTTCAAGAACCCGCTCCCATTTCGAGCGGTCATTCCACAGCTTGCCCATCACCTCTGGTGTATATCTGTTAATCATGCTTTTCTTTTAGTATCAATTACTGCTCACCTGCTTTTCGAGCTTGATGCCAATTTGCTTCTGTTTCCCATCGCGGAAAATCACGAAGTCAACTTCATCGCCAACTCGAAGGTCAGTGTTGCGAAGCGTCGCCTCAATGTCGATTGCGGTGCCAATGATTTTGTTGTTCACACCTATGATGACATCGGTTGCCATGATGCCTGCTTTCTCGGATGGGCTGCCTTGGTCAACACCTGTGACCACCACTCCGCGAATCTCAGGCAAACCGAGCTGAACGGCAATGTTGCGGTTCACATCCTGAACGTGCAATCCAATCCAGAAATCCCGGTCTATTGATCCGCGCTGGCGCAGGGTCTCGTATATTCCCACCAGTTTGTTAGCGGGTATGGCAAATCCAAGCCCGATACTGCCACCGCCTTCGGTGAAGATCATGGTGTTCATTCCAATGAGTTCACCTGCGGAATTCACCAGTGGCCCACCAGAATTGCCGCGGTTAATCGCCGCATCGGTCTGAACCATGTCCTGATAAATCCGCCCTTCATCATTGCGTTCGAAATCACGGTCAATTGCTGACACGACCCCAACGGTAACGGTCGGCTGGCTGTGTATCGAAAAAAGTCCGAAAGGATTACCAATGGCAATTGACCATTCACCGATAATCACTTCATCTGAATTGCCAAATATTATAAAAGGCAATCCTGCGCCATTGATTTTCAGCAATGCAACATCGCTATCATAGTCAAAGCCGATAATCTGCGCGTCGTACTTCTGCCCGTCTGTCATTGTCACCACCACCTGAGTAGCTTCAACAACAACATGCTGATTTGTCAGCACATAGCCGTCATCAGTTATCAAAAATCCACTGCCAAGGTTTTCCACTTTTTTCCGATACACTTGATCGGGAAAAACCTGTCGGAAGAATGGATCCAGATAAAACGGACTGCGATAGAGATACTCACGCACTGAGATAACATTGATTCCAACAACTGCCGGAGCGACCTGTTCGACCGCCCGGGTGATGGAATTATGCCGACTCTGAAATATTTCGTCATCATTCTGACGCGCATCGCTCTGCAAATTGGCAAACTGAATCGTCGATTCAGGCTTTTCTGCATTAACACCAACAGGCCTGAAATAGAAAAATACAGCCACCAGCAAAACGCCACATGCCGCGCCAATTACATAGCAAATGATGTTACGCAAGAAAAAACACCCTTAAATGGTCTGCCCGGTTTTCTGCCAATCCGAGAGGAATTTTTCCAAGCCAATGTCCGTCAATGGGTGCTTGATGAGCATGTCAATCACCGAGTGAGGAATGGTCGCCACATCAGCGCCAGCCATCGCCGCTTGGAAAACATGAATCGGATTGCGGATGGAAGCCACCAGCACTTCAGTTTCAAATCCATAGTTGTTATAGATTTGCACAATGTCGCTGATAAGCTTCATGCCGTCATGGCTGATATCGTCGAGCCGTCCAACGAACGGGCTGATAAACACCGCGCCAGCTTTGGCGGCAAGCAATGCCTGCATCGGCGAAAAACACAGCGTCATATTGACAGGAATATCTTGATCGGAAAGCTCAACACACGCCTTCAGACCATCGCGAGTCAAAGGAAGTTTGATCGTGATGTTGTTGTGAATGGCGGCGAGCTTTAAGCCTTCTTCGACCATCAGCTTGGTGTCAACGGCGGTGACTTCAGCCGAAACGGGGCCATCAACGATACTGCAGATTTCTGTCAACAGTTCGATGAACGGTTTGCCCTCTTTGGCTATTAAAGATGGATTGGTGGTTACACCGTCCAATACGCCCAAGTCCGCCGCATCGCGAATTTCGTCTATGTTGGCAGTGTCAATGAAAAATTTCATTTGTTACCTCTAAAAAATCTATTAAAAAAAATTCTTACGAAAATTGCCTACTTCAATATACAACTTTTTCCAGCGTTAAACCTTGTGGTTGTGCAAAAGTTACCACTGCATGTTCAACTGGATGATCCAAAAGCTCCTGGTAATCCTCTTCAGACAGATACCCTCTGCCCAAATCAAATAACGAGCCTACTAGCCCTCGAACCAACTGATGGAAAAATCGATTGGCAGCAATCTCAAACCTCGCTCCCCAATCTGTCTGCGTCCATTGAATTTTCTGTATCTCGCATCTGTATCGCTCTTCTCCCGGACACTCGCGACAGAATGACTTGAAGCAGTGCTCTCCTAAAAGATACGGGATAAACAATTTAATCTTTTCATTATCCCAATCCAATTTAGGACACCATCCAAATCTCCTGAGAGTCGGATAAGGTGCATTAAGTAAATTATAATAATAAAATCTACTCTTTGCATCATATCGAGCGTGAAATTCGGCATCAACTTCTTCAGCCGATAAGACAAATAAATCTCGACCTGTTCTTGAATTCAACGCCCCGATGATCTGCCTTGGCGTTAAACGACTGTCAACCAGATTAATGTGGGCAACCTGCCCGCGAGCATGAACTCCGGCATCCGTCCGCCCTGCTCCATAAACCTTGCAAGCGTCGCCGACTGTCCTTTCTAGCGCTGACTCCAGATCGCCCTGAACCGTCCGGCGCTGAGGCTGAAATTGCCAACCGCTGAAGTTTGTGCCTTCGTACTCGATCACAAGCTTCATCCGCCGAACATTCGGGCTTACAACTTGCTCGCTGGTTGTTAAACCATTTTCTTCAGGCTGTAGATTCATTTTAAAATCACAATGTATCCCGCACAACTGATTATCATGAGAATTATCAGAGCAAAGTAATCCAGCCGACGGAATCCCTTCTGCAAACAGGGCGTTCTGAATCCATTGATCGAAAAAGCCCGTGATTGCATGGCAAAGGTGATTTGATCCGCGCGGCGGAAAATGGAATTTACCAGCGGCACAAGTAATTGCGGCACATTCTTCAAAACTGCAATTCGGCTGTTTTGTTCCTGACCGCTTCTGCTGATTTGTGCCTGCCTGATTCTTTGAGCCTCTTCAAAGATAATCGGAATGAAGCGAACTGCCAAACCAAAAGTCAAACTTCCTCGATTCCAAAAACGTTTTAAACGAGTAAGGAAAATTGCATCATCAGGGCTGATGTTCGCCTCGAATATTTTCATCAGATCGCCTGGATGCGTTGCGGTGAGAATCGGTCTGAAGCTCATCACCAGCAAAGCAATCTTTCCACAGAAAAAAATCCCTGATTTCATTCCGGCATTGGTCACTGAAAACAATCTTGTCAGCCTGAAAATTTCTTCACCTTCAGTCGTGAAAGCATGGATCAGGAAAACAATGCCAAAAAACAGCCAAAACGACGATAGCACACGCAACAAGTCCTTCCAACCCGACCAAGCGCTCACCTGAAGAATAATCACCAAAACCAGCGCCGGGAGCAACTGAAACCAGTTGGCGGCAAGAAAAACCAACGCCATGCCGATCAGCAACCCTATCATGCGGAGCCGGGCATCAATTGATTCAAGCAGGAATCCGCGATGGGAATTGGCAGAAAACGGACTGATCATCGTTATTTGCTACCGTTTCTTTTATCAGTGTTCACGTTCAGTTCTTAACTCTTTAAATTCAAGCACAATGCCAGACAACTTACTATTATAAAAAATATATGCTCCAGTGTCAACTGGTATCATATTGAACGTTAACCGTTTCTTAGATTATGACATTGTTTGAGAATTGTCCCTTTATTGGGAGTATTTTTATCAGAAATTTTAAAATTTTCCATCTAATTAGCGAAGTTTCGGTCTCAAATAGTTCTCCTCATCAAATCTTAATAATTTTTTAATACTCTGTTAATCTGCTGAAAACAACTATTAGTTCTTGACTAAAGGTTATTTACGGTTAAATTACGAGACAGAGGTTAAAGGAGAATTGATGAAAGATTTTTGTCAGACAAAGATATTGGTCGTTGATGATGAAGAAAACATCGTTGAGGTCGTAAAGTTTAACCTTCAGAAGGTCGGCTATAGTGTTCTGACTGCATACAGCGGCGAGGATGCGCTGTCATTTGCGCAATCGAACCTGCCTGACCTGATCGTCCTCGATCTTATGTTACCGGGGATTGACGGCTTGGAAGTCTGCCGAATTCTGAAAGCTGACCCTAAAACCCGAAAAATCCGCATCCTGATGCTCTCGGCTCGCGGTGAAGAGACGGACATTGTGGTTGGCTTGGAAATCGGCGCTGATGACTATCTTCCCAAGCCGTTCAGCCCGCGAGTGTTATTAGCTCGTGTTAAAGCGGTACTCAGACGCAATATTGAGGATGATGAAACAACACCCTATGGCGCTCAGACTTATGGAAAAATTAAAATCCATCCCGGTCGTCACGAAGTGACGGTTGCGGATGAAGCAATTGGTTTGACCGCCACAGAATTTCAATTGCTGGAATTTTTAATCCGCCGCCCTGGTTGGGTGTTCACACGCGCTCAAATTGTTGATGCTGTTCGCGGTGTCGATTATCCTGTCACTGACCGATCCGTAGATGTTCATATTGCATCCCTGCGCAAGAAACTAGGCGACCAGGGACATTATATTGAAACCGTTCGAGGCATCGGCTACAGAATGAGGGAACTAGCTTGAAACAACGGAAATTGGTTTGGCATTTACTTCCAACATACATCGCCATCACGGCTGTGTCAGTCATCATTTTAGGATGGGTTGCCACTAACCTCACCCGAAGTCTGCATATAGATCAGATTGAAAACGATATGCGCAATCAAGCCTATCTTGTTCGGGAGATCGCCAAACCATATTTCAATGCTTCACACCAAGTCAGCCTCGATTCCATTGCCAAGGATTTAGGAAACATTTCGCATTGCCGCATCACCTTTATTCATCCTGATGGTACTATCTTAGGAGACACTAAAGAAAACCCAGCGGCGATGGAAAACCATAGCGACCGGCTCGAATACAAAGCTGCTATTGAAAATCATGAGAAAACCGTCATCCGCTTCAGCACAACGCTAAACGCTGAGCTGATGTACCTCGCCATCCCGGTTCAATTTGACAACTCAGAAAATCTGGGAGTCATCCGCCTCGCATTGCCCTTGACGAATATCAGCCGAGGCGTTCATGATGTGCGCCGTCAGATTTTCTTAAGCGTTTTAATAGTTACCATATTAGCCGCGATACTAAGCTACATCGTCTCTCGTCAGATCACAAAACCACTCACAGAAATCAAAGGTGGAGCCGCGAAATTTGCCGCTGGAGAGCTAAACCATCGCCTTGCCGCCTGCAAAGTGGATGAATTCAACAGCCTGGCAAACGCCGCCAACAACATGGCGCAGGAATTGGGTGACCGCTTCGACATAATAAATAAACAGCATGGCGAATTGATCGCCGTTCTTTCCAGCATGGTTGAAGGCGTTATTGCCGTGGACTATAAAGAACGCCTACTCAACATCAATCAGGCAGCTTTGAACCTGCTGAACATCCGCCCGGAAGATTGGCGCGACAGATTGTTAAGCGAGATCGTTCGCAACACGGAACTGACCCGCTTTGTCCAATCCATTCTAAATACTAAGGAAAATCAGGAGACCGAGATCGTCCTCGCTCCACGTGGCAGAGATATTCAGGTCAAAGGCACTTTGCTACTTGACGAAAAGAACCGCGAGATGGGCGCTCTGCTGATTTTGAATGATGTCACACGGTTAAGACACCTTGAAACTGTAAGGCGCGATTTTGCATCCAACGTATCTCATGAACTGCGCACGCCAATCACCATCATCAAAGGTTATGTTGAAACCATCTGCGACAGTGATTTTGACGACCAAGAGACCAGCAAGCACTTCCTCGAGAAAGCTCTGGTTCAGATTGACCGCTTAAATGCCATCATCGAAGACCTGCTCTATCTCGCACGACTGGAAGAAGACAACGCCCACATCAAATTGAGTTCAAACGCCATCGACCTGACAGAAGTAATAGCTAAGTCAATCCAAATTTGCAAAAATAAAGCGGACATCAAGAAAATCAAACTAAAGCTGGATAACGCCGAAAAATTGAACTGTGGCTGCAATCCATTCTTAATGGAACGTGCTTTCATCAATCTGATTGACAATGCTATCAACTACAGCCCTGAAGGATCCGAAATTCACGTCGGATGGACAAATGACAGAAACGGCATCACGGCTTATGTAAAAGACAATGGCGTTGGCATTCAACCTAAACACCTAACCAGATTATTCGAACGATTCTACCGCGCAAATGAAAACCGCGACCGCAAATCGGGCGGAACAGGGCTGGGGCTGGCGATTGTCAAGCATATCGCGCTGGTGCATGGCGGTGATGTGGCAGTTGATAGCCAGTTCGGTGAAGGATCCGTTTTCACCATCACCATTCCTGACAAGCATTCAACCCGAGAAACAACAGTGTGAGTCAATTTGATGAAATGCGAAGAATCTGTTGTTTCTTTTTCATTGCAATGACTTCCTAACAAACTCTTAACAATTCGATTCTAACTTCAACGCCAAAGATATGGGAGATTGACATTTAATTCGTCAATTTCAATGTTGAACAGACAACTATTTCAACAAGGAGAAAGAAATGGCTCGCAAATCAATCATTTTATGCCTGCTTGCCTTATTATTATTTCCACTGTCACAAGCTCAGGCGTTGGATAGCGCTAACATCGCAAGTTTTTTCACCGGGTTTAAGGTTCAGGGCTTGCATTATCTCAGCTACGAAGCTAAAGATGCCGCCGGCATTACCACCAATAAATTTGCGGTGAACCGTAGCTACCTCACCGCCCAAAAAACTATCAACGACCTGATTTCGTCCCGCATCACTCTTGATGCTCATCAGGACAGCACCGGTGATGTTAAAGTACGCGTGAAATACGCTTACGCTAAATTCAACCTTGAAGACTGGGGTGACGTTTTCACAGATACTTCCTTTGAGTTCGGCATCGCTCATACACCTTGGCTCGATTTCGAACAGCACATTAACCTATACAGAATGCAGGGCAAAATGGCAGTAGAACGCGCCAAATTGTTCAACTCTGCCGATTTTGGTCTGACCTTTAACGCTTTGCTTGGTGGTGAAATCAACGAGGATTACCAAAAAAGCGTCAGCAAAGCTTACCCCGGCAAATATGGCAGCTTCGCCATGGGTGTCTATAACGGCGGTGGCTACCATGCCGAAGAAGTTAATGAAAATAAAGTGATTCAAGGTAGATTAACCATCCGGCCTCTTCCCTACTCCCTGCCCGGAATGCAGGCATCTTACTTTGGGCTATTCGGCGATTGCAATCTCCCCGCTGAAGCCAATGGCACCACTCCTGACTGGCAGGTTCAAACCGGAATGCTTTCCTATGAGGCGGCTCAATTCGTTGTTACAGGGCAATATTTTCAAGCAATGGGCAACCAGTCTGGAAGCTACACTGGAATCGGTTACTCCACGCGAACCAGTGGCTTCTCCGGCTTCTGCGAACTTCGCCCCGGTGATCACTGGCGAGTCATAGGTCGCGTGGATCAGTTTGACCCAAACAGCAACAGCAATTTCGAAAATGACACGCAACTCACGTACATCGTCGGCGCAGGTTACGATTTCGGCAAGCAAAACACACTGCTACTTGACTACGAACGTCTGACTTTCGAGAACGATGATCTTGATCCAAATAATGCTATAAAGATTACTATGCAGATTAAATACTAACTAAGTCTAATCTCCAAGTTACAAGGATAAAGACAATGAAGAAATTCTCATTCCTGTTATTCATACTGGTGCTTGCGCTGGCATTTGTTTCCTGCACAAAGAAAAATTCCGACCAAGATCAGAAAACCGATCAGGTCACGGCAAAATCAGCTACTGTTCTGAACGGCGCTGGCGCGACATTCCCCTATCCCGTTTACTCACAATGGGCTTACAAATACAACAAGATCACCGGCGTTGAGCTGAACTACCAGTCCATCGGATCCGGCGGCGGCATTCGTCAGATTAAAGCTCGCACTGTCGATTTCGGCGCTTCAGATGCCCCTTTGGAAGCGGCAGAACTCAATGAAGCCGGGATGTTACAATTTCCAATGGTCATTGGCGGCGTGGTGCCGGTCATCAATGTTCCGGGCATCCTTCCCGGGCAGTTGAAACTTGATCCAGCTACATTAGCAGAAATTTTCATGGGCAAGATAAACAAATGGAATGATGCAAAAATCAAGAAACTGAATCCTGAGCTGTTCATCCCTGATCAAGCCATCACCGTCGTCCATCGAGCCGATGGATCTGGGACGACCTGGATTTTCACCAACTACCTTGCGGCAGTCTCCGAAGACTGGAAAACAAGTGTCGGCGCGGGTAAAGCTATCTCCTGGCCTGCTGGTGTCGGTGGCAAAGGCAACGAAGGCGTTGCATCTTATGTGCAGCGTATTCAGGGTGCAATCGGGTACGTCGAATTTGCCTACGCACTTCAGAACACCATGAACCATGTACTGCTGAAAAATCATGATGGCAGTTACGTTGCCCCCACAATCGAAACTTTCATGGCAGCGGCTGAGGGTGCCGACTGGCAACATTCAGAGGGATTCTATGTAGTGCTGGTCAATCAACCGGGCTCAAAAAGCTGGCCTATAACCGGTGCGTCATTTATCCTCGTGTACAAAGAGCAGGTCAACGGTGAGACTGCCAAAGCTATTCTTGACTTCTTCGACTGGTGCTACATTCATGGGCAGGACATTGCCAAAGGTCTGGACTATGTCCCCATTCCTGAAAAAGTCTATACTCTGGTTCAGCAGGTATGGAAAGACCAGATCAAACATAATGGCAATCCTGTTTGGTCTAAGTAAACCGCTGTGAAGACTTGTGCATGATCTGACAAAACATACACACGAATCGAAATGGTCGCGCGAGATTGAAGTTGCCTTCCGTGCTGTCACCATGGGTGCCGCGGCGGTTGTTCCGATCATCGCCATCGGACTATTCACTGTGCTCCTCATGGATTCTCGTGAGGCATTCTCTGAGTTCGGGTTGAAATTCCTCATTTCAAAGGAATGGAACCCAGTTACTCAGCAATTTGGCGCGCTCAGTAGCATCTTCGGCACAGCGGTTTCCACTGGCATTGCAATGGTCATCGCCCTGCCGATGGGTCTGGTCATCGCCCTGTTTCTGGTCGAACTGGCTCCTCCGCGCATTGGCGCCGTCTTTGGCACTGCGATTGAACTATTGGCGGCAATCCCCAGCATTATTTACGGTATGTGGGGATTGTTCGTTTTTGCGCCGTTCATGGCGAATGTCGTTCAACCCTTTCTCGCTCAGTACTTTGGCTTCCTGCCGTTTTTCAAGGGTCCTCAAATGGGCATCGGAATGCTGACGGCAGGCATTATTCTGGCGTTAATGATCCTCCCCTACATCAGCTCAGTCGCCCGTGATGTCTTTCAGATGGTTCCTGCTGTTGTCAAGGAATCTGCCTACGGCTTAGGTGCGACCAACTGGGAGGTCACCGAGGGTGTAACCCTCCCCTACTCCCTGCATGGCTTAATTGGCGCAAGCTTTCTGGGATTGGGGCGCGCGCTCGGCGAGACTATGGCAGTTACGTTTGTCATCGGCAACAATCATAAGCTTTCCACCTCGCTGTTCGCCGCGGGAAACTCTATTGCTTCGACACTCGCCAACGAGTTCACCGAAGCATCCGAACCGCTGTACCTGAGCTCGCTCGTGGCGCTGGGTGTGGTGCTATTCCTGATTACGGTTCTTTTTCAAACTTTCGCTCAACTCTGGCTGAATAAACTTAAGAAGAATTTCAGATGATAAACTCCAACGATAAATCTCTGAAAATCAGAAAATTTAAGAACCGGATGGTCAACACTGTCGCAATCTTGAGCGGAATTATCGGTCTTGCGGCTCTGGCTTGGATACTGCTGACCGTTATTCAGCATGGCTTGCGCTCTTTCAACTTCAGCTTTTTCACAGAACTGCCCACACCACCCGGAATCGCTGGTGGTGGTATGGCGAATGCGATACTGGGCACGGTTCTGATGACATTCATGGCGGCAGTGATCTCGCTGCCGCTTGGATTGTTAGGCGGCATTTACCTATCTGAATTCGGTCGAGGCACCAAATTCGCCGAATCCGTTCGCTTTATGACAAATGTTCTCATCGGTGTGCCGTCAATTATTGTAGGTGTGTTCGTTTACGTGTTGATTGTCGTTCCAACGAAACAATTTTCAGGTTTTGCTGGCGCGACATCACTGGCAATCATCATGTTGCCTATCGTCGTGCGCACCACTGAAGACATACTGCGGCTCGTTCCCGATTCGCTCCGCGAGTCCGGTCTGGCTCTCGGCGCTCAAAGATGGCGAGTGACAGTGGATCTGATCTTCAGGGAAGCCAAAAATGGCTTGATGACCGGTGTGCTTCTGGCTGTGGCGCGAGTCAGCGGTGAAACAGCACCATTGCTCTTTACAGCATTAAACAGCCCTTATTGGCTTAAAGGTTTCAACGAACCTGTGGCGAACCTGACGGTGAACATCTTCAACTACGCCATGTCGCCCTATCGAGACTGGCAACAACAAGCTTGGGGCGCATCGCTTCTAATTACATTGGGAGTTTTAACATTGACCATCGTGGCTCGTGTTGTTCTTAAACAGGGTAAAAAATAGTGGGAAACAACATTCCAGAAAAATCTATTACAACAGCTACACACTCAACCTTCAAAACCGCTCCCACTGGCGCTGTCAACCTTGAGGTTTCACACGACCACAAGTCTATGACTTACGGCGGTGAAAACCTTCCCGTTGTGCTTGAGGTCAATGGATTGAATTTCTTTTATGGTGCTCATCAGGCATTGTATAACAACAACATCAAAATTTACGACCGCCATATCACTGCCATCATTGGGCCATCGGGTTGTGGCAAATCAACGCACATCCGCACCTATAACCGCATCTTTGAGCTTTACCGAGACCAACGAGCGCAAGGTGAGATTCTCTTTGAAGGGCAAAATATCCTCGATCCGGCGGTTGATTCAACGATGCTGAGAAGGCAGATTGGCATGATCTTTCAGAAGCCATCTCCCTTCCCAATGAGTATCTTCGACAATATCGCTTATGGCTTGAAAATAAACACAACCATCAGAGGCTCTGAGCTTGCGGGACGAGTCGAAGAAACCCTGAAGCGAGTTGCCCTGTGGGATGAAGTAAAAGACAAACTCCACACATCCGGCACAGCCCTCTCCGGCGGTCAGCAACAAAGGCTCTGCATTGCACGCGCCATTGCCATCGAGCCTAAGATTCTTCTCATGGATGAACCTTGCTCGGCAATTGACCCCATCGCAACGTCAAAAATCGAAGAGTTAATGCTAGAGTTGAAAGCAAATTACACCATCGTCATCGTAACGCATAGTATGCAGCAGGCAGCGCGAGTTTCAGACTTCACCGCCTTTTTCTATCGTGGGGTACTAATTGAATTTGGCCCCACCAAGAAAGTGTTCACCAAACCACGCATCAAACAAACTGAAGATTACATTACCGGCAGATTCGGTTAAAGGATATTTACATGAAAATTCATCTTCAAAGAGAAATAGAAGTCGCCAAAAAAATGCTACTCAATTTGAGCGCTGAGGTTGAGGAATCGCTTAACAAGACACTCATCGCCATTAAAGAGGCTGATGTCGATCTTGCTCAATCGGTTGTTGACTATGATGATGAGATAGACCGGCTTGAAGTCGAGACGGAAGAGGAATGTCTAAAAATCCTAGCCTTGCATCAGCCTGTCGCTGTTGATCTCCGCTTCATCGTGGCAGTTATTAAGATTACCAACAGCCTGGAGCGCATAGCAGACAACATCGCCAATATCGCCAAGCGGAGCATTCACCTCGCGGCGAGCAATATCATAGTGCCAAATCGGTTTCAAACCACCGCTGAGATTGCACAGGGTATGTTGCGCAACAGCCTCGATGCTCTGATCAACCTTGACACTGCTCTCGCACGGTCGATCATCGCGGCGGACGATCAGATAGACAATTTGCACAAGAAAAATTATGTGGAGGCTGTTGAAGCAATTCAGAAAAATCCCGCCGATGCGGACAATCAGATAAACTTCCTCTCAATTTCACGCCAGATAGAAAGAATCTGTGATCTTGTCACAAACATCGCTGAAGACACTATATACATGGTGGATGGCGAAATTGTCCGCCACAGGGAGTTCTACGAGGAGTAGATCAAGCTTTCGTTTTAATAATTAAGCAGGTGAAATCATCGGTAAATTCGACTCCCGAAACCCAGCTCTGGATTGATTTTACTATTATGTTTAATATACCACGTGGCGGTTTATCACGATTTTGAACGATTAACTCTGCCAGCCTTTCCTCTCCGAATTGCTCGCGTTTAAAATTCATTGTCTCTGTGACTCCATCAGAATAGAAACAGAAAATATCACCCGCTTGGTAGCTCAGGTTGACTTGCTGGTATTTTTCGCCGGAACTGAAACCAAGCGGCATATTTTCGCCTTTGTGATATTGCAATTTACCATCTTCTCCAGAAACATGAATAATTTTTGTGTGCCCGCAATCTATAAAATTTAACACTCGATTTGAAAGAAGAAACCTGCAGTATAGCAGCGTCACAAAACTCCCAACCTCAATCAGTTTCGCCGATAATTCATCATTCGTCCAGGAAATTATCTGCTCCGGTTCCGGCAATCCACACTTGGTATCTTTCGCCATCAATACACCAATCGCCCTTTGCATTGCGGTCTTGGTTGCCGCGCCAATAAGCGCCGCAGGGATCCCTTTTCCCATTACATCGCCGATGATGACATCAATAACATCGGAGGAATAGCGGTAAAAATCGAAGAAGTCTCCGTCAATCCTCTGCGAAGCAATCGACATAACACCAATGTCATAGTCCTTCGTAGATTCCGGCGGTTCCCCTATCAATAATGTCTGCTGTATTTTCACACCGATGTCCACTTCCTGCTCGCGAGCACGCTCTAACTCTTGTTCTGAGTTAAACCTCTCGGTTACATCCCAGAACATCCAGAGATGCCCTTGAAACTCACCATCAAGGGAAACGGGAACATAATCCATCTCTATCGTCCGACCATCTGCGAAAATAACAATTTCGTTCTTGACAATTTTCCTTTGCCTGGCGATTTCATCCAGCTTTAAAATTATACTTTCAATATCGTCCACAAGGTAACAGAATGAATCGAAAATCTCCCCAGATGTGATAGTCTGACTTGAGCTCGACAGGTCGCTTTTCCCGATCAGAGACAATAATCGATGATTCACATGCAGTAATTTCCGAAAATCACCTTCAAACAGCACCCCTGCCTGAACATTTTCAATCAGTGAAGAGAGACGAAGATTGGTGGCAATAATTTCACCATCAACCCGTTTTTGCTCAATCAGATTATTCACTTGCCGTTCAGCAATTATCAGCCGGATTTTTAATAGTTCAATATCAGCAGTTTTTGGCAGATAATCATCCGCTCCAGCTTTCAACACTTCCTGTAAATCCTCTGGGGCGTTGCGTTGCGTGAACATTAAAATTATGCTCCGACTACCTTCAGGATGCTTTCGGATCTGACGGCACAATGACAGCCCATCCATGCCAGTAAGTTGCCAATCAAGGATAATCAGAGGAAAATAATCCTCGAGATATGCTTCCCAGGCTGTTTCTGCAGATTCGTAACAATGAGGTTCATGTCCTATTGATTGAACCAGCTTATTCAGTAAAAGTCGTATTGTTGGCGAATCATCAACAATCAACACCTTCATTCGTCTTCCCCAATATGTTTATGTGAGGACATTCCGGAAAATGACAGCATAGTTTTATCCACTCATTTTGCGGGATAAATAAGCGTCAAATTGATAGAATATAATATAGGATAATCTCCAATACATTATCAATCATTGTCAATAATTTCTTCTTAGATACGCATTATCATAGATTTATCTATGATTACTCTAATTGGCATTTGATTTGCGTTTCTTAAATCAGTTTCTGTCACAATCAAAATTCACGCCTGAAATTATTCGACAATAATTTGCATTAATTTTGGTGATGATCAAAGAAAATCTCCGCCAACAAATCACTATCTCATTCCTTAACTTGCCTGAATATTTTTCTTCATTAAGAAGATTTATTCATTGTATTTCCCAGAATTTCACCAGCATAAGTTCACAAGATTACCACCATTGAAAAAGAGTTCGCAGTGGCATTTTGCCATTTGTTACATCAACCATTTTGGGATTTCATACATGGATAACCTACACCTTTTGATCGTTGGAAATAACTCTGACGTTTTTGATTTTTACCCGCAGAATGAACTGCAGAAATGTCAGATAAAATCAATGACCTGTGAAGAGTTCTCGACTCTTTCAGAAGAAAAACTTGAGGTCTTTCAAATTATTTTTCTGGGCGATTGCTCAGCAACACATAATAAAATGAACCTGTTACAGTCGGTAAACAAAACGACCTTCACGGGCATACTGATTTTGCTTATAGATAGCAGTGAAATAGAGATTGGCGTTGAAGCTATCCGCAACGGCGCCGATGCTATAATTTTCAAGCATCAGCTTAATTCCGATCTACTTAAATCTCTGCTCAATTCTTCAGAAGGTAAAGAAGAAAACAATTTTACTTCAACAGCAGCGAGGAATCTGGAAGAAGATCGGGCATTAATCACCGCTAAAATGAACATGGCGACCGCTTATGCAGATAATCTATCCTCGAACTTAATTAACCTACTCACGGTTGTGACCATGAATGCAGATATTACCCTGATGAAAATTGAAGCCGATCATTCTGTTCGCAAAGAACTTAGCGCAATTTTAACAATATCCGACAAAATCATGGCAATCAACAATCAGCTTATGTCCATTGGAACGACTCAGCGTTTCTTTTGGCAAATGATTGAGTTAAACTCGCTTCTTTCCGATACTGAATGTGAAATCAAAAAACTCTGTGGCAACACCGCCAAACTAGAATTCGATCTCGCGGATGATCTTGAACTCATCGCAGCAAATGACTTGAAAATGCAGGCTCTGGTTTTCAATCTGGTAAAGAATGCGTTTGAATCTTTCGAGCAGGAAGGCAAAATCACCATCAGAAGTCGCAATGTCGCCTTGGAAAACAACACCGAGATGATTACTGATTCGAGCGTGTCAGGTCAATTTGTGATGCTGGAAATTGAAGACAATGGGTGCGGCATCTGCGGTGTAAATTTCATTCGAATTTTCGATCCATTTTACACCACGAAATTCAATGCCCACAATGCTGGCTTGGGGTTATCGGAAGTCTGGGGCATTGTGAAGCAAGCTGAAGGACATCTGGCAATTGATTCCGCGCCCGGACTCGGCACGAGAGTGCGTATATATTTCCCCGCCATGAAACTGAAATAGAACATCTATATTTATCGGCTATCAAAAGATCAGAAACAACAATCCCCTCAAAACGGAAATTGAGGGGATTGTTGCGAATTTTTTACAATGACAAACAGCCTACTTCAGCATCACGACTTTCATCCTGTCGGAAACCGAATTACACTGAACTTCCACGAAGTAAATGCCACTGGTGAAGCTCTCGCCGTCAACATTTGCTGAAGCGACACCTGCTTCAAGTACACCCAGCGATCTGGCTGTAATCTGCCGTCCGTTTACATCAAACACTGCCAGCTTAACTTCTCCGCGAAGCGGTAGGTTGAACGTCAGCTTTGTTTGATGGTTAAATGGGTTCGGGTAGGCGGATTGAATGCCAAACTTGGTCGGGATAGCATTGGCTTCATCCAGTGAAATGACCCAGAAGGAATCTTCAACCCATTCTGCTTTGCCTTGCAGACTTTCATACATTGCAGGCACGATTTCTTTCCCATCGTGAAGCACAATCCGCAATTCATCGCCAGAACGAGCGCCTTCAATCGCACTAGTCGTCGGGTCATCACCCCAGATTGCCACACCGGATTTGCTATCTGACAACACGCCGGAACCAACCAGCATATCGCCACTATACACACCGATTTCACCGGTCAAGCCTCTATCGTTGACCACAAGCAGGCTCATGTTTGAGCCAGTCGCAATGACTTGCGGAAGATAATGTGTGGATTGTTCAACAGTGCTCGCAACTTGGGCGCGCCTTTCTTCCATTGGTCTGAGCTGATAGCGAAGCTCCATATCGCCATCCATTTTAACCAGATAGCCTTGTCCTTCAGCCAGATCACCCATATTGCTGAAATCCCATTCCGGGTTGTAAAAATAGCCTCCGCCATCTTTGGCTAATATCAACTGGTCGCTGATGGCGGAAAATGCAATCATAGCATCCACAGATATACGGGGATAGTAGGAAATCAACTGCCAGCCATCAAGCAATGCGATCGGATCATCTGACATCACTGTTATCCCCTGAAGGAGCAATTCATCGGCGGATTCCAGCTTAAACATGTAGCCCATGGAAACCAACCATGGGTCCAAATTGCTAAAATCGTGCTCGGGTGAATAGAAATGACCTTCACCATCTTTCACCAGAAGCAGTGAACCATTGCCAACCATACTCTGCGTGATCTCGACAATATCGTCCGGGTCTGGTTGCAGATTGATCGACACCATATTCCAGCCGCGCTCCATTTCCAGAGTCCGTTCTGTCCAGACAGGACCCTCAACAACGTCAAACACAACAGGCATCACAAACTCGCCACCACTGGCATTATGATCGAAGATAAACATGCCTTCAAATGTGTCAAACGAGAGACCTTCTGCGTTCAGATTTACACTGAATTCCTGACTTCCGCCAGCTTCAATTTCGCCCGCTTCCGGCTCAATAGTAAACCAGCTCCGCTTGGAATCTAGATTCCAAATGTCAATGCGATCACCGCCAGCTTCATCAGACGTGCTCACTACACTTAGCAAAACCACGCTGTACTGGTCATATTGCTCCGTGATGGCGATGCTTTCTGGAGAACCACCAAGTTCATGATTTAGCACTCTGACTTCCTGAATCTGACCATTTCCCGGGTTGCATTTACTGATGGCTGGAATCAGTTCATCACCGTTGCGATGTTGAATGTAAAGGGGGAAGCCATCGGGGTCATCAGCCCAGTAAGCCAAGCCATAAAGGCGCAAGCCTTGCCGATCGATTTGCATCTGTTCCTCGCCTTGGCGATCTACCGCCATGATGTCGCGAACAGTCATGGCTATCCAGAACCATTGCCGGTCGGGATCCCAGGCAATGCTGCTAATGGAATTCAACGGGCTTTCAAAGCTGGGTCCTGCCTCACCATCAAGTTCGATAGCATACACATGATCCTGCGCTGCACCCCAGATGTACTCACCATCCCAAGTAAGATCGCGCATCTTTTCCCCCTCAGCAACTGGCTGTGGGAAAGTCTCAACCAGATCGCCACCCTCATTGAGCACGTAAATTACCGGATCGCGATCGTTTTCACCGGCTACATAGTAGAAGTCATTCACCCTCACAACACCCCGGACGCGGGAATCTTCAACTGTAGCGCCTGCCATGATAGACTCGCGCCAAGCCCCAGGTTCAACTTCCGCCTCTTCGATCAGTCGTTTGGAGATCGAGTACTCTAAAGTCCCATTGCCTTGGTTGGCGACGGTAAAGCTGGTCTCAACATTGCCATCCAGACCTGTTTCACCTAAAATTTGCTGAGCGGATGGTTCAAATTCCGGATGATTCAAACTGAATTCGACCCAAAGGGAATCATTTTCTTCTAGCTCTAAGCCATCAATGGTAGAGGTATTATAACCAAGAAGCGAAGCACTCACAGAAAACTCACCACGAGGTCCATAAAGGAGGTAGAAGACACCTTCCTCGTCAGTGTCTATCCGGTGCCCCTGTGAGGTTTCAACTCTAACGCCTTCTAGTGGTGAATCATCATCAGCATTAGTGACAATGCCAGCCAACACGCCACCATGATCTGGGCCTGTCATTTTTATTTCCAAGCCATAGTCACCGGCATTCTGATGAGAGAATCCTTCACCGTAACCATTGGATGACATCATCGACATAGGCATACTAGAGTTAGTGCCGGCAATCGGCGGTGTTTCATCGCTACCAAATGTCCCGCCCTCAACCCAGTAATAAACGACAACTAAGCCTTCGCCGTCGTGAATGGTGATTTGATCCTCTTCAGGAAGTTCAAATTCAACGTATTGGTTGGCATCGGTCTGAACAGTTCCTTCCCATTCTGGTTCAATCTCAATATCTTCTAAATCCTGCCCTATCTCGAAGATATAAATCTTAAACAGAGCTTCCAGATTCTCCGCGGCAATTGCTGCCCGGAAATGCGTAATCCAAAGTGGAATAGGTCCACCAGGGTGATCGAAGCGTATCGCCCAACCGTTGCCGGGCTGATAATTGGTCGCTCCTTCCAGATTGCCATCTGTGAAGCTTAGCCATTCGTCACGGCTTGTTTCCTGATCGAAAACAATTTGATCGAGCCCGTATGTGTCATTCTCATCATTGGCATCATCATCGGCATCAATGGTGACCCAGACAGTGTAAAGCCCAACATCATCGCCGATTTCCCAGACATCTTCGCAGGCTACTTCAATCAGCCCGTCTTCATCAATGCCATCAACGTCAACGACACTTTCAAAAACGACATCATTATCCATATCCCGGACGACAAATTCCACTTGGAATTCTTCAACTGCCGCTCCTTCGTTGGCGATTTCAGCGAAGAGATTCCGCTCGGAACCTGCACAGACAACCCAGCGTCTGTCTTCCATCTCTTCGGCGTTATAAACTGAAGTTACAGCCAAATCGACGAATTCACCAGTGTATTCACCGTTAGCGCGAATAAACAGATCTCCACCAATCTGTGTCCAACCACCATGATCCTCCGCAACTTCAACTCTATAACAGCTGCGGTTAACATCCGAACCGCCATCCCAAACAATCCACCAGCCGGAACCTTCACCGTTGCCGGGATAGTCACCGCCAGGTGCAGGGCCGAAAATAATAGAAAAGCGCTCCCCGCCTTCAAATGACACTCGGTCATCCTCGTCAAATTCAATCCAATGCCAATTGTTTTCCACGTTATCACCATCCCAGTCTCTCACCTCGTCTATGCGGCCTTCCCAGACAAGCTCGTCGAGATTGTGGTTGTCCTGATTTTCGCGGTAAACTAAAATATCACAGGGCGCATTAGGGTTTGGCCCTGTGTTGAGAGGCATGACACTTACGCCCCAAAGGTCAAATTCGGCATTGGGAGTGAAACTTACCCTTGCCCAGTAATTTACCCCAGTTGTAAGGGTGGCTGGATCAGAATTGTCGTAAAATATCCAGTCTTCGCCCGGATCATCACGAACTGGGCCTCGTTGTGGGTTTTCGATGTCCGCGTTTTGGTTAAAATTCGCGGGATGAAATTCTCCCTCTCCATTACTATTAGTATAATCGAGAGTGACTAAGTTGCTTGCGTTAGCATCAGAAATGAATACAAATGCTAAGCTTAGTAGCAGAGTGAAAATAGAAAGTACTTTTCGCATGATTACCTCCAAATGTCTAGTGCGTTCATCAAAGTTGCGGACTCTATGCAAATAAGAAAAATCACATTTACAGGAAGGTCTGGCAATTACACAAGTAGAGTCAAAACTTTGTCTAATCAGGAGACACTGACCAACTCCTCAGCATATCTGATACTCTCCTGAACCTCTTCAAGCAACTGTTCAACCTGC
This sequence comes from uncultured bacterium, assembly GCA_964484805.1. Taxonomy (GTDB): domain Bacteria; phylum Electryoneota; class AABM5-125-24; order Hatepunaeales; family Hatepunaeaceae; genus CAZAGU01. The sequence goes on from CAZAGU010000004.1 coordinate 25,067, forward strand.
TCGAGAGGGACTCCAATCGATAGCCAGACACTTTCTGTGAAAGTGTTCGAATAAATATCAAGACCGTTGTCAAAATCGAGGTAGTTACATATTGAATTTGCCACATTTACAAGGTCGGAAATTTCCCTTTCCGTACGACGGGGATCAATCGGTAAATGATGATCGCGAACCGCTTGCGAGACCGAATCATCGACGGGCCACCATTTTTTCATGAACCGGAAACCCAATTCAGCATGATCTATATCAAAGTATTCGCGTTCGCGCATCGGAAGTGAAACCCGCTGTGATCCAACTTTCCCAAGGAAAAAACCATATTCTTTTGGCGCTAACTGCAGAAACACCAGCACACCAACATCGTGCATTAAACCTGCAAGATAGGCATTTTCAATCTCAGAAATTCCAAATCCCAGTCGCCGACACAGCGATTGGGCAAACACACCCACAGCAATGGAATGTCGCCAGAATCGCTTGTGGTCTATTACTGTAAATTTACTAAAAAGTTTTGTAAATTCAAGGGAGTAAACAAGTTCTTTTATTGTTTTGTGACCCAATCGTGTAATCGCCATTGTCAAGGTTGAAACTTCACGCCTACCGCTACTGTAAAAAGCACTGTTGGCAACCTGAAGAATTCGTCCCACCAATGACGCATCAGATTTTATTAAATCCGCCACAGACCGATCGCTCACCGTTGGCTTGCGCAATTCTTCTTCAAGTCTTGAAACCACATCTGGAAATGACGGAAGGTTTTGGTTCTCTTCAATCAGATCAACTAAAAGCTGTCGCATTTTTACCCTGAAGGTTTGTTAAACTGAAACCGTTGCAACTCAAATCGTAATTTGCTTTTTGGTCATGAAACATGATTTCAACCAAATCTTCATTACATCTGTTAATCGTATGAACCTTATAATGTAGTTCTTCAATTCGTTAAAGCTGGATAGAAATTGGCAACCAAACGTTTTCAAAGAAATCATTGGAGTAATCCAACCCCTCAATAAAGCCGTGGGAGTTAGATATTTTGTTTACGCCTTTATAATTCTGGAATCTTCCCGTTTAATTCTAGCGAGGAGCAACCGGCAAATGGTGGTTGTAAACTGCAATATGTACGGATCTGAATTGGCTGAATAAGAGAAGCCCGGAATGAGGTGACCGACAGGTAGCCAATCTGTAGGGCTTATTCTATTATCGTCGAACCTTGGAGTTTATTAGGCTTCAATTTTCAGACGAATTGCCTCCGTTCAAGTTAGGTTTGTCGTTGTCCGATGGTCTGGTTGGCTAATCCAGACACACGTTCAAGCCATTGTACGTGATAAACGACAATGGATGGTTGAGACGTGAGAAAGTCTCATCGGTGAATAGAACTCACAATTAAGGCTTACACATCATTTTGCGATTCCTCCGATAGCTACCCAGCGATTTTTCATGCTTTTCCCGGGGCTAATCGTTTTAAGTGAATTAGAACGGGCTTACCCTCTTAGGTTGCAAACGTGGCAACTCAATTTAGAGAGTGTTTTTTATCCTCTTACTCAGCACGGCACAACAAAAATAATACCCTCAAAGATATGCAGCATCGCTCCTTTATGCCTTTAGCACAGCAGACCAGCGCAACAAAAGAAGACCATTTGATAATGTTTAATTTGACATCTAACCCACATGGTCGTGGAAAAGCATCAGTATTTTCTATATGACTCTGAGGTTTTCAATCTAGTTCATAACTGTTGGCAACAATTCTCAAACTGGATCTCGTTCACATTAACAAATTGCCTTGCGGCGCCAAAAATACATCAGATAGAATTACCACCCTTGCGCCAGCGTTGAACTCGCTCCAGTGCCTGCTCTGCCGCTAACACAATTGCATTCAGATCGAAAGGCTTCAGAAAGTAATCATCAAAACCAGCCTCTCGGCAAGCGACGAGATCAAAAACTGAAGAGTAGGATGTAATCGCGAAAAATACTGACAACGGGTTATCGTTCTTCAGGATTTTACACAATTCTATCCCATCCATTTCTGGAAGCTTAATATCCAGAAAAAACAGATCAAACCTGTTACGTCGGGCAATGTCAATCGCTTCCTCGCCACTTGACGCAAGGAATGTGTTTAAATTCTGCCGTTGAAGCCCTTTTTGCAACATCGTCTGAATCATGACAACATCGTCCACCACTAGAACCTTCGGTTCCATTAATTCCTCCTTATGGAATGAAAGGATAGTACCTTCGGCGCTGGCAAATCAATTAGTATAAATGTTGAATATAACTTTAATGTATCAAAAATTGCGAATATAGCAAGCAACAAATTCACTTCAAATTGTGTTCCGCCTGAACTTAGCTGAAATCTGAGTGAAAATTATCAACAAAATCGCAATTCCGATAAGCATCCAGCCGTTGATCTGATAAGACAAATCCTTGATAATGAGATATGGCTGGGCATAATCCAGCAGATGAAACACCATCGCGGCGATAATCAAATGCCAGGTCTTGCCTGTCATCAGCCACTTCGCGCCATAAGTGTAGATCAAGACCTTGAACAACGCACCCACCATTGACCAAAGATATTCACCGTTCGAAGGATTGATGCCTTGCCTGAAATCATTGCCCGCGAACACAGCCACCGTGATAATAATTATCAGCCAGCGAAACCAGCTTTTCCGTATCACATGAAACAGAATCGCCTGCGTAATCATCAATCCTGAGCCAAGCACAATTGACAGAAAAATCAGCCTGGTGAAATCGTGAAACCAGGGCAAGTACGACGTAGCTGATTCCACGACACTCAGCGGGAACAGATGCTTGGGCATATCAGCGACCGCCGTAAACTCATTGAAAATCCACGCTGAAGCTAACAGCAATCCGGCAAACGGGAGCACTCGCCACAAGTTCAAACTATTCGCGCCCGATTCAGATTTACCGCCATCTATTCCCATCCCACGCGCCAGACTTTCTGCCAGCGCAACCAGCACAACAGCACTTAAGGACGTGAATATGGTCAACATTCCGAAACGCATTATTTCCACAGTGTAGTAGGTGGGCAGGGGATTACTTGAGTTATAATTCCAGTAAAATGTCGGCAGATTGTTCACCCAGCTCAGGCAAGAAGCGATAAAAACCACAGCCCCGGCAATGATACCATTTCGCCAGCGCAAATCATGCTTGACAAGCCTTTTTCCAAGATTAAGCACGCAGTACACCGCCATGCCTAACAACAGCCCGATCATCAACGCGCCAAGAATCGTGCTCAACAAAGTCGTCTCCTTCTCGCGCCGCGTCCATGTTTCAGGAACATAAATTCCCCCCAGCCGCCGAGCAATCACCTCATCACCCTTGATATTCACATATCGGACTAACTTAGCTTCAGCCACCACAGGTTCTGTCGTCTTCCACATAAAATAATGATCGACACGGTTCGGCTGTTGTTTGTCAGAAGCTGAGACCAGCTCGTATTTCTGCCAGTCTGGCTCAATGCTTTTGAACGCCTGTTCGGCAATAACCTGAGCGGAATCCAGCGTCAGTTGGGCCCCAGCAAGTGAATCGGGGATTTCATGCAACACATCATATATTCCATGAACTTTGTCAATGCTGACCTTGAAAGACTCCAGCTCGTCGGGCTTCTGGAAATTGATTAGCCATCGGGACATTGGCGCGCCGTGCTCGCCAAACAGCAGATATCGCGCCATCTCAAGGTCGCCAAATTTCTTCAGATAAGGGAGATTCCGGTTCAAACCTTTCTCAACTCCCGCCTCAAACTGCATATTATATTCAATATCGGTGACCGTCATCAGGTAGTCGTCGGGGTTGATCGCATATTTTTCAACAACTTGTTCCTTCGCCAACGCAACGGCTTCCGAGCGGCTGACGGTGGGCTGATAGGAATCGCCAAGATAATTCGAGTACGGCAGGAAGATAAACGCCATCCCGACTATGCCCAAGATCAGCGCTACCTTTTTCTTGCCAGGAGTCCAGTAGGACGCTTTGTCTTTGGCGGGTTCAATTTCAACCTTTACCGGCTTCTCACGGCGGAAAACCTGCTCCCACTGTGGCAGTTCTGGGTTTGCCTGATTAATGATCTCACCTTCGTCAGCAAAGCCACGTTTGCGCAAATAGACAATTCCCGCCCAGATGCCGGGAATGGCAAGCGCGCCACAGACTATCAAACCGGATACCATAAGATAGGTGTTCGAAGATTGGAACAGAAACAAACCGATGAACACCGCATCAATCACAAAATGCCAGACCAGCGTCGCCCAGATGCCAAATCTTAGCATGACAACGCCTGCAATGATGCCGATGATTCCCACCTCAACGCCGCGTACGTAGCCGGGAATTTGAGCATAACTCGAATGCAAAAAACCCCACATAAAAGCCGGAATGATGACTGCCAGAACCACTGATTTGGTCAACTTGCGGAAGAATGACACTCCGAATAATCTGAACCAGAGTTCCTCAGTCAATGAAGCCCCTAAGGAAGCCGCAAGCGGCAATAGCCAGGGTAGGTAGGATGAAATCGAATTGCTGTAAGGAATATCCGCCGGCGCCCAGAAGCCAAGTTTTTCCCCAAAAACATAGAAGAATACCAAAAATCCAAAATGAAACGCCGCCAGCAGATAACCCATGAGGGTGGCTTGAAAAAACTCACGACTACGGTATCCTGTTCGGGAGAGAAGATGCGAAAAAGAAACCTTGAAGGGATTTTCGCCGCGGTATAGATACTCACCACCAGCAACTAACAGCAGAACTAACGCACCTTTGGAAAATCCGCTAAGTAAACCAATTAAAATTTGTTGAGTCAGAAAAACCGTGTAGGAACTCGTTGTGTCAAGCCTAAACTCCAGCAGCGGAAGCATGTTAATGCTATTCAGGAAATCAGCCATTGCCAGAATAATCGCCAACATTCCAGCAGTCTTCCAAGGTATCTGTCGTGCTTTCAGATGTTTCAGGAGGTAAATAAACACGACAATCAGCATCAAAAATGCGAACAAGTTGGCTATGGTTTGGAACAGATCATTCTGTGAACGAATTTTCTTGTACTGATGAATCCATTCCTGCGGAATATCTAGATACTTATGAAAGCTACCAATTTCAGCGCCCTGAACCGTGATGGACATTCGGTAAGGTGCATCGGCAACCTTGAAGTTCCGCATCTGATAGGTTAAATAATGATCTCGCCGCTCAGGTTGCTCTTTGTTGGAAGATTCAACCAACTCCCATTGGTCAAGATCAAGTCCTAAAACATTTCTGATGAACGCTTCAGCAAGGATGACGGCGGTCGCTGTTTCCAGCTTAGGACCCGGCGAGGCTTCATCAATGAAGCGGGTAAAGCCTATGACCTTGCCGCTGGGGTCCACCTTTACATAGTAACTGAGTTTTTGCTTGGGAATGATGTACCGGTTTGCCCAGTAATATAAATCTAGGGAGTCTCTCGCCAGCTCCGTCATTCTTTCGACACCAAGCTCGCGTTGCAGGAACAACGCCGCTGTGCTCGCGCTACTGAAAATCGCCTCAGATCGAAATCCTTCGGTGGGAAAGTTTCGGTTTTCCAGAAATGCTTTGGAAATTTCGATGGACTCATTGCGGGATATTTTTATATCAATCCCAACCTCAGGGAAAGCTTTCTGATAATTGAATACTCCGTAAACCAAAGCGAGCAGTGCAATTAGCGCTGACACAATAATAATCGTCTGATTTGGAATATTTTTGTGTGTGCTTGTTGTCATTTACATATCCTTTAACTGAAATCTATCTCGGCAAGCGTGCCTCACCTGCTTTGAACACCGCGATTTTTGTAAGTGTGGGGCCAATTATCTGAACCACAAAAGTCGTGGCAGTTATGATGTTGAGCACTCTTAAGCCAAATGCTGCGCCTTCTGGTCCGGCATTTGCGAAGTCATTTGATGCCGCAATGGCGAGCCCAATCGCAGCGCCAGCTTGTGAAAACAATGCCAGACCGAGGTATTTCCGCACATTGGCGGTTGCATTGCCGATTTTTGCCCCGAGGTAAGCCCCGCCAAACTTACCAGCGGCACGAGCGACAATATAGATAATGCCAATCGCTCCCATTGCCGGGAGTAGCTTCAAATCCAGACGCGAGCCAACAAGCCCAAAAAATAACACATAAATCGGAGGAGCAAAGCCTGCAACTACATCATTAAGTCGAGGCGCTTTCGTGGGCAGAAGATTACCCAGCACAAGCCCCATCACCATTGTCGTCAAAATGAGTGACAAATGCAACTGATTCGCTATCCCACTGGCGATAAAAACAACAGCCAGCGTGCCAGACAGCTTTTCACCGGGCATGATCAGATATTTCAATCCCCAGGTGATGACCAACCCCAGCAAACCACCAATAACGATGCTCCCGCCAAGTTCCTTCAGCGGCTCGACGACCAATTGCATGATGGAAATACCGGCTTCAGGGCTGAACAACGATTTGGCAAAAGGTTCGGCAAAGCTGTAGATCAAAAGTGCGATCCCATCATCAATTCCCACAACAGCAAGAATCGTCATTGTCAGCACACCCTTACAACGGTATTCTTGAAGTACATCCACTGTCGCCGCCGGAGCGGTCGCTGATGCCAAAGCCCCAAAGACCAAACCTTCGTAAATTTTTCCTGTCAGTGCCCAAACAGACAACCCAACCAAAACAAACGCGCCAAACGCTTCAAGGAAAGCAATCCAGAGAATGCTCTTGCCCATTTTGCGCAATTGTTTAAAGTTAAGCTGCGAGCCAATCGTAAAACCAATCAGCCCCAAAGCGACTCCAGTGACCGCAGCAAGACGAGTCGGATCAATGAGGTGAAATACACTTCGTCCGAGCAGTACGCCCACTAAAATATATCCAACAACCTGCGGTACCTTGATCATTCTGAGGAGATTTGCCCCAGCCTGACCTACTAGCAGGATTAAACCAACGAGTAGTAAAATATCCACGATGTATCACAAACTAAATATTCTCCATTGCATCTTGCTCTCTCAGCGTTGGAGGATGTATTGATTGATTTGATTTTAACCTAATCTTTGCAAGTGAATGCTGCAGGATGTCCTCATCCTGCAACCACAGGGCGTTACACCGCATTGTGGAGACACCCTGCGACACACCTAAGAATTAGCTACCTCAGTATTTCCCAATCCACTTGCAGGATTTGGGTGTAAATGCTCTCAGGCTTAGTTTACAACGATTACAGCTTAATATCAACTCCCATAATATTAAGCTTCTCTGTTTCCTGAATTTCCCTTGCAAGATTGCTATATCCATCTTTTCCCATCAGCGCGTAGGTTGCTAACTTCCCTGCTTCCACCCCGGGTTGATCCAGTGGATTTACATTATAGAAAGCTCCCGCGAATAACACCGATGTTTCAAGAATGTACATCAGCGCGCCAAGATGCCGCTCGTCAATTCGGTCAAGTTCAATCGTGAAGTTTATCCGCGAGGCTTCATTTAAGGCGAACTCCGTGGCGCGTCGCTCAGCATTGAGCAATTCGCCGAACGTCCTGCCCATGAAGTAGTCGGTCTCAGGCGCGTCAGACTTCTGGCTGGTTATGGTCAGATCCGTCTCAAAATCTTTGGTTCCGATGAAGACGATGACCTTGTCATCAGGTCCCTCGATATAAAGCTGAGTCTGAGAATGCTGGTCGGTCGCTCCCAAAGCTCGCACCGGAGTTGGACCTGTATTTACAATTTTACCATTAAGATCATGCTTTTTCCCCAGTGATTCCGCCCAGAGTTGTCTGAACCAATCTGAGATACGAAATAGTCGATTGGCATAACTCATGAAGACATGAATCGGCTTATGTAGCTTAAGATCAGCCTGCACAAGTATTGCCGCTAACATTGCCGCAGGATTTTCTTGAAAATTTACGGACAGACAGGAATCTGAAACGGTTCGCGCACCCTCGCACACCTTCTCAATATCAATCCCCGTCATCGCCGCCGGGAACAAACCAACAGAGCTTAAAACCGAAAATCGTCCACCAACATTATCGTCAATGCCTAGCGTTATCAAGCCATTATCCAAGGCTAATTTCTGCAGAAATCCTGATCCTGTTCCCGTTGTAACGACGATATGTTCACGCCATTTATCGCCTAATTCGGCTTGGAACCATTCTTTGAAGTATAAAAATTCGGCGATGGTTTCCGCAGTTCCACCAGATTTTGAAATCACATTAACAAGAGTGTCTTCTGGGCTAATTACATCAATAGTTGCCCGAATAAAATCTGGATCCACATTGTCAAGGCAAAAATACCGACTACCCTTCCGCTTTTCACGCGGGAGTAGGTTGTGTTGTCCGTGATTCAGACCTTCATGAAGCGCCGTGGCACCGAGAGCTGATCCGCCGATACCAAGTAAAACAAAATTATCAAACCTCGCTCGGAGTTGTCTGGCGGTCGAGTTTATTAAATTTATCGAAGTCGTGTCAAAAGGAAGATCGAAAAAGGGGAGCAATCCTGAAGCACGTCCAGATTTCAGGTTATTCAATGTTGCTTTGAATTTGCTTTCCAGCAGATCCAAATGGCTTGATGTCAAATATTCAGCGCCTGATGCAATATTTAACTCTGAAACATTTTCAAACGCGGATGAGAAATCAAATCTGATCGACACTGTTACTCTCCATCATGTTTTTCAAGATAAACTTTGAGTTGATCGCGAAATGGGAAAGTCCCGAAAACGCCGCCAGTATGCCAGAACAGCGTTGAGCCAGTCAACCTTCCCGCGGCGGCTTCAAACTTCAATCCCTGCGCTGCCTTACCTGTATAGACAGGGTCAAGTAATATTCCTTCCGACCGAGCCATCTCGGTTATCACATCGAACACTTCATCATTGGCTTTGGCATAGCCTTCACCAAGATAGCCACCAATGACCTTGATATCTTCAAGAGCAAAATCAGCAGCTTCACCATGATATTTCTTTGAAGCATCGACAATTTCCCAGACTCGCTGGGCAGTCTCTACAGGCGAATAGCAAACAGCCACTGATACAATCTCAACATCCCAGTCATATATCTTTGTGCCGATAATCAATCCAGCGTGAGTGCCGCCAGAACCCGTCGCACAGATTATCCGGTCGGGCTTATAATTTACCGCCTGACATTGTGCCTTCACTTCGCGAACGGCTTCAACAAATCCGGTTGCCCCGATAGGATCTGAGCCGCCCTCAAAGATCACATAAGGTAGCTTTCCTTGAGCTTTCAATTCAGAAGCGATTTTGTCTAGTTCCCCCGTCAAGTCAGCTTGATATAGCTCTTCAGAGATGAACTTGATATGAGTGCCTGCCAACTTATCAATCAGCAAGTTCCCCTCAAGTTCAGTCGGCTCTTCCCCACGCAATAGCAGAGTGCAACCAAAGCCAAACCGCGCCGCCGTTAAAGCTGTGGCACGACAATGGTTGGATTGAATCCCGCCGCAACTGACCAGAATATCAGCATTGTGTTTCTTGGCATCCGCGATCAGAAATTCCAGCTTCCTGACTTTATTTCCTGTCAAACCGGAACCGGTCAAATCATCCCTCTTCACCCAGACATCATGCTGCCATAGCTCTGACAACCTGTCCAGTCTGTACAGTGGCGTGGGAATTTGCGCTATATGTATGCGATCTAACGTGCTTTTATCCTCCGAAAATCCAGTGTATATTGAATATAGGCTTTCCACATCACAAAAATCAAGACGAAGTAACTCTGTCGTCTTGACTTAGGGATTAACTCAGCTTATATTCCATAGATAGAAAGGGTGAATATTTTTACTCACCGGTTGCCGTCCAATGGACGGCAGTTTTCTCTTGACAAGTTATGCAAGAAATGTTTTGGTTTGGCAAAATGTACTAAATAATGGGCGTAAATGCACTGGTCATAATTAACTTAACCGATTGCATCCCCATTTTATCTGTTTTTCTCGTACCAAATAATAGGCAGGTGGTACAAGTATTCAGTAATTTGCTTCCAAACCTATAAGATGCATAGCTTGACATTTAATTCAAGTTAATCTGGAAGAACGAAAAAAATGCCCGATTTTTTCAAATTCGGCATTCAAACACCATTGGAAAAGCGCTGCGGACGCTCTCTGGATCCGATTTTCACAGTTGAATAAAAGGCTTTTTTACTGTGAAAATTTGGCTATAAAAGAACTAGCGGGTACCGGGTGAATTTTTCAAACACACAATTTTAGAGGAAATGAGATGAAGGATACAATGTTGCCACTGCCCGAATCCGGAAAAGACGGATTTCTTTTGAAAGTAGGCTTGGCTGAGATGTTAAAGGGTGGCGTAATAATGGATGTCGTCAACGCCGAACAAGCTAAGATCGCTGAAGATGCCGGCGCTTGTGCAGTGATGGCGCTTGAACGCGTTCCTGCTGACATTCGTCGTGACGGTGGCGTTGCCAGAATGTCCGCTATATCCATTATTGAAGACATCATGAAAGTCGTTAGCATTCCTGTAATGGCTAAAGTTCGCATAGGTCATTTTATGGAAGCTGAAATACTCCAAGAACTTGGCGTAGATTTTATTGACGAATCTGAAGTTTTAACCCCAGCAGATGAAGCCAATCACATTTGGAAGAGTGACTATCGCATTCCTTTTGTCTGTGGATGCCGCAACCTCGCCGAAGCTCTGCGTCGAATTGGTGAAGGCGCTGCAATGATTCGCACCAAGGGCGAGGCTGGAACAGGCGACGTTGTTCACGCCGTCAAGCACATGCGGCTCGTTATGTCCGAAATGCGGAAGCTTTCGACCATGAGCAAAGACGAGCTGATGGCTGAATCCAAGAGAATGGGCGCTCCCTTCGAATTAGTCGCTAAAATCGCCGAAACAGGTAAAATGCCCGTGCCAAACTTTGCCGCAGGTGGCATTGCCACACCAGCAGATGCCGCCTTAATGATGCGTTTAGGCGCTGAAGCTGTTTTCGTCGGATCAGGTATTTTCAAATCTGAAGATCCCACCAAACGCGCTCGTGCCATTGTCCGTGCGACGACCCACTTCAAAGATGCTGCAGAAGTCCTCAACGCTTCACGCGGTTTGGGCGCGGCTATGGAAGGAATCGAAGCTGAGAAGATTCCTGAAAACGAGAGACTTCAGGAACGAGGCTGGTAATGCGAATAGGAGTCCTTGCGATACAGGGCAGTTTCATTCTCCATATTCAATCACTTCAACGATTAGGTGTCGAAACAATTGAAGTCAGAAACCGGGAACAGCTTGACGAGATTGATGGTCTCATAATGCCAGGCGGCGAATCAACCACCTTTGGCATATTGTTTGATAAATACAATCTTGGCGATAGCATCAGTAAACTGGTCACTGATGGTTTACCTGTCTGGGGAACATGTGCTGGCGCAATAATGCTCGGGCGGGGAACCGAACGCCCGCAACCGCGTTTAAACCTTATAGACATTGATGTCATCAGGAATGCTTACGGTCGGCAGGTTGATTCCTTTGTTACTCCAATCCAGATTAAGGGAATGGATACTGGCTTTCAAGGCGTTTTTATTCGAGCACCGAAGTTTTTCAATCCTGGTCTCGACGTAGAAATTCTTTCTGATCTGAATGGCGAGCCAATTATGGCGAGGCAGGCTAATGTATTAATTAGTAGCTTTCATCCAGAACTGACGCCAGATTCAAGAGTGCATCAATATTTTGTCAATGAATTATGTCGTCCGCAAGGTATCGGAAATGGTGATGCCAAACCACAATCCAGAGTTGCATCCTGATCCGGTGGTGCAAGGCATCAAATCAACATCATGTTCAGGGGCGGGTCATTCCACGCCCGCCCCCGAACACGTAAAACACAGGAGGTAGTATGATAACACGTCATGAGCTAAAAGAACTGGCAACCTACATGAACGAAGATGCTTTTTTTGTCAGTTTATACCTGAATGTTGATCCAAAGGACAACCCCAAAGATTCATGGCTTCTTCACTACAAAAATCTTGCCCGTGATACCATTTCAAAAACTAATGCTCAAGATCGTCCGATTATCGAAAAAGAACTCAAGAGGATCGAGAAATTCCTTTCCGATCGTCCTGACGGGCTTAAACGAGGACTGGTTATCATCAGTTGTCCAGAAAAGAATTTCTGGCGTGTTCACAATACAGCAATGCCATTTATAAATCAACTTGTCATCGAGCACGATCCATTTATCAAGCCACTCGCTTCAATGCTCGATTTATTCCAGAGGTATCTCGTTGTGGTTGTTGGGAAAACCAAAGCTAGAATATTGATCACTCGCATGGGCGAAATTGAGGAAGTTACCAAAGTTCTTCACAACACTGATAGTCTCGACTTTGATCCGAATCGTAGCGGCAGTTTGACGGATTCAGCATCACACTCCGAAAAAATGGACGAAAAAGTCTTCAGAATTGTCCACAAGGATGCTCTTAAAGACATCGAGAAAGTGATGGCTGAAGAAGAAATGAAAAGAATTATTCTTGCTGGAACTGACCGAGGCAGAGCACAGTTCAAGGATGTGCTTCCAAACCAAATCAAAGAGCGTGTGGTTGCCGAGCTATCAGTTGATCGAAACGGCTCCGACCATGAAATTCTTGAGAAACTGATTCCTATTATGAAGGATGTTGAATATCAGTTTGAGAGAAAAGCCCTTGATGAACTATTCGATCAAGAGAAGAAAATTGTCCTTGGACTCTCTGATGTTTTAACGGCTCTCCAACAGGGCAATGTCCATAAGATGTATGTGCTGACACATGTGAAAGAATCCGGCATGGTCTGCAATCAATGCGGCGCGCTGACTCCAGTGCGCGACAGTAAGTGTCCATATTGCAACAATGAAATGCACAGCGTGGAATTCATGCTTGATCTGGCAATTCAGAAAGCTATGGATCTTGGCGCTCGTGTAGATATGCTGGAACATGCTCCCCGTCTTGAGAAGGCGGGCGGTATCGGAGCATTGCTTAGATACTAAACCCAACCGGGTTAAAAGCTGCCCTTCGGGGCAGCTTTTATTTTACTCCATCATTACAAATAAGCTTATCAATTAATTTATCATCCTAACTCTAAATACACTATAATTTGTAAACTCGCTCTTTTCTCCAGAAACTTCTTTGCAATTTTCCTGAAGAGAATACATATTGACCACATGGTCATTATGGTCATTGACCAGTTGGTCATTATGAGGTTTGCATGAAAATTTCCAGCACCGACACATTCCAGAAAATCAGTCAGGAAAAGCGCGATACCGTTTTTCAAGCGGCAGTACGCGAGTTTGCATCCAATGGATACAATAAAGCATCCATGAATGTTATCTCCAAAACCGCGGGTATTGCAAAGGGCAGTTTGTTCCAATATTTCGTGAACAAGAGCGGGCTTTTTCAGGCTGTTGTGGATTACACCGCCAATCAGGTTCGTGATTATCTGCGCGCCGCCCGTGTCGATACAATTGGTTGGGATTTTTACGCCCGGCTTGAGCATATAATGCGCCAAGGCTTTATGTTCATCGAAAACCACCCGCGTCTGGCAAAAATCTACTTCAACCTTTTACAATCCGACGACGTGCCCGACGGAGCGGAATGGATTTCCAGTCTTAATCTTCAGAGCCGCAAATTTCTTCAGAAGCTGATCGAAGAAGGCATCGGGCTTGAGGAAGTTTCGCCGGAAATTGACGTTGAACGCATAAGTTACTTGATAAACCTGTTGCTCGAAGATTTGCTTAGAGCATATTTCAGCAAGCACATCGCCCAAAATCTTGGGCTGTTTCAAGCTGACATTTCTGAGCGCGAAATATGGATTGCCACGCTTGTGAATCTGGTGAAATTTGGAATTTCAAACCCAGTTCATGCCGAAACGCCTTAGCTTGAATGTTTACCTACGATTATACATGAACTTAGTCAAACATTATGGAAAAGTTTGCCTTGAAAGCATCACATTATGACCAGTCGGTCATAATAATATTATTTCAGGAATCTACACACACTTTAAGGATAATTTTCACGGATATTTTAAACGATATCCGAGGTGCTGACAACAGTTTATTTTGTTGGGAGAATAATGAAGTTTTCTAAACTCGCCGTGTTTCTTCTTATTGTTGCGTTCGCTGCAGGGTGCGCCAAGAAAGGCAATCTGCCGAACACAGCTCAGGACATAGCCTTTGGCGTGCTGCCTGTTATGCAAGCTTTGCCGTTGTTCATCGCTCAGGAAAAGGGATATTATGACCAGTCGGTCATCAATGTGAAGGTTGTTCCTTTCAACACTGCCGCTGAAAAAGACATCGCAATGTCCACCGGAAACATCGTCGGACAGTTTGCCGACCTCTTCACTCCGGTTGTAATCGAGGGCAATGGTCGCAACATCACCATCGTTGCCACCAACTACAACACCACCTTCGACCGCCGCATGTTTGCGGTGTTAGCTTCACCCAAGAGCAGTTTTGTTGCTGTGTCCAATCTTGCCGGCATTCCCATTGGATTGTCGAGTAATACAGTGTTAGATTACGTTACTGAGACTTTACTTGTTCGGGGTGGTTTGCCTATAGATCAGGTTGAGCGTGTCGAAGTGAAAAACATTGGCATGAGATTCCAGATGCTAATGTCCGGACAGATCCAAGCCGCCACATTGCCAGAACCGCTGGTCACTGCGGCTGTTGCTCAAGGCGCAACCGTCATTGTTGACGATGCAGGTTTCGCCGCCAGCCAGACAGTGCTGTTGTTTACTGATGAATTTGCCCAGCAGCACCCGAAAGAGATCAAGGCATTCCTCGTTGCTGTTCAGAAGGCTCAGAATTTCATCAACGAGCACCCCGATTCTACCAGAACCTACATGGTGAAATATGTTCGGCTTCCAGATCCACTAAAGGACAAATACCCTGTGCCACGCTTCCCGCCATTAACCGTTCCCGGCGAAAAGGAAATGACTGAAGCTGTGGATTGGCTACACCAGAAAGGCGCTATTCCTAAGATACTGACATACAAAGACTTAGTTGATGGCTCATTCCTCCCCTGATCTGCTTACTGTAAGCAATGTCTGCAAAACCTACAGCAACGGCAATGAAACCGTTGAGGCTGTGAGCAATATCTCTCTTGCCTTGCCGACTGGTGATTCCATCGCCCTTGTCGGGCAATCCGGCTGTGGGAAATCTACCTTGCTGTTATTGTTGGCAGGGCTTGAAGCGGTCAACGAGGGGCGCATACTATTCGAAGACAAGCCCATTTTAGATCATCGCCGCGAGATTGCCCTTGTGTTGCAGGATTATGGGCTTTTCCCTTGGAAAAGTGTCCAGAAAAACGTCGAACTTGGGCTGAAAATCCGCAGTGTGGACAACGCCACCGCCAGAATCAGCGACATTTTAACCGAACTGGGCATAGGCGACAAAGCCAAAGTCTATCCCCAGCAGCTTTCCGGCGGTCAGAAACAACGAGTCGCCTTGGCTCGCGCAATGGTGCTGAAACCGCGCCTGCTCTTGCTTGATGAGCCATTCGCGGCTCTCGACACTCTAACCCGCGAACGCCTGCAAGACCTGTTGCTTGAATCATGGGCGCGCTCAAAATTTGGAATGATACTCGCCACCCACAATGTTCAGGAAGCCGTCATGCTCGGTCGCAGAATAGTAGTGATGACCAAATCGCCCGGACGCATCACCGACATCATCGACAATCCTCACTGCGGTGAGTTCGATTTCCGCGGTAGCGATCTGTTTTACCAGCAAACTCGCACAGTCCGGCACAGCCTTGAGGCGGCAGAATGAAACAATGGCGCGAATACACTTTCGCTGTGGTTGCGACTCTGGTTGTCTGGCAGATGCTTGCCATGCTCACAGGCAAGTTTGTCATTGCACCGCCGCTGGCAGTCGCCTCGCTACTATTCACCGAGCTTCAGACGGTAGTTTTCTGGCATCACCTCAGCATGTCACTCTTCAGAATCGTCTCGGCGCTTTCGCTGGCGTTCATAACTGCCGTGCCTTTCGGGCTATTTCTTGGCTTGAGCGCGCGCGCTGACCGACTGGCGAAGCCGTTCATCTACCTCTCCTATCCCCTGCCGAAAATTGTGCTGTTGCCTGTCGTCATGTTGATCTTCGGGCTTGGTGAAGTCAGCAAGATCGTGATGCTCTGGATGATCTTGTTTTTTCAGTTGTTAATCACCACTCGCGATGCCGCCCGCTCAGTTTCAAAATCCGCCCGCTACTCCCTGCTCAGTCTTGGCGGTGGTAAACGGCATCTTTTTGTGCATGTCATTTTTCCATCCTGCCTGCCTTCAATTCTTACCGCGCTTCGCATCACAACCGGAACCGTGGTCGCGGTGCTTTTCTTTGTGGAATCCATCGGAACGAGCTGGGGCATGGGATTTTACATCATTGATGCCTGGGGACGCGGGAATATCACGCAAATTTTCGTCGGCATGGTTGTACTTGCGGGGATTGGCATCATACTTTATGAGCTGTTCGACATTTTTGAACGCATTTTTTGCAAATGGACTAAACTTTGAACGATAAACCCCTCGCTGAGTGGTCAGATTCCGAACGGATTGACACCGTTAAAAAGATTTTCAACGAGATCACGCCAGATTACGACCGCATGAACCGCATCATGTCCGCCCGGCAAGATGTTCTCTGGCGTAAATTCCTCGTCAAACGCATCGACAAGAACGCCCAGAATCTGCTCGATGTCGCCACCGGTACTGGAGATATCGCACTCGATCTGGCGAAAGCTTTCCCCACGGCGCAAGTCATCGGTTCAGACTTCGTGCGGCGGATGATGGACGTGGCGCTGGTTAAAACGGGTGAACGCAAACTGTCAGACCGCGTGTTTTACGCCGCTGGCGATGCCATGCTCCTCCCTTTTGAAGACAACCTCTTCGACGCGGCGACCATCGCCTTCGGAATGCGGAACATCCCAAACCGGCTCGGCGCCCTGGTGGAAATGGCGCGTGTCGTCAAACCCGGCGGCAAAGTGCTCGTACTGGAAATGACCTTCCCGCGCAACCTGAGAATGCGGAAATTTTTCTTCTGGTATCTGAATAATATCATCCCGCTGCTTGGGCGCATCATCGCCCGCAACAACGCCGCCTATAGCTACCTTCCTGAGTCAATCCAAGGCTTTCTCCATCCTGATGAACTGAGCGACCTGTTCACCCAAGCCGGCATGACTGAAGTCCGCGCCTTTCCGCTGACCTTCGGCATAACATACCTCCATGAAGGAGTTGTAGTGTGACGCGGCTGAAGTATTGGGTTCAGGCGAGTCGCGCCAAGTTTTTCATCGCGACCATCATCCCGCTGGCGTTAGGCGGAACCATCGCCGCTAAAGCCGGCGCGTGGGATGCAGGGCTATGGATGGTCATCTTTCTGGCATCGTTTCTGGTGCATCTCAACACCAATCTCGCCAACGATTTTTTCGAGCTTGACACAGGCGTTGACGGCGGCAATTCCATCGGCGGAAGCCGGGTCATTCAAGAGGGCAAGATTTCATCCTCCGAGATTCGCAATTTCATGCTCATCGCCTATTTTATCTCGCTGTTGTGCGGGTTGTATCTGCTCTGGGAGACGCGCCTGTGGTGGCTAATCGGGGTGATGCTGCTCTCGTTCTTCTCGAGCCTGTTTTACACCGCGCCGCCGATCAGATATGGCTATCATGGCATGGGCGAGCTTATGGTTGGGCTGAACATGGGGCCCATCATGGTCGCGGGCACGGCTTCAACGCTGATCGGACGGTGGTATATGCCATCGCTGTGGATTTCGTTGCCGATTGGGATTTTAGTCGCCTTTATCCTGTATTATCAATCGCTTTCGGACATTGACGATGACCGCCGCGTGAACAAGCGCACGATTGCGGTTCGGCTGGGGCGTGAGAATATCCTCATCGTCTATTGGATGTTTGCCATTGGCACATCGCTGTCGATAGTAACGCTGTTTATTTTTGGATATGTTCATCCGGTGGCTTTGCTGTCGGCGGTTACACCCTATATATTGAAAGACTTAGCCGGCGAAATCAAGACCACGCGCGACATCCGGTCGCTCCACGACAAAGGCAAACCCATCCGCCAGTTCTACGTCATCAACGGCATGATCCTCATCTTTTCGGTGATGCTGAAGTTGGGATAATGGGGAATTTAAAGGGAAAATAGTTCTCAAATTCTAAATACTTTTAAATTTTGTATCAGGAGCCCAACCATGTTTAAAAACATTCTTCAAGTTTTAGGTAAAATAGCGTTGCTGTTTTGCATAGTATTAGTCATTAAGTTAATAAACACTGGACTGAAGACAATTTACCCGATTCAGTATATGTATGATTGGGTGAGAATGACTATAGGTTTATCGCTGGAGATGGTCTTCGGCGTTGCCGTGATTGCTATCCTCTCAAAGGGCAAATATTCTGACTGGGGTTTTAGAAAATGCAAGTTCAACGTCTGTCTGAAAGCCTTTGGCTGGGCACTGATTCTGTCTTTGATTGAGTGTGTAATTGTAATCACACTTGTTTTCTTTCTCTTTCACATTGGCAGTTTCAGTTACACCTACCGTTACACACCCGAAGAATACCCGTCCTTCGCCTATTTTGTGATTTTAATAACAGTTATTGCGCCACCTGCTGAAGAAATTCTGTTCAGAGGCTTTTTTTAGACATTTCTTCGCTCGGTTAATATTTTCACCGTCACCATTTTTCGCAAAACGCTGTCCTTCCCGGTAATTTTCACAGCGTTTTCCTTCGCCTTAGTGCATATCTCAAACTTCCGACATGCAGAAATTTTGCTATTCGTATTTTTCATCACAAACGTATTTATACATGCACTTTTCTTCGGTTACTTTCGGGAGAAATCCGGCAGTTTGCTTCCTTCAATAATTATGCACTCGACAACAAATCTGTTTTTATTCTTTCTGCTGTATCAAATGGTTTATGTGTTCGAGCATTTTTATCATGCTTAAGGGAGAGCGTCAACCGCTCCCAACCACGTCGTACCGACGAAAGTCGGTACCCAGTTTTGATTTTCAGTTATTCCTTCCTTCTGTCATTCCAGCGAAGGCTGGAATCCAGTGCTTTAAAAACGTCCAACCAGTTGTTATTCTTTAAAATTAGTATTCACAACAGATTTAACAGATTGAACAGATTGGGGAGAAAACAATTTAAATGCGATGGATACCTGCCTTCGCAGGTATGACAGCGGACGTTGTCCGCTGTGGGTCAAGCCAGACATGTTTCGCCCAGCATTCCCACGCTGGAGCGTGGGAACGAGTATAAACGCCATCAATCATGGATCTCGCCAACCGCTCCCAACCACGTCGTACCGACGAAAGTCGGTACCCAGTTTTGATTTTC
>CAZAGU010000005.1:0-43538 GCA_964484805.1 uncultured bacterium
CAACAAATACTACACGGAATCCCTGTTCAAATAAATTGTCAACGCTGAAATCTCTGCCTAGCTCGGTGTTTGGCTTGAAGGTGATGTTTTCATCTAACAAGGAGTTAATTTCTTTGGTCAGATTCTCACGAGGCAACCGATAAGACGGAATACAACTATACAGCATTCCACCCGGCTGAGGCGCAGATTCAAAGATTGTTGATTTGTAGCCATTCAAAGACAAATAATGAGCAGCTGTCAATCCGGCAGGACCCGCTCCAACAATAGCCACTGGCTTATCGGCAAATGCAGTCTTACGGATTCGTTTTGGCTCAAACAATGAAGGATCAGCATTATCTGTAACAAATCGCTTCAGATTGCGAATCGCCACCGGTCGGTGACCAGTCTGCCCAAGTCGGCATCGGGATTCACACTTGTGATCGCAAACTCGTGCACAAACTGACGGGAAGGGATTGGTCTCACGAATGACCTTATATGCCATGTCATAATCACCCTCAGCGATATACGCCACATAGCGCCATGCTTCTGTTCCAATGGGGCAGGCGGCATGACAAGGCGGGCCTACCAGTTCGGTGCAGACAAAGGCATCACATTTCTTTTGCAGAATATGGCGTTCGTATTCCTCGCTGAAATACTTCAGCGTGCTCAACACGGGATTTGGGGCGGATTGCCCCAAGCCACACATGGTGGTGTCTTTCACAACGTCAGCGAGTTCCTTGAGCAGGTCAAGGTGCGAAAGCTCCGCATTGCCTTTGCAAATATCGTCCAGAAGCTCATACATGCGCTGTGTGCCCTTGCGGCAGGTGAAACACTTGCCACAGGATTCGTCCATCAGAAAGTGCATGAAATACTTAGCGAGATCAACCATGCAGGTATTCTCGTCCATGACAATCATACCGCCGGAACCCATGATGGATCCTACTTTGGCGAGGCTGTCGTAATCAACCGGTGTGTCAAATAATTCACGCGGAATACAACCACCCGAGGGGCCACCGGTCTGGATAGCTTTTATTGGAGCATCTCCCGATGGGCCACCACCGATGTCATTAACGATTCGTTTGATCGGCATTCCCATGGGAACTTCAACTAATCCCGTGTTGCGGATTTTACCGACCAGACTGAAAATTTTCGTTCCTGAATTGCCGGGCGTTCCAACCTTTAGGTATCCCGCCGCGCCAATTTTGAAGATAATGGAAATATTAGCCCAGGTTTCGACATTGTTAATCGAAGTCGGCTTACCGAATATACCCTTCTGAACAGGAAATGGCGGGCGTTGGCGAGGTTCGCCCATTTTGCCTTCAATGGAGCGCATCAGTGCGGTTTCTTCACCGCAGACAAATGCGCCAGCTCCGCGGACAATGCGCAGTTTGAAGGAGAATCCTGTGCCGAGGATGTCTTCACCCAGCAACCCAAGCTCTTCAGCCTGCCGAATGGCTATAATCAGGTGTTTGATTGCCAGCGGATATTCATCACGGACGTAGATCACACCATGAGATGCGCCAGTAGCAAAAGCGCCGATCAACATGCCTTCGATGATGCTGTGTGGGTTGCCCTCGAGGATACTCCTGTCCATGTACGCGCCGGGGTCGCCCTCATCGGCGTTACAGACAAGGTATTTACCTTTCTTACCCGGTTGTTTGGCGAGCATTTCCCATTTAAAACCAGTTGGGAATCCAGCACCGCCACGACCGCGCAATCCGGCCGTTTTTACTTCATCAACCGTCCATTTTGGGTCACCTTTCTCAAGTACGCTTTGCAAAGAAGAGTAGCCGCCGGATTCGATGTAATTATACACACGAATCGGATCAACCTGCTCATTACGCCCTAAAATCGAGCGTTCCTGATACTTGAAGAAAGGAATATCGTCTTGTTTTTCAATAGTTTCGCCCGACGATGGATCAACATACAACAGGTCTTCCACAACCTTGCCGTAAGTTACCGCCTCGACGATCCGGGGGATGTCAGAGGGATCAACCTTTGGGTAAAAGGTTCGTCTCGGTTCCACGAGTAGAGATGGCTCCATTTCGCAAAAACCGTGGCATCCAGTGATGCGCAGACGTACCTGATCGGTTAGATCCCGCTCGATCAGCTCCCGCTTCGCCATTCTGATGAGACTGTTCGCGCCACTTGCCTGTCCGCAGGTTCCGGCATTGATGATGATAGTAGGAATATCCTCATCAACACTGGCAATCAGACGGTTCTGCAACTCGCGAAAACTCTCGATTGAATGAACTCGTTCCATGCTGTCGTTTTTCCTTTTCTTATTCGGCGAAAGAAGCATCAAGCTTCGTTCAACCGACATTTGCGGGATGTGTTAAAGGTTGACACCGTTCAGGTCAAGCATGTGTCCTTTACAGCCTTTGCGTGAGCAAATCTGAATCATTCCACCACCCTTGACAATCATCGGCACCATCGGCGCTCCGCATGTGGCGCAACGCGTTGTTGTGTGCAATTCTGCATGGCAGTGCGGGCAGAAAAAATTAATGATCGCTTCTGATGGAATATCAAAGTTACTTTCCACATTGTAACTGCCATAGAGGCACGATAGGTTTAGCCTGCCGTGATCCCGACCGCTAGACACCGTGGCGCGGATGGAAGGATGTCCATCGACAGGATGACGCACATCCATCAGGCTGTGATTACAGCGAGGGCAACTGACAGTTACAGGGAAAATTCTTTGATCTGTGGTGATTTCCACTTTATCGAGCCCACTGCGGGAGCTATTGATGATTTCAGGAACCAAGGTAGGGTTGACCTGGCTGAAATAATGCCCGTCAACAGTAACAATGGGGCCTAATGCACAAGCGCCCAGGCAATTGACTGTTTCAAGTGTAAATTCTCGGTCTGGTGTGGTTTCACCGGGTTTGATGGCAAGCTGCTTCTCGAATTCTGTCGCAACGCGAGCGCCGCCACGAACATGGCAGGCTGTGCCAAGACAGACGGAAATGAGATGCTTACCGCGGGGTTTGAGTGTGAATGATTTGTAAAAGGTGGCAACGCCATAGATGTCCACCAGAGAATATCCGGTTTTTTCAGCCACAATCCTCAGCGCTTTGGCTGGCAGGTAGCTGTATTTACCTTGGATGTCCTGCATGATGGAAATCAGACCTCCGCCGTTCTCCTGCTCACCGCTGAGAATTCCGGCTACGTCCTTGTCGATTGGGGGACGATCATCAAACTCCTCGCAGAACCAGATTGGTTCCCCGTCGTTTCGATTGCGCAACAAACAACCTTCAACATGAATGCATGTTGCACAGAGTCCCCGAATGTCTTTCTCGACTTCTAAAATAGGACCCTCCTTAAAAAAAATGGGCAAAGGTGGGTAATAAATATTTTATTGCAAGAGGCTCGATTTGGAGTGGTAATTTCGCCCCACCCTCTGCTAAGTCAAGTAACTTGAATTCCTGCAACAAAACACGGTTAGTTATGTCAGGCAATTGTATTGCAACCTGAGTGCCAACATTTTCGGCGGAGTGTTTGGAAATGTCAATCTCTAAGAATCAGACGCATGATTTAGCTATTGTCTTATTTATTATATATTTATAATTCATCATCAAATATGATGGCAAATTCTGACACAACCACCTTTCGCCAAATGTTGAGCCTTGACACTAAAGTGCTACGGGGCGTAACTCCCCACTGGGGTATTTATCCCCACAAAATAATTCTCTAACAATGGCGTACATGGCGGGAATGCTTGCTGGCTAAAAGGATTTGCAGAAGAAAGGCTTATTTCAAAAATACAAATAGCCGACGCGAACGTCGGCTATTTGTTGTGCCGAAGGCCGGACTCGAACCGGCACACCCGAAGGCACCACCCCCTCAAGATGGCGTGTCTACCAATTCCACCACTCCGGCAGTTGATTGTTTGTGCGTTACAATCGACAGGATATATGATATACAATTGAACACTGTAGATCAAGTTTTTTATGATTTATTTTTCACCTTCACAAAATCTAATGATATTATCTTGACCTTGACCGCCTAAGGCGATATATTGTGTTTCTTATGTTGGTTTACATCTTCAAAGGCTAATACGTACATGGTTGCATTAACTGTAATACTGACTGTCCTTCACGTCTTTATAAGCTTTGGCTTAGTAATCGTGATTTTAATGCAGTCATCAAAAGGCGGCGGGTTATCCGGCACATTTGGCGGACAGGCAGCCGGATCGTTTTTCGGTCAACGAGGAACGGCGAATGCCTTAACATCTATCACCAAATATTTGGGCGCTGGATTTATGGTTCTCAGCCTTGCGCTCTCATTGCTTGCTGGCGCCGGCGGTAAAGTTGAAAGTGTGACTCAGAAAGTTTTGGACGCAGCGCCATCACTGAACCTTCCTGCCGTTGAAGACATGAGTTTTGACCCAACAGGCGCAACTCAAACACCTGCCCCAACTGAGGATGCCACAGAATAATTTTGTTGCCGGGGTGGTGAAATTGGTAGACGCGCTGGTTTCAGGGACCAGTACTCTTCGGGGTGTGCGGGTTCGAGTCCCGCCCTCGGCACAGCATAAAAAAAGCAGGAGTCTAACGCTCCTGCTTTTTTTATGCTCAATCCAGCACTTCTCTGATTTTCTGGGCTAGTACAATTGGTCTGAAAGGTTTCTGAAGATAAGACGTTCCGGGGTCAAGGATGTTGTCCTCTGCCACAACACTCTCGTTATGCCCAGACATAAATAAAATCTTCACATCAGTCCAGAATTCCCGCAAGTGTTCCACAAGCTGGGGACCTGTCATATTCGGCATAATCACATCCGTCAGCACCAGATCCACCGGTTTCGACAAGCCTTTGCAGAGCATATACGCATCGCCTCCGGTCTGAGCCTTCAAAACATTATAACCCAATCGTTGTAGAATCCGAACTGTCAGCTCGCGAACTGCCTCTTCATCCTCCACAACCAGAATGGTCTCGGTGCCCATTGGCATAGGATCGACATGAGTCTTTTTGATGAATTCCTCCGCCGCGCCCTGCACAACTGTCGGGAAACAAATCCTGAACGTCGTTCCGACATCCACTTCAGTTTCCACAGCAAGGAATCCGCCACTTTGGATGACAATACCATAGACCATCGCTAAACCTAGCCCTGTGCCTTTCCCTTCAGCTTTTGTGGTAAAGAATGGCTCAAATATTTGCGCCTTTATCTCTGGAGTCATGCCACAGCCAGAATCAATAATATCCAGTTCGACATACAGCCCCGGGTTTGCCCCGATAAAACTCTTGCAGATAACTTCATTGAGAACAATGTTCGATGTCTTCATTGTGATTATCCCTGAGCCATCCATGGCATCACGAGCATTGATGACAAGATTGGCAATGACCTGTTCCATTTGCCCGGGATCAACCTTCACCACGCCAAGATCAGGATCGTCTAAAATCGTAAGATCGACATTCTCGCCAAGTATTCGACGCAACATCTTATTCATATTCTCGATTATCTTGTTCAGGTTCAGGATTTTCGGCTGTAATGTCTGTTTACGACTGAAAGCCAACAACTGGCGAGTCAGATCGGAAGCTCGATCCGTTGACTTTCTGATTTCTTTCATATCGTCAATCAATGGATCTTTCTCGTTCAATCCCATTGTCGCAAGATCGACATGCCCGGAAATTACCGTCAGGATATTATTAAAATCATGCGCAACACCACCAGCAAGCCTGCCGACCGCTTCCATCTTAGTTGCCTGCCGAAC
This sequence comes from uncultured bacterium, assembly GCA_964484805.1. Classification (GTDB taxonomy): domain Bacteria; phylum Electryoneota; class AABM5-125-24; order Hatepunaeales; family Hatepunaeaceae; genus CAZAGU01. The sequence goes on from CAZAGU010000005.1 coordinate 5,691, forward strand.
CTGTTCTTCAAGCCGAAGTCGCTCGGAAATATCTCGGATGATCCCTTGAATTGCAAAACCACCCCGGTAGGAAACACTCGTTTCAGAAACCTCAACCTCGATCTCCTTGCTGTCACTTCGCATCGCAACAAACTGGTATGGTGAAGCTGGATTTCCGCCAGCCTTTATTGAGGCGAGTCGTTCAACCATCTGCGATGTGCTTCTTGGCGCGGTGATATTGACGAGTGTGTAATTTTCCTTCTGAGCTTTTTCTAAATCCACGCCAAACAAATTCGCAAACTTATCATTGAAAAGCTCAAACCTGCCGTCAAAAATTAAATATATTGCATCATTCGACTGTTCAATCAAAGAACGGAATTTTTCCTCCGATTCTCGCAAGCCGCGCTCGCGACTTAATCTATCCAAAGCCAGAGCATATAGCTTAGCCAGGCGTGAGATATTGCCAAGGTCACGTTCGTTGAAGTTGTCAACAGAATTTGCCAGAGCGATCTGTCCGATGATTTCATCACCAATAATAGCTGGAACAGAGAGAAAATTACTCATTGTGAAAGGCAATGTTGCGTCTTCCTGCCAGTCAGGATGAGATTTAGGATCGTTTGTATAAAAAGCCAGTTTATCATTCAGTGAATGCCCGGCAAGCCCACTATATTTTCCGTTTTCATCTGGATATTGTGTATGGGTTGAATCTGGTTGGTTAATATCTGCTGAGTGTGTTTGATCCACACTGGCATTTGTGTCTTGGTCTATCGCTGTGACGAATCCATGATTACTTCCCGTCAGGCGCAAAGAATAGGATAAGATAAGATTGGCAATCTCTTTGAGAGTGATTGAAGGACTAATCAATGCTTCCGACACACCGGCAATTGCCTGTCGAGAGGACAGCTCATCTCGCAACGCGCTCTCGGCTTTCTTTCGACTGGTGATCTCTCTAAGGGATGCAAGATAAGCCTGCTCGCCCTCCCACTCTGTGGCAACAACGCTCATCTCAGAGATCACAGGCTCACTTTGCGCCCGTTCGATGGTTACTTCACTGGCAGTACCAACCGAAATTGGGAAGGGAAATCTGGAACCGATCAAATCTTCTGTGGAAATTTCAAACATTCGTTCCGATGCAGGATTGACAAATCGGATGAAGCGTGAGGCATCAACAACAAAAATCGCCTCGCTCGTATGGGTAATGATTGTCCTAAAACGAGTTTCACTCGCTTCAAGCGCAACAGAACGCTGCTCAAGCTGAATTCTCATCCGGTGTCGCTCGATAGCGTATCGAATGGATCGTATCAGCAAATCTGCTCCAACCTGTCCCTTGACCAGATAATCCTGAGCACCAGTCTGCATGAGTTGAATGACCATGTCTTCATCGGAAAGACCTGTGAAGACAACAATCGGAACATTGGGCATCCTAACATTCAGGGTGATAAATGTATCTATACCATGGCTGTCTGGCAACGACAAATCAAGCAGAATTATGTCAAAAATGCCAGCTTGTAGCCTGTTTATTGCCTCTTCTAACAATTCTACATGAGTCATCTTAAACTTGAATGAGGGAACATCCTCAAGAATTTCCTTAAGGATGAGCGCATCATCAGGATCATCTTCTACCAGTAGTATTGAAAGTGGATGGTCTGTTTCCATAATGTTCTTTGCTATTATTTGTTAAACGCTACTCTGACTGCTCAACGGTTGCTGTATGGAAGTTCAACGATTTCAAACCAGTACTTCCCAAGTATTTTCACGATTTCAATCAATTGTGGGAAATCTACTGGCTTGGTAATAAACGAATTCACCCCTAGATCATAGCTCCGCAGAATATCCTCCTCAGCCTTGGATGTAGTAAGGATAACAATGGGAATCTTCCGTAGTTCCGGATCTTTCTTCAGCTCAGCCAGCGCTTCTCTGCCATCCATGCGAGGCATGTTAAGATCCAGAAGAATCAGCCCTGGACACGGTGAATCAGCAGGATTGGAAAATTTTCCCCGTCGTTTCAAATAATCTATAAGTTCAATGCCATCCTCAACAAACCGCAAGTCGTTTGCTAACCGGCAGTCTATAAAGGCATCATTTGTCAACATTCGATCATCTGGGTCATCGTCTGCCATTAGTATCGTTATTGATTTCGATTTATTCATTGAAAAGTGTCTCCTGTTTCTGTTTTACGGGTAAAATCATATGGAACGTTGAACCTCTGTCTGGCTCACTCTCGGTGAGGATTTTGCCATTGTGCCTGTCAATTATTTTCCTGCAGACCGCCAAGCCAATGCCACTACCATCGTAAGCGGTTCGCGAGTGAAGTCTTTGGAATATCTTGAAGATTCTATCTTCAAATCGTTTCTCAAAACCGATGCCATTATCCTTCACTGAAATTTTAAAGAACTTCGGTGCTGTCTTTCGCTTGATCGGATTCTGGTTTCTGTTCAAACCAATTGAATTAATCTCAATTTTAGGTCGAACATCGTCTTTCTGGAATTTGATTGCATTGCTGATAAAATTCTGAAATACCAGCCTCATTTGCGTCGGATCTGCCTCTAACTTCGGTAGAGTATCCACAATAATCTCAGCATTCGTCTCCTGAATCCTTACCTCAAGATCAGAGAGGACTTCCTCTATTATCTCGTTCATATCTATCAATTCGAAGGGTTTCCCTCGGCTTGTCACACGGGAAAAAGTCAGTAGATCGTTAATCAAAGTCTGCATACGTTTTGAAGCGCCAAGCATTCTGTTCAGATAATCTAGCCCTTTCTCACCGAGAATCTCAGAATAGCCGTGCTCAAGACGATCACCAAATGCCTGGATTTTCCGCAGAGGTTCCTGAAGATCGTGAGACGCAACGTAGGCAAATTGCTCAAGATCGGAATTTGAACGCTTCAGCTCTTCGTTAACTGTCATGAGTGAGCGTTCAAGTTTTTTCTGGTTGCTAATGTCAATGGCAATTTCTAAACGAACCTTGCGGCCATCAGGCCACTCGATGATCTGGTCGGTTTCCAGATAGTCTTTTCCAATGTGGTGATTTGAATTCTCCCAGGAATAGGTGCTTGCCGGTTTTTTAAGGATTATGTCATTGGTGCAGAATTCACAAGGTTCATCAAAGCCGTAAAATACTTTGTAGCATTTTTTCCCAATTGGATCCAACTGGAGAATTTCATTGAGCACATTGTTTGTGAATAAAACTTCATAAGTTTCAGTGTCTGACACATAAATTATTTCAGGGAAACTCTCCAGAATGGCAAAGAATCGCTGGTACTGATCATGCAATTTCTGCTCGGTGCGATGCCGGCTGACGAAATCACTGACGATTCTGCCAATTGAATGGACTAGGTTGTATTCCTCGACGAGGAATGGATTGCCACGCTCACCAATGTAACCGACTTCAATCAGCCCCACCCTGTCGAAGTTCTCGTATAGCTCACTGGTAATCTTTGATTTGCACTCAACCCAATCAGGGCTTTTATATGATTTGTCGTCGAATTCAATTCCGACACAGGTTTTTTCCGGGTATTGCAACGCAGCGCGCATCAATCCAACCACTTCTGGCAATATATCCCTAATTGGTTTCTGATAATCAGCAGTGATTTTTGACACTTCTGTCAGACAGCGAAGCTCTTTGACCCGTTCGGCCAGGTTTCGCGACTGAACTTGTAAAGAGAGGTTCACGCTCTCCAGATCAGCCGTCCTGTCCTTAACCCTACGCTCCAACAAATCATGGGCGACTTGCAATTCTAACTCTGCCATTTTCTGCGCGGTAATGTCGAGATAAACACCAACCATACGCAGCGGTCGACCATCCGTTCCACGTGAAATCACCCTTCCGCGATCTAAAATCCATCTCCATTCACCATCCTTCGCCATCAATCTCTGCTCGCTCTCATAGACGTCTGTTTTGCCTTCAAGATGATCGTGCAATTTCGTCAAGGCTTTTATCTTGTCATCCGGGTGCAAATTGTCTTCCCAAGCCTGAGCATTCGTTTTAAAATCGGTTGGATTATATCCAAGAATTTCCGCCCAGGGTCTGATTCGATGCACCTGTCCGGTAGTTACCTCCCAATCCCAGAGCCCAATGTTTGATCCTGCAAGACTGACTTGAACACGTTCGTTATTCTCATGCAAAGCGTCTTCGGTTTTCTTCGCTTCAGTAATATCTCGCATGTAACCTAAAACTGTAACATCCACATGGTCTGTGAGCAATGTGGTGCTGAGCTCAATATCTCTGATTTCGCCATTTTTCCTGACAATGCTGATCTCATAGCGGTTTGGAAGCGTTTTTCCCGCTTTCCGCTCAAGGTATCGCTGGTGAGAAATCGCCTGGGTTTCTTCAGTTAATGTGCAGCGATAATCGAAATCTTTAGCGGTCAATTCTTCGTAAGTGTACCCCGTTAGCTCGCAAAATGCAGGATTTATATACTGATAGCCATCATTCCGAATGATGTAGATCGCATCAAAGGAGTTGTCAATCACATTTTGAAATAATATCTGTTGTTCCTGAAGATCACCTTGTGCCTGTTTTCTGGCGCTGATGTCCCTCGAATTGACTATTATCTCAATCTCGCCACTAGGATTTACTCGACTTACAGCAACTGCTTCGAAATAAAGCCATTCCTCTTTGTAATTCCTGTGGCGATATTCCACGATGACCGTTTTTCCAGCATTTTCCGCTAACATCTGGATATTTTCCTGAATAGAGGCAACATCATCAGGATGAAGAAATTTCTGTGCTGGTTGACCTATTAAATCTTCAGGATTTAACCCTAAAATGCTCTTTGCAGAGGAACTGACGAATCTTTCAATTCCGTTTTTATCCAAGACAGTTAATATATCAAGACTCTGATCAATGAGTGCATGATATAATTCTTCACTATGCCCAAGCCCTTCAACCAACCTCAGTCTATCCATGCATAGAACGGTCTGGCGAAGAACTGTTGTTAACATCAAGCAGATTGTTTCAGAAAATTTCGCTATGGTTGATGAAGCAACAAACAGAACGGTTATGGTCTTAGACTTTGAAAAGAGTGGAATGATTGCTGTTGCCAGCAATTCCTGAGGTGACAGTGTGTATTTATCTTTGATGGGAAGATTGGAATACAAATCAAACTGAGGCTCTGTTTGACTGAAAGTAGTAAAAATCGAGGATTCTTTGTGAATTATTGATAAGCCATCTGAAGCACATTCAGGAATTCCAAATTGATCAACAAGATGGAATTGCTCTGTTTCTTTATCAAACCGATACAATCCACAAATCTGAATATTTCCTATCGCTTCAACAGTTTCCAGACAAGCTTTGGCAACGGATTTTACATCCTCAGCAATGGTTAACTTTTGCCCGAATTGACTGATTAATTTGAACATGCGAAAATTGTCCGATTCGCTGTTCACAGAATTTACACTTTTATCTTCTAAGTCACTTTTATGTTTTCCGTCATCAGTTGAACGTGTCATTTATCCCTCTATTACAAACGACGGTTAATGTGGAGTCTGGATATTTCATCGCAAAAATACCCATTCATAAAGTACTAGCAGTATGTGACTTTTTCAAGACACCCAACCTTTAAATGTGGCTCCGCCAGATTGTTTGTCTCTGCAATAGATATGGAATAGCAGACCAGACTTGAGTAGAATTTGAATATTTTCGCAAAATTCTGATATATTTTAAGGTATATTGAAAAATTCGTGGTAATTTAACATGGGGTTTGATGTTCAGATTTTTCTTTGTGGCGGTGAATTTAAATCAATTTATCCTGCAATAAAACTGACAATCGCCCTTTTATCACGATTCAAGACACCATTAAACACAGCGAACAGAACATTGGAACAAGGAAAACTTTACGTAATATCCACTCCCATTGGCAACATGGATGACATTACATTGCGGGCGATGAAAACGCTGGGCTCGGTGGATGTGCTGGCTTGTGAGGATACACGAGTCACGAGGAAAATATTTCAGCGCCATGAAATTGACTTCCCCGCTAAGGTCGTATCCTATCACGAACATAATGAAGAATACGCCGGCGAGAAAATTCTGGAAATGCTGCGGAATGGGTTGATAGTGGGCTTATGCTCGGATGCTGGAACGCCTTGCATCAGTGATCCCGGTTACCGCGTGGTATCGGCGGCTTTGGACGGAGGCTTCAAAGTCGAAGTCATTCCGGGAGTATCGGCAATCACATCAGCCCTGGCGATGGCAGGTTTGCCGACTTCAAGCTTCACCTACAAGGGTTTTCCTCCCCGCAAATCTGGAGCACGCCAACGTTTTTTCGAGCTTGAAAAAGAATTGCCTCATACGCTGGTGTTCTACGAATCTCCCTACCGTGTTGTCAAGTCTTTGGATGACATGCTTTTCGTCTATGGCGACCGCTTAGCAACTGTGTGTTTTGAGCTTACAAAGAAATTCGAGCGGATTCACAGGGGGTATTTGAGTGTGGTGATCGAAGAACTCAAGACCAAGACGATTAAAGGCGAAATAACAATAGTGGTCTCCGGCTCTAATCCCAAGTTTCTGAACGATGACCCTGCGGTAGATGATTCGGAAGAATAATCTCAAGAACACCCTTGAATTTCTCCCAAAACTGATACTCTTTGCTCAAGGTGTGGCTTTGGCTGTTTAAGTTTTATATATTCTTGATGGTAAAGTAAACTACAGTTTAATACTTCTTAATTTTGAGGTTAAAATGGCACTGATACTCGATGGACATCATCTGACGATTGAAGATGTCGTCAAAGTAGCACGCCAGCATGAAATAGTTGATCTTCATCCGGATGCACGGGAAAAAATCGCCAAATGCAGAGAATTTCTGCAAAAGAATATAGATTCCCACACTGTGATGTATGGTGTCAATACTGGCATAGGCGAGCTGGCTGAAGTCGCGCTGACAGACGATCAAGTCAAAGACTTTCAGAAATATCTGGTCTATAGCCACGCCGCTGGTTTCGGCGATCCTATAGAAGAGGGCGATGTTCGCGCTTCGATTCTCTCTCGCGTCAACATGCACTGCCACGGCAAATCCGGCTTGCGCCCGATAGTAACCGAGACCCTCGTCGCCATGCTGAACAAAGGCGTGACACCAGTGATGTGTCAGCGCGGTTCCGTTGGCGCATGTGGCGATCTGTCGCCGATGGCACAGATGGCAATGGTTCTGATCGGCGAAGGTGAAGCCTTCTACAAAGGCGAACGCTTCCCCGGCGCTGAAGCCATGAAACGCGCTGGCGTTCCGACAATCGAATTCAAAGAGCGCGACGGTTTGGCGACCATCAATGGTTCCAACGTCATCACTGGCTCAGGCTCACTGTTGCTCGGCGAATGTAACATGTGGCTGAAGATGCACGACATCACAGCCGCCATGACTATGGAAGCTTTGAACGTCAACCTTAAGTGCATGGATCATCGTCTGCATGAGGCTCGCGGCTACAAAGGCGCAATGACAGTTGCTTCAAACATCCGCCGCTTAACTGCCGATTCGGAAATCCTTGCCAACGCGAGCAAAAAGGTTCAGGACGCATACAGCCTCCGCTCGACACCACAGGTCGTCGGCGCGGCTCGCGACACCATGGTTTTCGCCCGTCAGATGTTCGAAACCGAACTGAATGGCGTTGCCGATAACCCCATCTTCTTCCCTGAAGAGGATGTCGTCCTAACCGGTGCTAATTTCCAAGGCACCCCAATGGCATTCGCGCTCGAATACATGGGCATCGCCACCACTACCGTTTCAGCTCTGTCTGAACGTCGCTTGAACCGCCTGCTGAACGTCAACCTGAGCGTTGGCTTGCCAGCATACTTGACCAAAGGCGCAGGAATGTTCTCGGGCTTAATGCTCTCGCAATACACTGCTTGCCAAATGGTCAACGAAAACCGCGTTCTCTGCAATCCAGCCGCCACAGGCTCGATTCCCGCCGCGGCAGATCAGGAAGACTTTGTCTCAATGGGCATGACATCAAACATCAAGATGCGTCAGATTATGAACAATTCTTACGGTATTTTGGCAATTGAGCTCATCGCCGCAACGCAAGCAATTGACTTCCGCGAAGGCGAACCGGGCGCAGGATCCAAAGCTGCTCATGATGTCGTTCGTAAATATGTGAAACATCTTGACGAAGATCGTCCGCTGTACAACGACCACAACACCATGGCTGAAGTTGTTCGATCCGGTGAAATTCTCGAAGCAGTCGAGAAGGCAATCGGCAAGCTGGACTAAGCCCTGATTGCGTCAACAATAAATTAACCCGGGTGGTTTGCATTCCAATCGTGAAGCATCCGGGTTATTTGTTGAAACTGCAGGAAGTTAAAAGTTAATGTTTAATAAAAAAAAGAAATTTTGATGCCATCATCGCATATTGAATTTTCCAAACTGGACTATGAGCTGATCGTTTCTCGCGGTCTGGCGATACGATCCATAGAGAACCAGATCAAACGCTTCGAGGCTGGATTCACACCCTTGAAATTAAATCGTGCTTGCACGATCAACGACGGTATTTTAATTATTGATAGCAACTGGTTTGAGCATCTATCCAATTTGCATTCTCAGGCTACTGAAAATGGCAGATTGATGAAGTTTGTGCCCTCTTCCGGTGCCGCAAGCCGTATGTTCAAGCCACTTGAGGAATTCTGCAATCGCGAAGATCACAGTGTGGATATCGATGCTAAGGATGATCCCAGTAATCCTGTGGCATCCTACGCCAGGCGTTTTCTCCAGAGGCTTCCCGATTTTGCATTTTACCCCGAGCTGAAAACAATTCTTGAGCTAGCGAACGTCAGCCTTAATGGAATAATCTCATCAGAGAATTTCCAGCTTATTTTTGATAAAATCCTCTCCTCAGAAGGATTAAATTATATTGCCAAACCAAAAGGCATTCTTCCGTTTCACAGATATGAAGATCACATTCGCACGGCTTTTCAGGAGCAACTTGCCAAAGGCGCTGAGTATTGCCGAGACAGTAGCGGCATCGTCAGGATTCATTTCACCGTTTCCGATGGTGAACAGTCACTCGTCAGCAACCACATTGATGAATCCTGCCAACAGTTTGAAGACGGCGCCACCAGCTTTGTAATTGACTATTCTGTGCAGAATCCCGCGACCGACACAATCGCACTTGACGACCATCTTAAACCATTCCGTGATAATGACGATAACATTGTCCTGCGACCCGGCGGGCATGGCTCGCTGTTGATGAATCTCTCGGCGATGAACGGCGATATTGTCTTTATCAAGAACATTGACAATGTCACTCCAGATTATTTCCCATCCCAGACTACGTTGTATAAAAAGTTACTCTGTGGTCTGCTGATTGAGCTTCAGGATGAGATATTCCAACATTTGCGAGATCTGGAAAATCCTGACATTGCTGAAGACACTTTGAATTCTATATACAAGTTCGCCTTTACCCGATTATGGCGAGTGGCGCCGGACATCTGGGGCAATTATAATCAAAGTGAAAAGCGCGAGTTCTTGATTGATGAGCTTGATCGACCGATTCGCGTTTGTGGAATGGTCAAAAACACTGGCGAACCGGGAGGCGGTCCCTTCTGGGTGAAAGATGATGACCACAATCTGTCACTCCAGATTGTTGAAAAAGCGCAGATTGATCTTGACAATCCAGAGCAGATTGCTATTCTCAGCGACTCTTCGCATTTCAACCCGGTTGATCTGGTTTGTGGATTAAAGAATTATCGCGGCGAACAATTTGACCTGCATAGATATACTGATCCTGAAGGCGGAATCATTTCTCGCAAGTCTTTTCAAGGCAGAACCCTGCTCGCTCTTGAACATCCGGGGCTCTGGAATGGAGCGATGGCGCACTGGAACACTATTTTCGTTGAAGTGCCGTTAAGCACATTTAATCCGGTGAAGACTATCAATGATTTGCTTCGACCGGAACACCTCCCGCAGGATATTAATCCAGCAGAACATAGCTGAGAATAATGTTTGCATGTGACTTTGCCACGGTTGTTGTAATTACCGCGATTTTCATTGCCAGCTTCACGCAAGGATTGGTGGGATTTGGATTTGGCTTGGTCGCCGTGCCGATTCTAGTGTTGTTTTTATCTCCGAGTCTGGTGGTGCCCTTAATATGTTTATTAGCCACAGTGCTGACGAGTATGGTGCTCTTTGAAGCTCGGAAATATGTAAATATAAAGAAAATCACACCTCTATTCATCGGCGGTGTGGTCGGGATGCCATTGGGAATCTGGGTGCTGAAGGTCATTGATGCCGATTTGATAAAAGTCAGCATGGGGTCAATTATTGTTCTTTTTGGCATCGTATCTCTGATAGGTTTTCGCCGTCATGTTCTGCAGGAGTCGAAAGCTCTGGGGATTATCGGATTGGCAAGTGGGTTTCTCAACAGTAGCACCGCGCTAAGCGGGCCTCCTGTGATACTGTTTTTCTCGAATCAAGGCTGGAAAAAGGAGGAATTCCGCGCTAACATCATCGCATATTTCGTCGGCTTGAACATCATCACGTTGGTGTCATTTTACTTCAGCGGTTTCCTGACCTCGGAAGTGTTTCAAGTTTCACTATACACTTTTCCACCAATGATTTTAGGCACGCTGGTTGGCATTTATTTGTCGCGTCGAGTATCTCAGAATGTTTTCGCAAAATTAGCGCTGATTATTGTAACTGGCGCGGGAATTACTTCCATTATCTCCGTACTGTGAAACAAATCAAATTTCACATCAATGAGGTTCGTAATACCGATAGTGTAAATAGTTGTTTAGTATGATTTGTATTTTTGTGCAAATTATACTATATTTCCTCAATCTTCGTTTATGCCTTTCACATACAAGAGGTTTTTCAGGCTGATTCGTTAATTTTTTTCATAAGATGTAAGTCGTTACGCTGAAGGCGACTCCGCGTAGCACCTTTTTTGAGGAACAGCCTGTGAATCTCCCAACCGGATTCTGTCTCGAAGCTATGTTTTGTATCAGGAGTGATATATGAAAGCCGTGTCTTATGGTTCGGCGGTTTTGCTCACGCTTATTTTTGCCGTGGCATTCCTGGGATGTGACGACAATGGTCCCAATATTCCTTACGTGCCGCCAAACGATCTGCATATTGTCGAGCTGGACACCATTTGGGCGTTACACTCTGAACGAATGCAACGCATCGCCATTCGGATGAGCGCTGCAAATGAGTACACTGACCGCGATATGATCTGCATCATCACCTATCCCAGCGGTAGCAACACCCACTTCAGAATGTACGACGATGGAAACTTTGGTGTCTGGAATGATGCCCTCGGATATGCAGACACTCTTAGTGGCGATTCTGCTCCCGGCGATGGCATTTATTCTCGGCGCATCAGCGCTAAATTCGCTCCATCGGCTGGGCAATACCGGCTAACCTTCGCCTTGTCTGACTCTCCACCACCGGACTCTGTGATAGCCATTGTTACCGTGCGCGAAAGCTTCCCACCGGCAATTGTGAGCTTCACTCACCCTGACTCTATCCGCAGTGGGCAGGCTGGCGGTCAGTTTACCCTTGAAGTCGGCGATCCTGAAGGCTATGGCGATATTTACGATGCTGAATTGATTATATACCGCACCGTTCCTGCCAGCAATAATTTTGTGCCTATTCTCATGCAACATCCGGTTGACAGTCTCTGGTCATACAGTAGCGAACCGAACATTTCCGTTGGGTTGCCGACTGGAAATTATCCTGTGGTCGCCCGTGTTCGCGACTATTATTTAAAACAAAGCAATGATTGGGTTTACAGCGACACCACAGGCATCTGGCTGGAAAACAAACCGCCTCATGTCTCATCGCTTGAAGGACTTGACACAGTCTTCGTGCCGGGACTCGGCAATGATGATACTATTTATTTCAACTTCAACATCAGCGTTGCCGACGATCAGGGAGTCACAGATTTAGACACACTGTTTCTCTCGCTGCGGAAAGATGACATCGAAATTTGGCAACATGGATACATTGATGGTCTTGAACTTGATACCGTTGCGTTGGATGGCATATTTGTCGCAGGTTTCAGCGCCAACGCGGGCAACAGCGTTGATGTGAACTACACATTCCGCTGGACACCAAGCGACCGTACAGGCCAACGAGGCGGCTACTTTGAGAATACTGTCTATTTCCAGCGCGACAGTAATAACTGGGCAGCGCCACAAGATAACAATGAGAACGGGGAGTCAATCATTTCTGACCGGAATTATCGACCTTCGCCGTTCAAATCAGACATACACAATTCTGTTAAACGTGAGCAGAAGAATTGATGCTTAAGCACAAGTATATCATAATTTTAGCGGTTGCATTGCTGTTGCCGCAAATTCTGTTCGCCGCTTTGCAACCGGGTGATTATGTCATCGGTTCTGCGGCTGAACCAGCAGAGAGAATGCCGTCAAACTCCATCATTGACATAATGTCTCATAACAACGACCTCTGGCTGGGTTCAGGTGGCGGGCTTGTTCAATTTGGAATTAACGACGGCAGTTTTAACGTCATTCCCAGCGGTGATCTAATCGGTCGCGGTGGAATTTCCGCCATGTCGATCAATGACAAAGTCATGTGGATCGCCACAGCATACACGGAAAAAGTCAGCGGCGGTTATTTTCCGGCAGGTGGAGGACTGGGATTTTCGCGTGACAATGGGAACAGCTGGACTTGGATAGATCAACCCGTTGACTCGGTTGATGAAGAAAACTACCATCCGACTACAACCAACATCCAGAATGTTACCTACGACATAGCGCTCTCGAATTCCGCGGTGTGGATCGTAAGCTGGGGTGGCGGCATCCGCAAACTTCGCTATGACAGCCTCGACGCTGGAATCTATCATTGGGAAGTGATGACACCCGATGGCAATCCTTTCTGGGCACTGCAAAATCTGCGACATCGCGGCTTTAGTGGCGTCTTTGCAAATAACGCAATCTGGATCGGCACTGCTGGCGGTGTTCACCGCACATTAAACGAAGGGCTATCCTGGGAAACATTCTCATTTGAAGCTGATCTTCCTTCAATATCCGGCAATTTTGTTACCGCCATGGGTGTTCAACATCTTGAGCATTACGACAATGTCTGGGCTGCCACTTGGAAAGCAAACAATGTTGCTGAATACTACGGCGTTTCGGTTACGTATGACAATGGGACTTCGTGGCAGGTCGCACTGTCCGACTCGACGATACTGGCTTCAAATGAGTATCTGATTGACAAATACGGGCCACTGAAAGTACACAATTTCGGCTTCGGCGCTTCGAAGGTTTATGCCTGCGCCGACGGCGGTTTGTGGATAAGCTCGGATAATGGTTTCAGTTGGGGCGAACCGATCACCAGCATTACCGATCCAACCATCGGTGAAACACTGACCGACATAGATTTTTATTCCGCCGATGTAATTGGTGATTCCGTCTGGGTCGGCACTAATGCCGGGCTGGTAGTTGGCTGGCTGGAAGGCGCACATTTCACATGGCGCATCCACCGCGCTCACAACCCTGCGGGCGAAGCCAGCGTTCCCGACACTTACGCTTACCCAAGCCCATTTTCCCCCAACCGCGGGCACATCACCCGTTTTCAAGTTAGAGCCGATGCGCCGTTGGTTGCGAGCTTGAAAATTTTCAGCTTCGCCATGGAACCCGTCTATGAATTTGGGCCTGTCTCTTTGCCGGGTGGCGGTCAGAATGACATGACTGGCTACGGCGCTTTCCAATGGGATGGCAAAGACTCAGATGGCACACTTGTGGCAAATGGTGTGTATTTCTACTGCATTAAAGCTGCAGGTCAGACGTGGTGGGGTAAAGTGATGGTTCTGGATTAGGATGATGAAAATGAAAACAACCTTAAAAATATTCGCCGTCTCGCTGGCAGTTCTTCTGATCTCAGTTGCAGATTTATCCGCCAAGCAACTTGGCGGGCAAGCCGGATGGTTTCTGCGCATGGGTGGAGCCGCAGCTGACCGCATTGCCTTGGGCGATGCCGGGGTCGCGCTAGTCAATAATGAACAAAGCTGGTACTACAACCCGGCAGGGCTGGCATTTGCCGAAAATCGAATCGTATCACTTGGCTACCGGTCAATGTCGCTCGACCGCTCCTTGATGTACGCAGGGATGTCGATTCCCATTGAACCCAAGGCGGGTGTTGCCTTTGGAATTCTTCGCGCCGCCACCGCCAACATTGACGCATACGACTCCAATGGGAACATGTACGACGAGCTTTCTTACTCAGACAATCTAATTCACGGCTCGTTCGCCATCATGCCCCATCCGCGGTTCAGCATGGGCGTTACCATCAAGTGGTTAATCAGCATTGTGCCTGACGTTAAGGACGACAATAAAAACCTCAGCAGTTTTGGCTTGTCGGTTGACTTGGGCGCTCTGGTGCAGCCAATAGACGACCTTTATTTCGGCTTGCACATCAAAGATTTCGACGGGAGAAATACCTGGGAATCAACTGATGTCTGGGGCGATGACTCCGGTGCTAAAGAAGATAAATTTCCACCGCAAATCCGTCTGGGCATTGGATTCACTGGCATTGAGCAATTAACCGTGGCGGGTGATCTGGTGATAATGACTGAAATTGTTGGCAATGACGACCTCGGATTCCAACAGCATCTTGGCGCGGAATGGTCTCAGCCTTTTTCAAACGATTACTCCGCGGCATTCCGCGTGGGTTTCAACGGCACTGAACCGACCTTTGGCTTTGGGCTGAACTGGCATACTCAGTCCATCGAAGTTCATTTGAGCTATGCCTTCCTGATTGATGAAAATTCCCCCAATGGCGCACACATGGCAACCTGGGGCTTTGAATTTTAAGACAACGACAAGATAGTGATGATCGCTTCCTCGCAATTTTGCGAGTGTCACATTTATAGAGAAAACATGTTAAAATCTGTTGTAAAAATAGTCGCAGTAATTTTTGCGCTGGGGTTCACTGAATCCGCCTTCGCCGAAGCTGGCTGGCGCTTTATGAACATCCCACAGGGCGCTCGTGAAACCGCAATGGGTGAAACCGGTGTGGCTAATGTCGGAAGTGGCGCTTTAGTCTGGTGGAATCCCGCGGCATCTGCCTTTGGCACTAGCGACATCTGGTTTCAGGGCTATTCATGGATACTCGATGGTAGCGGGAGCTTCGGCGGCGCAAAAGCCCGCACCAACTGGGGCGGATTTTCAGCCTATTATGTAACTCAAGGGCTAGACGGCTTTGAAGTACGCGACCGCCCCGGCGAAGCTCAAGGTGAGTTTACGATTCACCAATCCGTTTTCGCCGTTGGCACCGCCGTGGAACCAATCAAAAAATTAGCCCTTGGTGTAATGTATAAAACCGCCTTTGAAGACATTTACGGCGACCGCGAAGATGTCTGGGATGTCGTCGATCTTGGCGCGCTGTATCAACTGCCATGGTTTAACTTTGGCGCTTCGGTGACAAACCTGTCACTAGCCGATGATAACACTCAAACCGCCATGCGCTTTGGATTGTCGCGCCTGTTTGTTTTACAGGAATTCGACTTCACAGGGGCTCTGGAATCCGTGACTTACAAGGACGATGACACTGAACTGCATCTCGGCGTTGAAGCAGGCTGGCAAGAGACTATTTATCTCCGAGCTGGCTACATTGGCGGCAATGATTTGCGCAGTGTATCGTTCGGCTTGGGCGCCAAAGTGTCGGCTTATCATGTGGATTTTGCCCTGACACCATTCACCAGCGACCTCGGCACAACTTGGAAATTTGGCATTGGGATGAATCTGTAATTATCACCCAGACCCATGCAAATCCAGAACTTGGCGAATTACTGAATTTGAGCCAACCAGAAAAGCCAATAACGGCATTTGCCAATTTATTGGCTTTTCTGCTTAATTTTAACGATTAAACAGCTTAGCGTTTAGCAGTTTCGCATGTCAAACATTAACCAGAGATCAAAGGTGAACAATTCATACGATTTGCGGCATTTTGCTTCAACCACAGCCGCGCTGTTCGGGCTAGCTAAACCCGACGGAAAATCATTGCCACCGATTCAATCCGTCATGGATGTTTCTAAAAGCCGCGACGGATCACCCTTGGTCGAGCGCTTTCTGGCGTTCCATCCCGATGCCCTCGGAACGTGGATCTACGAACACTATCGCCATAGCTTTGGCAAAGTAGAAACTTTCGCTCCCATCAGTGTCGAACTACAATCTATGTTTCCACCGAAAACGCCGGTCTGTTTCTCTTCGATTTACAGCGGATTGACTCCAGCCGAGCATGGCATTATCAAATATGAAAAGCCTGTCCTCGCCGCTCCGACGGTGTTCGATTGGCTGGCTGAAGCCGGCAAGAAGGTTGCCATTGTGGCTGTTGCGAATTCGAGCATGGATTGTCTGTTCCGCGGGCGCAATGTCGATTATTATATTGAAAAATACGACCCGTTGGTGATATTCAAGGCGCGGGAACTGATTCAGGCGGATGAGCATGACTTCATTGCGGTTTATCTTCAGGAATATGACGACATGCTGCACAGAACCACGCCAGAGAGCGAAGAATGTCTGAATGCGATGCAAAACCACCTGAAGAGCTTTGACAAAATTGCAGAAGCGTGTAACTTATATTGGAAGGATTACAAATGGGGCGTTGCTTTCGCCCCGGATCATGGCAGCCACATTGACACGGACACAGGGCGTGGCGACCATGGTCTTGACATCCCAAATGATATGGATTTAACGCACTTTTGGGGAATACATTTCCCCCTTTAACGTAACTAGTTTGAAGAGGAAACATGGCAAAATATCGCATTGCGTGGCTTCCGGGAGATGGCATCGGCAATGACGTTATGGAAGCGGCGCGGATAGTCCTTGACGGACTGCAACTCGACGCTGAATATATTCACGGCGACATCGGCTGGGAATTCTGGATTCGCGAAGGCGATCCACTGCCTCAGCGCACGCTGAAAATCTTAAGCGAAACCGACTGCGCATTGTTTGGCGCGATCACATCCAAACCCAAGGATGAAGCCGCCAAAGAGCTCGATCCCTCGCTTCAGGGAAAGGGTTACGAATACTTCAGCCCCATCGTTCGGCTACGGCAGGAACTGAACCTGCACACCAACCTTCGCCCCTGCAAGGCTTACGCCGGCAACCCGCTGAACTATCGTGACGGCATCGACCTCGTGATTTTTCGCGAGAATTCCGAAGGTCTGTATTCAGGCATCGAATTTCATCCCGTGCCGGATTCTATCATCGAAGCATTTTCCATTCATCCGAAAATGAAACGCTTCACCGATACTCCCGGCTCGGAAATGGCAATCTCAACGAGAATAATGACACGCGCCGCTTGCGAACGGATTGTGCGCAAGGCATTCGAATTCGCCAAGAAATACAACCGCCGCAACGTAACCATCGTTGATAAACCAAACGTCCTGCGCGAAACTGGCGGTCTGATGATCCGCACCGCTCGCAAAGTGGCGGAAGAATACCCGAACATTCCCATGTGGGAGACCAACATCGACGCGCAGTGCATGTGGCTGGTGAAAAATCCGGCGGATTACGATGTGCTGGTGGCGGAGAACATGTTCGGCGACATCATCTCCGACCTCGCCGCACAACTGGTCGGTGGCTTGGGATTTGCGGCTTCAGGAAACATCGGCGATAACTACGCAGTGTTCGAACCGACACATGGCTCGGCTCCAAAATACGCCGGCATGTACAAGGTCAACCCCATGGCGATGCTATTGACCACCAAGATGATGCTCGACTGGCTGGGTGAGATGGATATGGCAACACGCCTCGAAGATGCCATCACCCGAGTCATCGAAGAAGGCAAGATTCGCACCTATGATATGGGTGGTTCTTCAACATCGCTGGAAATGGCTGAGGCAGTCAAAGCCTATTTATAAACGAAGTTGCGCATAAAGGGAACACAGTGAAACAAACAGCCTACGGCATTAAGCTGAATTTGTACTCGATTTTTGCAATTGGGTTAGTTCTCTCTCTGCTGTTGTTATCTGGCTGTGAATTATTCTCGACCCGCGATCCTGAAACGCCAACCGGCTCCAGTAGTGGGCAGTGGCAATTTCCCACCGAACCCGCTGTCGTGCTGGATAATCTGCAGAACGCCGTTGGCAGGCGTGCCAGTGTTGATTATATGAGATCCTTCGGCATCGGGGAAGAAGACATTCTCGGCTTCATCCCCGATCCGAAAACTGTGGCAAACCATCCGGGTGTGATGGATGGCTGGGGTTTTTCCCGTGAACAGAAATTCGTAGAAGCGTTGTTCAATCCCGCTGTGCTTCCACTGGATTCTATTGCCTCGCTGACGATGGAAATCATTCGCGAAACTGCTCTGGCAGATTCTGCTGAGATAAGCGCTAACTATACGTTGCATTTGGGGCACACAGTCGATAATGCTCCGGTTGAGATGGAAGGGCGCGCCGAATTCATGCTCAATCGAGGCTCAGATGGCGGCTGGCGGATACATCAGTGGGTGGATTTCCGTAGCTCCGGGGCATTCTGCTGGAGCGACCTCAAGGCGCAGTTCTAGCCATGAAAGGCTGGTTGAAATATCTGGCACCGACGCTATTATTTGCAGTATGCCTTTCGTCATGCTTCAACCCCTTCGCGCCAATTGAAGGCGAAGCGGGGTCGCAAACATGGTCAGATCAAACCAGCATCGGCGGTTTGCTGAATAATTTTGCGCTGGCTTATGATTATCGGGATTCCCTTCGCTACGCCGATTGCCTTGACGAGTCGTTTATTTTTGATTACTATGACATTGAAGAAGGGCGAACTGACCGCTGGTTTCGCGATACCGACCTGAAAGCAACTGGCGGATTGTTCAGAAACTTCCGGCAGATTGATCTCGAATGGAATCAGATCCCGGTCTGGGTGGAAGATTTCACTCAGCCGGATACCACAGTTGAGTTCGTGGTGCGGTTTAACTTGACCCTCGATGAAGAGTCTCCTTTGATGGGCTATGCGCATTTTGCAGTTCGAAGCTCGGAAAATAACGTCTTTCGATTTCTGAGCTGGCGGGATGATTTTTAACTCTAACTTTCAACCTGATGAAATCTGATAAAAACACGGCTAAGAAAGATAATTCTAAGCCGAATACGAAGCCGAGCCCCAAAAAAGACTCAAAGAAAACTGAAGATAAAAAGTGGAAAAACCCTTGGCAGAAGCTGACGAAAAAGAAGCGTAAGGAAATCATCCAGAATCTCAAGAAATTTGCTTTTATCGCCTTGATCGCTATTATCCCTTTTGCGATGGCGTTTACACTGTATATGTTGTTGCCGGATATCATGAGCAAACGTGTTACACAGCCCGAACCAGATTCCCATGCTCAGACAGATTATTATAAAAACGAAGTCGAACCGGAGACAGCCAGAAAACAGCCGCGGGAAGTTAAATCTACCGGCTCGATCCCTGCGCCAGCAATGATTCCGCCGATCACCGAACCAAAGCCTGAGGCACTGGAGATTAAACCGTCAGCACTGATGGAGTCCGCTGAGGACACATCCGAAAAACGGAAGTTTCCTATATCAGACTCATTGAATTCGCCACTGATTGCCATTATCATTGACGATTTTGGCCCCGGGCTGAACCGGAACGTCATCAAGGGATTCATTGAACTGCCGTTCGACATCACGCTGGCAATCATGCCGGGCAATGACCTGACGGTAAAAACATCAGAGAGTGCGATGCAAGCCGGCAAAGAGTCAATGATTCATCTCCCCATGGAGCCCATTGACTCAGTGGCAATGGACGAACGAGATATGGTATATTGTAGCATGGACTCAGCCGAAGTTGTGGAAATCCTTGACCGTGCGCAAGCGGAATTGCCTTATGCGTTGGGCATGAATAATCACATGGGTTCAAAAGCAACATCCGACTCAACGCTGATGGCTGTTTTCGCCAATCTGCTTTCTGATCGGGGTTTATTTTTTATCGACAGCCGAACCACGCCAAACAGTTGCGGCTTGAAGACTATGCGTCAGCAATCCGTTCCGAGTGCGGGACGTGACATTTTTCTTGATTTTACCGATGATCCGAAAATCATCAGACAGCAGATTTATAAAGCATCGCGCATCGCAGAAAGGCGCGGTTGGGCGATTGCTATTGGTCATGCTCGCCGTGAAACTTTAGAGGTGTTGAAAAACGAATTGCCAATCCTTCAATCTGAAGGATTTACCTTTGTTTCAGCATCCAGACTTTTGGAAATCATAAACGGAAAATCCCATTAATCAGATAAAGACAGGACATTAAAATGAGGTTGGGTGTTTATATAAATTCCGCCCTGAAATTGCGGGATAAAGGCAGCCCCACACATCCTGATCCGGTTGCCTTGTCGGTGATGTGCGAACTTGCCGGTGCGGAAGTCATTTTAATTGGCTTTAGCCCTGAGCGTGGTTTAACAAGCGAGCGGGATATTCGTCGCATTCAGGAGACAGTAAACTGCGATCTTTATCTGGTCATTCCGTCTCGAGATGATCTGATTGATCTGGTAGCTCGCCTCAATCCAAACGGCGTTATTCTTGTGGATTCAAGCTGGGATGGCATAGCGCCGCCTCAACCAATTCAGGCGGCTTTCGAAGCTGAACACGTTCGAAATATCGGCTCGTTATACTCCACTTCCGGCATTCCAGCGATGGCTCTGGTTGACCCGCAGTTACCTAACCTTAAGGCTTTGGCTCGCGCCAGCCTGAACGGTGTCGTGCTTCACACAGAACGATATTGTAACGCAGATTCAGACGAAGAAGCACAATCTGCCCTGGAAGAACTTGACAACGCCGCATTAGCCGCCAATAAATTCGGTTTCCCGATCTGCTATAGTGGCGGATTATGCTACAATAATGTAGGTTCTATCTCAGCGCTTCCGTTCGGTGATGAGATATTCATCGGCAGACGTTTGATTAACCGCGCACTGATGGTCGGAATTAACACTGCGGTGCGCGACATCGTTCAGATCATTTATCGTAATTCAAGCAAGTAGCTATGCCCAGAATTTTCCAAAATATCATTGTCCTTGCCATTGTTGGTATTTTTTTGTTGAACACCATGATAGGTTGTGAGGGCGATCCGGGAAGCCCCGGCATCAACATGCTCAACGATGATCTCTACCCGCCAACGATTGATCTAATTTTGCCTGTCGCTCGCAATGAAGTCTTCAGTCGTCTCTGGTTTGAAGCTTTCGTGCGCGATGACGGTGACATTGACAGCGTAGCCTTTTTGGTTGATGGTAGCGCTACTCCCCTTAGTGAGCATCTTCTGACGAATCCCCCTTGGACGCTCTGGTGGAATGCTCAAGCCTTGCCATTGGGAAGGCATTACATTCAGGCAAAGGCGTGGGATCATGCTGGTCATTCCAATGTCTCACAGCGAGTGATGTTCTATTTGCTCGACCCGGCAGACGCTACAACCCGTGATACTGTATCTTTTTATGATCCGGCCAGTAATGGGGACATTGTCTGGAATCTTCCATCCAATGAGCATAATTACACAGGATTCGGTTCCCGGATAACCATGGATCGGGCTGGCGTCGTTCGAAAGGCATGGGTAAAAGTCAAACGTAGCCCATACTGGACTGGCACTGAGCTGAAATTCGAGATCCGCGAATCGGATCATGGCGTTCCTGGTGAACTACTCTGGGAATCCATTTTGGATGGAATAAATGGCTTGCGACTGCCAGAAGGAGATTCCACAGGCTGGGCGCGAATTCCGATTTTTGGAAATTTCCGTCTGCCGCCTGAGTATTTTATTCTCGGCACACTTTCCCCAGATGCCACCGGCGACACTCTGGCAATCCTCACCGACAACGGACTATATCGCGGCGGGCACGGGGTTGTTCTCATTGATGGTGAATGGGTCATGGAACCAGAAGGCATGGGTATCTTCCCAAACCCGCTGATCAGGGTGATGGTTGATTCACTTGGTTGCTATATTCCGGAGGGATATTAACGCCATGCTGATAAACCACAAATCAAATAAAGTGCAACTCAGCCTTCTCTTGATTCTCATTGTGTCAGTTGCATTCTGGCTCGGCGGCTGCGAAGGTCCCGTTGGACCATCTGGAAAAGATGTCGAAGGAGTAGATGTTATCCCGCCAACCGTTGTGCTGACAAACCCATGGCCACTAGATGAAGTCTGGGATGATTTCGAGATGACTGCTTCCGCCGTTGACAATGTCGATATTCGCGAAATCAGCTTTCTGATTGACGGCACAAATTACTACAATGGTCAGAGTCTTGTTTTTTACGAGCCGCCTTATGAAGCTGATCTTGACATAGATTCATCCGACACTGGCTGGCATTTTTTATCCGCTCGAGGCTTTGACTCGGCTGGCAATGCCACCGAGACACCCCCAGTTCCTGTCTATTTTGGCTTTTCAAATGACCTGCAGGACACGCTGGTGACGAAAAGCTACTTCGCCAGCAACATTCAAGATCCACAGAGCTGGCAACTCCCTGATTCCTCACATGCGCTCGCATACTGGTCAAAATTTTCGATAGCGCGCGCCTGTCAACTGATGTCATGTTCCGTCATGTTAGCTGGCACAACAAGCGACACAGATAGCGTCGCGATTAGTGTCTGGAATGGTGATGATTTTCCAGAGACTGCCCAATCTGAGCTGTTAATTCCAGGAAGTGCCCTCACGGACACTTTGAGCTGGCAAACCGTTGAATTTGGTGAAGAAGGATTGCGAATCACACAGGACTTTTTTATCATTATCTCATTGCGTGATGTAGGCGAAGCCGACACGATCTCGCTAGGGTCTGATCATGGCGTTCCATTTTGGAATCGATCCGGCAGTCATGATGAAACAGGCTACGACACACTGAAAGGTAGATACGCTCGCAAGAATAACTTCCTTATCAGTTGTGATTTGTATTATGAACCTATTGCCGGAGGCGCTGACTAATGAGTAGCAGAGGCAGACAACTTTTGTTTCTATTCTTCTTGATTGTGATGCTGATTGCGCTTGCAATGACTTTCATGGGTTGCAATGGAGCAACAGGTCCGGATGGAGATGACGCAATGGTGCTGGATTCCATTCCGCCATTCATCGAATGGATCATTCCCACTCAAGACACCACATTGACCGGGAGCTTTGATCTGCTGGTTAAAGCTGGCGATGACAAGGGAATCTGGCGGCTTGTGTTTTACGTAGGCGGGCATGATTTTGAAAGCGTGCTGATAGATTCCACCAATGGGATCTACGGCTTTAATTGGGAAGTATCGCTATTTCCCACCGCGCCGTATCCGGTTTTAGCAAGAGTCTGGGATGACTATCGAAACCGTAGCTCAACGCAGACAATTCTCGTTAATGTTGAACGAAACCAATAGAGTAGAAAATGACACTAAAAACAAATCGCGATAAACTTATCGTGCAATCCGTTTTAGGCGCGATTGCCGAACCACCGATGAACCCGTTCTCACCCTATCGTATCTCAGCAGATGGCGAACCCATGGTGCTTCCTGGCACCGGCGGCATAACTTACAATGCCCGTGTCGGCGACTCAGCCATTGACATTTGGGCAGACCACGTTGAACCTGCTGTAACGATTAAGCACATGGACACTGATCGCGGTGGCGTAAACAATGGCGGACTTCAGATTATGTCCTGCATTGGCAATGTCGCCAAAGTCGTCTCTGGAGATGCCAAAGACGAGCTGGGGCGCGTTACCGGCAAACACGGCGGCGTTTTTCATGTGATGATTGACTTCACTGCCGAACAGATGGACAAGATGGCTATCGGCGATAAGATTCAAATCAAATCCACCGGACAAGGTCTGGCATTACTGGACTTTCCGAAAATCAAGTTGCGTAATCTCGACCCAAATTTATTTGAAGCCATGGACATCACAGGCGACACGAAAAAAGGATCAATCCGAATTCCTGTCACTCATCTGATTCCAGCCGCGGTGATGGGGTCTGGGCTTGGCGCGAACCACACCTTCGGTGGTGACTACGACACTCAGATGTTCGATCCCGAAACGGTAGCAAAGTATTCGCTCGATACACTGCGCTTCGGCGACATCGTCGCGATCATTGACGCCGACCACAGCTACGGCAGAATCTACCGTCAGAAAGCCGTCTCAGTGGGTGTGGTCGTGCATTCACGAAGCGTAGTATCAGGACATGGCCCTGGCGTAACGACGCTGTTCACATCCACTGAAGGTCTGATCGAACTGGTGGTAAACGCTGACGCTAATCTGAAAGACTTGTTTGTTAAGATGGGATCAATCAATGGCTGAAAAATTAGTTGAGTTGTTTCCACAGTTGAACTTAATCGAAGACAAGAAGTTACGCGATCAGGTCGAGCACTGCTGGATGGTTGCGCTGGAACGCGGTGGCTGGACGATTGACGATCTGGAGCGCCTGCCCTTCAGCCTATTGTCAGATATGTCCGAGATTTCCCTGGCAGCTCACACACGCAACGTCACCGACACTTCGATTGCGGTCGGTAAGGTCATGAACAACACTGGCATTGAAGCTTTCAATATTAACACAGATTATATTGTCGCTGGTGGATTGCTACATGATGTCGGCAAGGCACTTGAATATGCCGAGCAAGATGGCAAATGGGTTGTGTCATACAATGGCAGAATGCTCAGGCATCCGATTTCCGGTGCGGCATTGGCAGCAGAACTGAAGCTACCTGAAGCCATCCAGCACATTATCGCGGTGCATTCATACGAAGGCGATAAGAACCGAAACACAACCGAAGCCTGGATCATTCACCATAGTGATTTCATTAACTTCGATCCGATAAAACGTAAATAGTCTTGGTAAACCTCGATAGAGAATTATCAATTTTCTAATCGGGGCATAGCTTTAGCACGAAACAAAGAGCATTAACGATGCCAACTTCAAATCCAAGTTACGGGGAAGGAACGATCCGTCCCTCTAAGAAAATAGGAATTTTAGCTGCAGGCGGTCCTTCACCAGGAATCAACGCTGTCATCGCCGCGGCTTTAATTTACGCCAATGAACAGGGCGTTGATGTCATTACCATATACGACGGCTTCAAGTGGGTAATGCAGGGCGATATTTCCCACGTCAGTAATCTTAGCATCGAGGAAGTCAGCCGGATTCATTATCGGGGCGGCTCATTCATTGGAGTGTCGCGGGATAATCCCACCACCGACCCAAAATACCTTGAGAATACTATAAATTCCCTGTTGCGCCTGAACATCGACATGCTCATCACCATCGGCGGCGACGATACAGCTTTTTCAGCGCTCACTCTCGAAGAAAAGGCTAAAGGCAGGATCAAGGTCGTTCATGTCCCGAAGACGATTGACAACGATTTAGACTTGCCGAACGGCATTAACACCTTCGGCTTTCAAACGGCGCGGCATGTTGGCGCTCAGATTGTCGAAAACCTGATGGTTGATGCACTTACGACCACACGCTGGTATTTTGTGGTGACGATGGGCAGGAAAGCCGGACACCTCGCCCTGGGTATAGGCAAAGCCACAGCAGCGACGGTGACAATCCTCCCGGAAGAGTTCAACGAACAAAACAAATTGACCCTTGACAAACTGACCGATATTCTTGTTGGATCAATTATCAAGCGGTTGAGTTTCGGGCGCGAATACGGCGTGGCAGTGTTGGCTGAAGGTCTGGTTGAAGCTATGACCGAGGATAGCCTGAAGGACTTTCCCAATCTCGAACGGGACGAACATGGCAACATCCGGTTCTCCGAAGTCGATTTTGGTGGGATCATCAAAAAGAAGGTTCAAGCGCGGTTGGCAGAGTTCAACCTAAAAACAACGATAGTTGCCAAAGACCTCGGTTATGAAATGCGTTGCGCCGACCCAAGCCCTTATGATATGGAATACAGCCGCGAGCTAGGATACTGCGCTACAAAATATATCATCGAAGGCGGTAATCGGGCGATGGTCTCGATACAGAATGGTAAGTTCGTGCCGATGTTTTTCGACGATATGATTGACCCAAATACTGGTCGT
The DNA here is from genome assembly GCA_964484805.1 of uncultured bacterium. GTDB lineage: Bacteria > Electryoneota > AABM5-125-24 > Hatepunaeales > Hatepunaeaceae > CAZAGU01. The sequence goes on from CAZAGU010000005.1 coordinate 31,557, forward strand.
CCGCGGATCAGGATGGTTGATATGAATTCCGAGTTATATCAGATCGCCAGGCATTACATGATTCGGTTGGCAGCCTCTGATTTTGAAGATCCACATCAGCTTGCAAAATACGCGGCTACGGCTGGGATTAGTTTAGACGAATTTGAACAGCAGTTCAAACACGTCATCAAAGATGAAAAGATTTTCCACACATCTTATCGTCCGGAAGACCTCGACGTTAAGCCGAAGGCATAAGGTGTAATGAATCTTGGGTTCAGGCATGTTTTTTCCCAGATTACGCTTCATTTGAAATCACTTGGCAACAGTATTTAGCACGAAGCGAGAAAATTCAGGCCATAATCCTTACCAATTCCCCAAAAAAAGTGTAAATTGGAAGTTCCGATAATTCACCTTTAGCGAGAGTGGCGGAATTGGCAGACGCGCTGGATTTAGGATCCAGTCGGAGTAATCCGATGGGGGTTCAAGTCCCCCCTCTCGCACGAAAAACAGGGGCACAAGCCCCTGTTTTTTATTTATGGTGTCGAAAGATTCAGGACGAGCATTGTGACTATTTTCACAGAGATTACTATTGGTTTTTGTCTGGCGATGGATGCCTTTTCGGTGTCAATCGCTGGCGGGAGCACACTAAAAACGAAGCCCGTTCTCGCTGCATTCGTCATAGCCTTCGCTTTCGGCTTTGCGCAAGTAGCCATGCCCCTGATCGGCTGGATATTTGGTGAAGGCATCCATCAGTATTTAGTACCCGTTCAGCGCTGGATTCCGCTAGTGATCTTTGGATTTCTGGGCGGCAAGATGATCGTTGACACATTCACACAAAACCCTGAAAACGTTGTTGACCTAAGCAAATTCAAATTTCTTTTCGCGGCAGCCATTGCCACAAGTATTGATGCGTTGGGTGCTGGAGTTAGTTTTGCTGCTTTGTCTGTCAAACCCTTCCGCCCTGCTCTGATAATCGGCATCGTCACATTTATCATGGCGTTAATTGGAGTATATGCGGGCAACAGATTAGGCTCGACCTTGGGAAAATGGGGTGGCTTTATCGGGGGAATTATCCTGATATTCATTGCGCTCAAGGCATTTTTTGAGCCGTGCCCGTTTGGCATCCGAATATAAAAAAAATCCCAATCTGCTAAGACGGGAGTTTTTTTCAAAGGCTCGGATTAATGGAAGTTATCAGGCACCTTCCATCTTCATACTCACTTCAAGAGTAAACTCCAATCCACCTTCCATATTGAATGGGATGACCACCACTGGAGTGCCAGCTCTATGAGTAATGCGATGATCTTTTCCCACAACCACAGTGGGAATGGAGATATGGAAAGTAACATTCATGTTGTAAAACTCAGATTTAGCCGTGCCGGTGACGATATTTGCCAATTCACCGATGCAATCTTCTACATCTGAGTTAATTCTTGAAACACTTTCGCCCATCATCATTTCATAAATCCTCAGGGCGGTTTCCATCGGGAAACTCAACGCTACCGCGCCAGATAAACTTTTATCCGCGAAACCAATGATTCCAGAAATGTCGCCCTGAGCGTCAGCATCTACTTTAAGGTGGGGAGGCAACCTGTCTGGCTTCAATCCTAACATAGTCTCCATGGTGTGAATGGATGAATTAATGAAAGGATTAATGTACTTTACATCCAATTATTTTCCCTCCTCAGGGAGCCACTCCATCAATGATTTTACTTTTGATAAAAGTGTCTGGGGTGGAAATGGCTTGACAACATAATCATTGACACCTTCTTTAAGCGCTGCCAGCACCTCACCCTTTCCGCCTTCAGATGTAACCATAATTATGCGCACCCTGTTCAGAGCGGGGTTACTTCGCACCTCTTTGACAAAGGACATGCCATCCATAACCGGCATATTCCAGTCTAACAACACCAAGTCAACATCAGCGACATGTTCCAGCGCTTCTGCGCCGTTGTTGGCTTCAATTACATCAGTATATCCAGCAGTGGCTAAATGACGACTAACGATGCGACGCATCGTTGTTGAATCATCGACAACCAAGATTTTCATTTAAACTCCCTCAATTATATCTGCTAACTCATCCCAAATGATGCCACCAAATTGAAGCACCGTCTCGCAACCATTCACAGCATACCGGTATTTCAACTCATTATTTCCAAGTTTCGGCAGGTTTTCCTCACCCACCACAGGTAAACTGACATCAAAGGGAATATCCGAAGGCAGCAATTCACTGAGGAAACAACCGGCTATTGTATTTAACAATTCACCCAGCGCATCTTTGACCTGAAAATCAGTCAGGGGGTCTATCGAACCATAGATTGTTTCTGTCAGATCACGGGCTAAACTCTGATCCACAACAATTGCCATGGCACACTTAAATGGAGTTATAATGTCCATTTTTGACCATAGCATTTGGTTGCTGTCTATTGGATTAAGCGTGTCTTCAAGTTCCTGCTCGACCTCCTGAAATGCCATCTCTTCCATCGTTGTGGCAAGGGCAGAGAACAATGATCTATCAAATTTTTCTTTTAACTCAATCATAGTACCTAGTCTTCTTTCGTGAATGATTGTGTTACGCGAGCAATGACCGCAGGGGAAATTGGCTTACTCAATACCTCGACAGCGCCTAACTGTTTCAGCTCATCAATGCGGGATTGATTACAGGCGCTGGTAATGACAATGACGGGAGTATTGGTCAGACGAGGACTTGCTTTGATAAATTTCAGAAGAGTTTTGCCATCCATTTCCGGCATATTGAGATCAGTAACGATGAAATCAATCTGCTTTTTGTGTGCCATTTCCAACGCTTCTCGTCCATTGACAGCCTCAAAGAATTCAGCATTCTGGTATCCTGAGATCTCAAGACATCGCCGGATTACTGTCCGCGCCAGAGCAGAATCATCAGCAATGATAATGTTTACCATATTTACTCTCCCCCTGCAACGATGGCAGATGCTTTGGCAATGACAAACTCTTCGTGAACTTCTAACATGACTCTTTCGAAGTCTTTCTTGCGCATGGAAATATGCTTTGGCAAATCGGCATCCAGTGTATAGGCAAATGAATCTGAGCCCGTTCCGGTTCCACCCATCATTGAGATGAAATCAGCAATGTGCACTGTATAAACCAAGTGCCTGTTTTCTTCCTGGCAGGCGCTCGGTTTATGATGATGTCTTATGCAATCGGTTAGTGTTTCGGGCAATGACCACTGTTGCGCTAGAGCGAAACCAACCTGAGCATGATCTGTCCCAATCATATCACGCTCAGCATCAAGGTAATCATACGCCTCACCCTTGCCGTATAATTCGAGCACTTTATTGGCGTTCTCTGCTAAAAATTCCGACAGAATAGATTTGCCAATGTCATGCAACAATCCGCCTGTAAATGCCACATCAGGATTGATTGACTTAAGCGTGTATCGGGCAACTTTCCGAGCGGCAATCGCTGTCCTCAGTGAATGATCCCAAAGCTCGCCGGCTTCGGCATTGTAGCCTTCCAGCGGACTGTTAAACATTTTTTCAGTGCATGATCCTACTGCAATGCTGACAACCATTATCTCGCCAAGATGCGCAATAGCACGCTGCACTGAAGTAATCTGTCGTCCTCGACCGTAAGCTGCTGAATTAGCCACCCGCAACACTTTGGTCGTTAAGGCGGCATCTGTCTCAATGACTTTAACGACATCCTTGAGAGAATGGTCATTATCACCAACAAGCTTTAACAAACGAGCGGCAACAGCCGACAATGTTGACAGGCTCTTCACCTTTTCCTGAATCTGGTCTAATATTGTCACAGTTCCCATGATCCCCTCCCAGGTGAAGTAATAATCGCACGACCGGTGTCCACATCCAGTGAAACAGATCGACTAATTCTGCCTCCAATATCTTCAGCAATTGCGCCCATTCTATATGACCAAAGTATCTTTCTGACAGCCAGTAGATTACGTTTGCCAATGTTAAATGTATTGTTGGGGTCCATGATAGTGGCACCACCAACCAATTTCACTTGCATCATGCCACGCTTGGAATATCCCATTTTCTCCATCAGTTTAAGTAGGCTCGGGATCCCTGAATCAGCAAACATCCCCGGTTTTTCCAACATTCGTTTGGTGTTTATGGAAGAATCTGGCAGGGCAACATGGAGCAAACCAACCGATTTGTTTTCCATATCACGCATAATAACTGCAACACACGAGCCCAAAGCCAGCGTTTTCAGCACGTCACCAGATTGGTTTGAGCCTGCGAATTCCCCAACACCTACGTAAATAGTTTGCACTAATTTTTCTCCGTTAGCAGGTTCATAATTTCTCCAGCAATTTCATCAATCGAATAAAGTTCGGTGACAGCGCCTATCTGGTATGCTACCTTCGGCATACCAAACACAACTGATGTTATCGCATCCTGAGCCAATGTTTTCGCCCCTGTGTTTTTCATTGTCAACAATCCCTGCGCTCCATCAGCGCCCATACCGGTGCAAATTACTCCGATTGCATTTGAGCCGACGTGAACTGCGACAGAGTTAAACAGCGCATCAACTGAAGGGCGATGGCGATTTACTTTTTCACCCTGATGACATCTGACATAATACTGACCACCGGAGCGACGCACTTCCATGTGGAAATCACCTGGAGCGACCAGGATCCTCCCCATCATCACGCGGTCTCCATCAGCGGCTTCCTTCACAATCATGTCACACTCTTGGTTAAGCCGGTCGGCATACATCTTTGTAAAACCCGCTGGCATGTGGAGCACGACCACTACACCCGGGAAATCTGCGGGTAAGCATGTAACAATACGACGAATCGCTTCTGTTCCACCTGTGGAAGCACCGATGGCAATGACTTTATCCGTGGATTCGGATAGTGCCCTATTCCTGAATTTTGAAGGCTGAACAGATTTCTTTGTCTTCTTTTTCCATGATTTTACATTTGCACGTGAGGCGATTTTCACCTTCGCTCGCAGATCATCAAGCATGGATGTTAACCCGCGTGAAACATCAACCGAAGGCTTCGTTACAAAATCCACGGCACCGGCTTCGAGCGCATCCATGGTGATCTGTTTGCCTTTTTCGGTCAAGGCTGACACAATCAGCACGGGGATAGGATATTGTGGCATTAACCGCCTGAGGAACTCAACGCCATCCATCCGCGGCATTTCCACATCAAGAGTCAAAACATCCGGGCGTAATTCCACAATTTTATCACGAGCGATAAATGGATTCGAAGCGCTTCCAACCACTTCAATTTCCGGGTCTTGCGACAGTCCCCGGGTTAGTATCTCCCGAACAAGCGCTGAATCATCCACGACAAGTACTCGCACTCTTCGCTTCTGGTTCGGTTCAGTTTCGTTTATAGATTGCTGGATTGACATATTTAAAAAGTGTGTTGTTTCTACCTAAGGTTTCCGAATGTCCAATGAACAGATAGCCATCTGTTTCACAATACCTGTAAAAACGACTGACTAATTCCTGTCTGGTTGGAACGTCAAAATAAATCATAACATTGCGACAAAAGATAATCTGGAATTGCTTTCTGAACGGATAGGATTCCCGCATCAGATTCAAACGCCGATACAGCACCATTTTTTTTATCTTTTCATCAATGAGCCATTGCTTGTCAGGTTGCTTATGCAAGTACTTATATTTCAGATCATTTGGCAAATGGTTTACATTTTCATCTGAGTACTTGCCAATCTGAGCTTTGGTTAACACGATGTTTGAGATGTCAGTTGCCAGGATGCCAACATCCCAGTTTACCATCTCTTTACCCAGATACTCACTCACCAGCATTGCCAGTGTGAAAGGCTCTTCACCCGATGAGCAACCGGGGCACCAGATTCTTAGGTCATGTTCGCGGCGTGTCTTTAACCTTCCAATAACTTCCGGCAAGATCGTTTTCGAGAAGTATTGAAAATGATCATTCTCCCGCCAGAAAAAGGTGTGATTCGTGGAAATGCGGTCAATTAAAACACCCATCGCTTTTCCACTGGCATCATTTTCCAGATAATTTATATAGTCCGAAAAATCGTTACAGCCAACTTCTTTGACTATTTTCTGCAACCTGCCAGCCACTAAAGACCGCTTTTGATCGCCTAACTTAATTCCCCAGCGATCGTAAACCAATGTCCTGAGCTGATTGAATTCCTTGTCTGTCAGTTGAAATATATTCAATGCTGAATGTGCGTTAGCAGTTGAGTTTAGTGGATCGCCGGTCAAGGTTGTTTTCCGTTGGAATCCGCTTCAGCGGGATACCAATCTGTTTGCCGAATTTTCTCAACTTTAGCGATCATTATTTCCCCAGTCATGGTGTTGAATAGAATCTTGCGTCCATAGTAACCGCCGACTTCCTGCCCGATTAAGCGAACACCAAATTTTGTCAGAAGGTCTTCAGCAATTTTCTTGTTCCTCTCGCCAATGGTAGCCAGTTCGCCAGTCGCTTCAGGATGCGTTGCACCGCCAAAAATCTGCGCTTCGAGGGTTTTAAAGAACGCACCTGTTTCCTGAAATAATTTCAGAAGTTGAAGCGTTGCTGGTTTGGCATACAATGCTGAAGAAATTTCTCCTCTGGACATGACGGGATGAACGAAGTGATTCATTCCGCCAATTTTATTTTTCTTGTCAAACAATGTAACCGCTATGCAAGAACCGAGCACAGTTGTAATTACTGTAGGTTCTGCGGTTAAATAAATAAATCCGGGTTTAAGGAAATACTTTTTGTATGCCACTTCCGACATCAATCAGACTCTTGTTTCTCAACAGAATTAATCAACCCGCCAATATCCAAAATGAGGCAAATACCGCCATCTCCAAGAATTGTGCATCCTGACACGCCCGGAAGCGCACCGATATAGGTTGGAATTCCCTTGATGACCACCTGCTGTTGTCCAATGACATCATCAATAAACAGACAAATGCGACGACCTGAGTTTTCGACCACAATCAAGATGCCTTCGTCCAGAATCTGACAATCGCTCTCTATATTCAGAAAATCCGTCAGTCGGACAACGGGTAGCAATTCATCGCGAAGCTTGACGATCTCCTGCCCATCCATCGTTTTAGTAATGGTGCGATTAACAGATTGGAAAGACTCGCGAATATCGCCAATCGGGATGGTGTATAAAGACTTGCCAACCCGGATAATCATGCCCTCAATAATTGCCAGAGTCAGTGGAATTCGCAAAATGACTGTTGTGCCATTGCTGGCTGAAGATTTCACATCAACTCGCCCGCGTATATTTTCTATATTCCGGCGAACAACATCCATGCCAACACCACGTCCAGACACGTCAGTAACTTTTGCTGCAGTGGAAAATCCCGGCTGGAATATGATCTGCCAGACTTCCTCATCTGACAAATTAGATACATCTCCGTCAATGATCCCTTTGGAACGTGCCTTCTCTAAAATTACTTTGCGGTTCAAACCGGCGCCATCATCGGAGACCTGTATCCAAACCTCGCCACCCACATATTTCGCTTCGAGGACGACATTTCCTGATTCTGACATACCGATTTTTTCGCGCTCTTCAGGCGATTGGATTCCGTGATCAATCGAGTTACGAATGATGTGAATGAGCGGATCTGTTATCTTCTCTATGACAGTTTTATCGACTTCAGTTTCTTCACCCACAATCTTGAAGTTGACCTTCTTCCCAGATTTATGAGAAACATCCCTGACGAGACGAATCATTTTCTTGAAAGTGGCGGAGAGTGGAATCATGCGGATTGAGTTTGAGGTTTCCTGCAAATCGCGAGTAATTTTACCAAGTTGCCGAACGGATTTCTCGAAATTATCTAGTGGAATATCAAGCTCTTTGAGGTCTGGATTCTGAGCAACCATCGCCTCAGCTATGACAAGTTCTCCAACGAGATTCAGCAAATAATCGAGCTTTTCAACATCTACGCGCACAGATTGACGACGATTTGAGGTACGACGATCTTCCGAGATGGTGCGACCATCACTACTGCCCAGGGTGAATTGGTCAGAGGCTCTTCTTCCTATTGGCGCAACCCGTCGTTCATTGGCGATTTCCGCTACAGTCTTTTCTCGCGCTGGTGTTGGGGTTTCAGTTTGTTTTACTGGCGGAGTCAGTGCGACTGCTGGCGGTTTTACTTCAGGGATTTCCGTCTGACTGGAAGGTTCAGTGTCTTGTTTTGCGCCTGTGGCGAGCCGGGCTTCAGCCTCTTTAAGAAGACTGATTAAACCCATCAAACCGGGAATAGTTGCCTTGCCAGTGGTTTCTAATTGCTTCAACCCTATCCTGATAAAATCCAATATTTCAAGCAGTAGCGAGAAAAGGTCACCATCACCGACTATCACTTTGTCGCGAATTTTATCTAAAATAGACTCTGTGGCATGGCTGATTTTTTCCAGGTCAACTTGACCGAGAAAGCCAGAATTGCCTTTGAAGCTGTGAATAGACCGAAAAGCTTGTGAAACCGCCTCTTCGTTGTCAGGTTGCTCTTCAGGTTGCTCTTCAAGTTGCAGAAGGGATTGCTCAACAGTTTCCAGAAGCTCATAGGAATCACCAATAAACTGCTTCACCAGTTCCTCTGTCAGGATGCCATCAAGGTTATCGCTCAGCTCATCAGGGTTGGGCATGTCGTCATCTTCAGGCTCTTCCATGCTTTCCAGATCAATGACAATCTCCGGCATCTTATCTTCGGCGCCACAGCTGTTAACCTGTTGAGTTTCAGCTTCCGCCACGACCGGTCTTTCCGCGACATCCTGTGAAGACATCACTTCGTCGATAACACCTTGCAACTCATCAATGATCGCATCGGCGTCTTTTGAGAACTCGTTGTCCCTGTAAGTGACTTCCACACGCTCGACGACAATCCGCAGGAAATCGCAGGCTTTGTTTAAAATATCAATATGGTCGCATGTTGGGTAGGCAAGCCTTTTGCGATACCGATCGAGAAGCGTCTCTGCCACATGAGCGACGCGCTGTATGTTATTCAAAGCCAGAAATCCCGCACCACCCTTGAAAGAATGAAAAAGGCGAAAAACAGTATTGACAACTTCACTGTCAATTTCGCCTGAATGGTCAGTAGCGACTTCCATCTCGATCAAATGAGGTTCAACCTCATCAAGCATTTCTCTGCCTTCTTCGACAAAGCCAAGAATTAATTCCCGGTTTTCTTCGTCCAAATTGAAGGAGCTCATGGTATTCCGAATTTTCTAAGGAAAGTTAATTACCGTATCGGTAAGCTTCATAGGGTTAGTGTGTACAGAATGCAGGAACTCACCATTAATAAAGATAAGATTTTGTCCAATCAGTTACAACGAAGCCTCTATGCAATCTATATCCAAATAGAAATGTTTTACCACTAGAGATAATTTCGGAAGTGCCTCTGCCAACAATCCCAATTCCTAGAATGAGCTTTGTATCCGTGCCAACGGCTAATTTTATCATTCCGTTCTGTCTGCCGGAAATAACTGCACTCGCACCGATAATAGCATCAACGGCAATGTAGCATTTTGCTTTATAGGTGAGAGGAATGGGCGCAGTTGGGTCGTTCGCCCACTATATTGCTGATGGTGGGTTGCGCACATCACAGGCGGCAAGTGCGAAAGTGTATAATATGCAAGCACTCCTATAGGTACTTTTCCAGCTTTTTCTTCACATAATCGAACACATTTTGTGCGTTGACTACGGCTTCTTCAGCTTCATCAACTGGAATTTCACGCCAATCGCCGGGGTATCTTGTAGAGACTCCATAGTCAGTCAATTTTGCGGCCGCATCAGCAAACTCGGAAAATGTCTCGTCGAACGCCTCGCAAATGCCAAGTAAACGTGTCAGAGTAAATGCTTTTTCAACGTGAATTTCTTTGAAAGCAATGAATGCTTTAAGACTCTTTTCCGCACACTGCCGAGCATGAAAACATACAGTTTTAGTGATTGGATTCAAATTTGAAAGGTCGTTCTTTGCGGATATGAGTTCGTTTTCAGCTTTTATCAGCCATTTGCGAATGTAGGTTTTCTGGGTCTCATTCATAGATTAACACTCCATTGTCTGTGATTTCCCGCTCAAGGGTGTTTGCAATCTTGCGAAATCGTTGTAGTTCATCCGAAGTCAACAGCATTATGTCCATAGAAGCGTCAATTTCCCAGCAACTGCGCCGTGACGCTAGCTTCACTTCTCGTTTCGACAGTTCCCCGTCGTAAATCAGCGTGAGATCATAGTCGCTGTCCGGCTTGTTATCCCCGCGCGCACGTGAACCGAAGAGATAAATCATCTTGGGGTTCACCGCCTGCACGATTCTATCGACTATGTCTTTTAAGGTTTCATCCATGGCATTTCTTGATTTTTCTGACAACTTGTGAATCTGGTCTTAGGATAAATTTAATCCCGATTTCCCAGCAATCCAAATCAAAATTCAGCAAACACTGGTCGCCCCTAGTTCCCCTCCCTTCCTCATTCCCAACTTGATTGGGAATCCAGTTTGAGAGTTCGTATGGTTATTTCCTGTATTCACAACAGATTGAACAGATTTAACAGATTGGGAGAAGATTCTCAAAGCACTGGATACCAGCCTTCGCTGGTATGACAGCGGAAAGTTTTCCGCTGTGTCTTAATCCGTTTAATCTGTTGTGCATTCCCCTAGTTCCCCTCATCCCTCGCAAGGCGGAAGCCCAGGAAGTCGTACCGGTACGACGGGCGGCCGCCGTTGCGAAACGCCGATCGGCAGCGGTGGGCGTAGTCGCCCCAGTCACCACCACGGTAGACCCGGTAGGAGCCCGATGGCAATTCCCAAGCACTACCATCATCAGGGGCATTCGTGTAATCACTGTGACACCAGTCCTCACACCACTCATAGACATTGCCATGCATGTCATGCAAGCCCCAGGGATTCGGATCCTTGCCACCTACATCATGGGTTCTCGAACTACTGTTATAATAATACCAAGCGTAATCGCCTAAATTAGAATAACTGCTACCAAAGAAAAACCATTCATCATCAACGCCACCACGACATGCATATTCCCATTCTGCCTCGGTTGGTAAACGAAAACTATTGTCTAGCTCGGATAGAAAATCACCATGGATGTCATTCCAAGAGACTATCTCGGCTGGACGCCCTGGATTGCCAGGCCAATTGAAATTCTCATAACCAGCTACCGCTTCCCATTGAGCCTGAGTTACCTCATATTTCCCCAACCAGAAACCTTCCGTCAAAATAACACGATGACGAGGAAGCTCATCTGAATATGCATCACCCTCGACATCCTGCGCTCCCATCATATAATCACCCGACGGTATCCAACACATCACTATATCCTCACCACTATTGCCCAAGGGGAAAGTGCGCTCTTCACCTGGAGCTGGAGCTAGAGTCCACCAAGCGGTCAAGCACTGATTCGATTCATTCACCGTTTCATTCCCAGATCGATCCCTGAACGATACCACCACACGAGCGTTACTGACTTCAGGGGTCTCATCAGTGATAGTGTAACTCCCTGTATAACTCCCATCAGCCAGACCAACAAGGTCTATGTCATTCCAACCCTCGACCATTACTACTGCTGTTCCACCTGTCTCAGAGCCAAACACATCATCTGATGTCAACATCGTAAAACTCACAAGATCATCCGGCACCAAGGTGTCACCACCTGTTGAACTCCAAATAAATGATGTAATGGCAACGCGGGTGTCGAGTTTAATGCTGGTATATTTGATTGTGCTTTCATTTCCATTAAGAGCTTTTGCCTGGCAACCAATCCATTTCTCGCCATCACCTGATGTAATCTGAATATTTACCAAAGTGTCTGCAGCTTGCCACGATGTTGTTACTTCAGCGCCTTGGGATGGGACTTCCCCAATTCTAATCTGATGAGCAACCTTTGTCTGTAGATAAATTGCAGTATTGGTTCTGTTTGTGAATTCATTACCGGTACTTGTGTTAATAGACAATACTTCTGGTACAACATCAGGATTCCTGCCATCAAACGGATTGTTAGGCCATTCGATTTCGGATGGAGAATTTAAGACATCGCAGGAAATCAG
>CAZAGU010000006.1:0-41658 GCA_964484805.1 uncultured bacterium
CCTGCGGTTCTGGAGTGATGGCTTCGATGCCATCCAGCCCGGTTTCATGGGCGTAAGGCAATAATGGCGCAGTGTCACCATCCCAATGGGAATGCACAAATTTACCGCCGGCGTGGAGCTTCTCGCAACGCCGCTGGCAGGCTGGCAGGTGATATTGCAGAAAAAACGATGGCGATAATGTTCCCGCATGAACATTTTCCCCAAAGTTAATAATATCAATTGGTGAGTCATTTATCAAGCTTATAAGTCTATCGTGGCAGTTTTCCAGCTCATGGAAGAACGCTCCTATCGCTTCCGCCCACTCAAAAAGGGCATAGACTCCATTCTCCACACCCATTTTCTCAATGTACAGACACTGCACATTCATCCGCGGCATGTAAATAGTCGGCGCGCCCAGATCGCCAACAGTTGCCTGAAGCTCCAGATATTTCGATTGATCCCATGTCCAATCGGCGTTTGCTTCGCGCCAAGTGGCAACCTTAAGCTCCTCGATGGTCTCGACTTCCCACTTCAACGTAATAGGCTCGCGGTTTTGCGAGGAAAACCGATGAACGGCAGTTTGTTTTCCAACTGGGGTGTCGATGATCGTCTCCCGGTCGGTCTCGTTCAGCATTCGCGAGGATATTTTCACTGCCGGATGTTCTATCCGCTGGAAACAGTCGTTGTACTCATAAAGCCGCGCCGAGCAACCCAGCGAGCGATAAAGCTGGTGCTGACTGAATCCTTTGTAGGGATCAGGCAAATCCACCCCGTTGAAAAGGCGGTCTTCATACCAGCACAGAATGCGTGGCTGCCAGATAATTTTCCCATCCGCTTTGCCAAACAGCACATCATGGTGCAATTGAGCGAAGTCCATCGCCAGAATTTCCTTTAGCATTTACTACTCGTGCGGCTCGCAACTTTTAGAGCTGACCTGCACATCTAATACATCTTATATAATAGAAAATTTATTCATATTTTACTACAATCGTAAACCACTATCCTGTAAATATGCTCAACGATGCTTAACTTCCTGTTTTTATCGAGAAATATAGCCATTTGCTTAATACTTCTTTTTTTGAGGCTGTTAGCTTGCTGTATTTTTCAAACATCTCTCATTGATTCCCATTTTAATTTCCTGAAAGCCTATTTGGCATTAACTTAAATGGCATAGGGTGTTATCTTCATCAGCACTACTTCCTGGCTTCAAACACCCTGAGAAATTCTTAAGTTAGTGTCCACCCGAAAACCGGAGAGAGCTTATGTATTTTATGGGTCTTCATCTTCTTGATATTCTGATAATTCTATTATATGTCGTAGTCATACTATGGCTGGGCAAAAAGGTGTCCGACCAGACACATAGCTCTGATGACTTCTTTCTCGCTGGGCGAAAGCTCGGCAAATTCTATCAGTTCTTTCTTAACTTCGGTTGCTCAACCAATGCCGATCAGGCTGTCGCTGTCTCGAGAGAAGTCTATCGCACTGGCATTGGCGGTATGTGGATTCAGTTTCTTGTGCTATTTTTAACCCCGTTCTACTGGTTCACGACGATGCTATTCCGCCGGGTGCGCCTGACCACCATCGGTGATTTTTACGCTGAGCGATTCAACAGCCCGTTCCTCGGCGGAAGCTATGCTATATTTATTCTTCTGCTGTCAATTCTTGGTGGCGGTGTTGGGTATATGGTGGCAGCGAAGACCATGATGGCAATGACTCCGAAGCCTATCGAGATATGTTCGCAGGCTGAAAGACAGAGCATCGAGGAGTTTCAGGAATTCCGCGAGCTCAGAGCAGAATCAAAAGCTGGATTAGCTGAAGAACAGCAAGCTCGCTATCAGGTGCTTAAGGAAAAAAACAAGCACGGTGAGCTAAAGTCCTTTGTATCCTATGTTAAGCCCATCTGGTTTTATCTTATATACGCGATTGTAGTCTGCATTTACACAATGCTGGGAGGGTTCCGCGCCGCGGTTATTACTGATGCCATCCAGGGGATTTTGATTATTATTTTCTCGATAATTCTGATCCCTGTCGGGCTGGCTAAGATCGGTGGTTTCGCAGGATTACACGCCACAGTTCCTGACTATATGTTTCAGCTCTTCGGCTCGGAGGTGATGAGCGACTACGCCTGGTACACGATCGCCGCGATGGCGCTGGCAAACCTTGTCTCCATTGTCGCTGTGGCTTCAGGAATGCAGACCGCTGGTTCTGCCACCAATGAAGCCAGCGCGCGAATCGGGATGATCGGCGGTATGTTCACCAAGCGCGTGATTATGCTGTTCTGGGCACTCGCGGGATTGCTGGCAATAGGAATTTACGCTGGACAGCTTCACGACCCGGATTTGATCTGGGGCTATATGACCAAAGACCTGCTCTTTCCCACTGCCATCGGCTTGATGCTGGTAGGAATTCTTGCGGCGAATATGTCGAGCCTTGATGCCAGCTCAGTTTCCTACTCAGCCCTGTTTATTCATAACATCTACAAGCCATTCAAGCAAGGACAAACAGACACACACTACATCAACATCGGCAGAATCGCCATAGCAGGCACACTTTTCGGTGGCGTGGTGGTGGCTCTTTATATTGATAATCTCCTCGAGCTTTACAAATACATCATCTCTCTGCCAGCAATTTTCGGCGCTTCAATCTGGCTGGGGTTTATCTGGCGGCGTGTGACCAAACCCGCAGTGATTGCTCAGGTCGGTGTCTGCATCGTGTTGTTCGCCTTGATCCCCAACCTTTTTCAAGGCTTGGATTCTGTGCGCCACAACCCAACTTATCTGACAGAAACAGTCTCCAAATCCATTACAATACAGACAGACGCTTTGACTGAAGATGTTGAAGCTGGTCGTGCTGAAGCTGTAGGACAATCCATTGAAAAAACAATGCCAATACCTTCAGTTGGGATTTTCTACGACCGTGTCGCTGATGCGGATCCAGATGATCCACAGTCAAAGAAGGTTGGACTAGGCAGATTCAACGCTGAGTTATGGGTTTTGAGCTGGTTTGGATTTGATTTTTCGCATCTCTCAAAGGCACAGCTAGTGGCAATACGATTTCTGTTTGATGCCCTGTTCCCATTCCTGCTGTTAATTGTTTTTTCAATATTTACAAAACCCGTTCCAGTTAAAATAACTGACAGGTTCTTTGCTAAAATGCACACTCCCGTCACTGGCAGCGATGAAAAAGAGCAACTGGCTCTAGCACACAGCTATTCCAACCCAAGGAAATTTGATCACCTGAAGATTTTCCCCGGCACAAACTGGGAAATCCTCAAGCCTTCCAAAATGGATTACATCGGATTTGGCGGAAGTTGGCTTCTGGTTGGTCTGGTGATTTTCCTGCTCTGGGCGATGGTGAACATCAGGTAATGCAAACAACGGAGTTAATTTGAGTATATCTATAAAAACAGACAATCCTGCCTTTGATAATCTGCCAGAGATCATCATTGATTTTTTGAAACAGGACATCTTTGAAGTTATCATTGATGGCGACAAGATTCGCGGCTATCGCACGCCCGATGCCATATCGCTGTGGATTCGCGATTATTCCGATATGATGCGGGCGGTGAAGTATATTGAGCCGGACATGCAGAGCGCCGTGACCCATTTTGCGGAAACCCAAGCCGATAGTGGCAGAATTTTCGATTATTTCACCACCTTCCCGGAAAAGCTTCCTTGTGAACGGGAAAACTGGACGAAGTACGTCCGCGTTCCTGTTGAAGCCGATGTGGAATTTCGATTCGTTAAAGCCGCTTGGCTGGCGTGGCAGGCATCCGAGGATGACGCTTGGATAGCTCGTCTTCTGCCGAAAATGGAGAAAGCGCTAGGGTACATCCTTAATCACCCGTGGCGATGGGATAAAACCCACAATCTGGTCAAGCGTGCCTATACAATCGACACTTGGGATTTCGCATACACCGCAGGAAAGCGTGATTGGCTTCAGTTCCAGATTGACGATAACACCTTCTGGGGCATCATGCACGGCGATAACAGCGGGTATTATGAGGCGTTCAGGATAATGGAGAAGTTTTATGCGCATTTCGGTAACCTGCCGAAGTCCTCTGAATGGGCTCACCGCGCCGATGAACTGAAAGCCGCCATGAACAAGGTTTGCTGGAATGGCAATTTCTACACGCATTTCGTAAAACTGAACCCGGTAACCATTCCAGGCGTTGATGAAAGCCGACAACTCAGCCTCAGCAATCCGATGGACATCAACCGCGGCACGACCGACCGCGAGATGGCACGGTTGATTATCAGAGAATATCGAAGCAGGTGGGAAAAATCTAATTCCTTCGCTGAATGGTTCTCCATAGATCCACCCTTCCCCGATGGCATTTTCGGCGACGAGAAAATTATCTGTGGAGCTTATGCCAATGGCGGGATCATGCCACTCGTTGGTGGCGAGCTCGCCAAAGCTGCCTTTGACAATGGTTACGAGGAATATGGCGCAGGCATACTGACGCGATATTACCAGATGGTCAGCAAGCGTGGCGAAACTTTCCTCTGGTATTTCCCCAGTGGTGAAGCTGCCAGTCTGGAAACCAGCACCAGCCCCGATGCTCAACCGACCGATGCCTGGGGATCAAGCGCGATGCTCTACGCCTTAATTGAAGGTTTGGCAGGGATTACGGATTTGGGAAGCGGTTTCAAGAATGTTCGGCTTTCACCGCGATGGAAAGAAGTTGGAATCAACTCTGCAGATGTTGAACTGTCTTATGCCGCATCAGGCAGAAAACTGTCCTATCATTACGAAGTTATCAACGATGAGGTGAGGATTGATGTTGAATGCGACGGCGATGTAAAAATCGTCCTGTAAGCTACATGATAAGGTACAAAAACAAATAAACCCCGCCAGTACTGACGGGGTTTATTTTGTGGCCATTGACAGCTTACTTGGTCTTTTCTTTTTCAAGCTGTGTTTTTAGTTTCTCTAACTCTTCTTCAGCTTTCTGCCGTTCTTGCCTAATTTTGTCAAGATCAAGCTCTACGGCTTCGATTTCGCCACCACGCTCTTCGATTGCCCATTTGAACATTGCCTGACGATCAACTGATGAGGCTCCATCTGCGGCGGCTTTACGCCGTAATGATCCTCTTGTTCTGCCAGCTGACAGAACAGAACCGCCTTCGGAGGCTTTCTCAAATGTTGGAGCAGCAAAGAACGAAGTGGAAGGCATGAAGTTGATTCTGCCCGTAATCCTCCAAGGAGCATAGTTCGGGTAATCGTTCAATCGAGGCCCTATCCAATTGGGATCGCTGGTTTCTTCAGAACCAACCAACAGCACATCCAGACCCATGATGAACTTCAAGCCAAGAAACAGGTCATACCTGACGAATGGTGTGATGTAGATCCAATCCTCACGACCTAAATAGTCAATGGATGGTCTTTGCACAAAAAACGACCCATGCAACTCAGCGCCAAATCCAAATTGGTTTTTCCTCGGATAAAACCCACTGAGAAGGAAGCTAAGCGACTGAGCGGGATTGCCTTTGACGCTACTATCATTATAATGAGTATATGATAAGTTCGCGTGAGCTGAAAACCCCTCTTCAGGATAAAGCGGTTTGTCATAATAGGAAGCCAAACCTACCAGTTCAACCTGGATTGCTTCAGACGAATATGGTTCCAGTTGCACATCATGAGACTTGGCAACTCGATACTGGAGCATCGGCATAAATCCACCGTAGATTTTATCGGATAGCTGGTAGCCACCCCATTTAAATCTTATGTAGGTGTCGCCCGGTATGTTAGTCTGGACGGATTCATTTTGCCTCGTCAGATTCAAATCCTGATATAGAACCTGAGTAAAACTGATTTCAGTATGACGACTGAAACCAAATGAAGCTGACAGCGCGCTTGAACCATTGCTAATAGTGCCGATGTTGTCGTTGAATACTGAGACATACCCTCGCATGTACATGCTGATATCTAACGACCCTGGAGGCAAAACTAGAGCGCTGTTCGTGTGTAGATACCCAATACCACCAGTGTATTGGAAAGCCATTACAGGCGTTGCTACCATAACTATTATGATGGTAACTGCCGTGATCAATTTCCGATTCATCATTATCCTCAATTGTTGATGAATGGTCTAATATTCCTGTCAGGAAATGTACTAACTTCCGTAGCGAATTCCAAACCGTAATTGGATGAAATTTGCACTTCCGTTAGCATCCTGCAATTTTTCGTCGTCCCATGTGCGGGCAGGCTGCCCCCAATACGCAATGGCGCCGTTCTGTTTTCCCAGGTTGACCATGTGAAATGCAACTGACGTTTCGAAAAGCACGTTTGGTCTAAATTCATACATGACACCTAAAGCGCCTTGCGCGCCAACATTTGAACCATCTTTCTGATCCACCCAATTATCATCCCAATCGAGATGTGAAATGTCTGGGGCGTCACTTTCTATGTATAAACTTTGCGACCGATCAAACTTCCAAAGGTTAACAACCATTGCAACAGAACCATATCCGCGCAATGCTCTGGAGTTTCCGATCATTCTTTCCATATATAAGCCAAGGCCAAGAGGTATTTGCTTAAAACTTCCACCCTGTTCTGCGGAAGTGATACGAGAATATGGCGCAAATTCTGGACTGATGGTACTTAAATGTGATTCGCTGGCAATTTCTTCTGATGACAGGTCGGTTAATTGAGCTTTGTTCAAGCCAACCAACAAAAGAATCCCCGTTCCATTAGAGACATGATAATGAAGGTTAAGCTCGCTGGAAACGAATGGGGTCCATCTGTCTCCCCACCATCCAACAGGCACTCCAATACCACCAACTACTCCAGCACTCGTTCTAACCGCACTATAACTTGAATTAGGGTTAATTAAAACCAAAATGCAAATCAAAAAAGAGAAAATCGCTGTAACGCGTAATTTCATGAGTTGTCCTGTAAAGCGTTCCAAAGGGAAACCACTATCGAAAGGGTATTAACATTTGAATATAAATCTACAATCGTTCTTTGTCAAGTCAAATGCACCTTGAATAAGTTTTTCAAAAGAACTGATTAAACTCACAAATCTTTCGCATTGTACAACAGAATTGAATATTCCGGTGTGCTACCCATCAACTATTATGATTTCTGACCAAAGAAACACCAATTTGGCTAACTATTACTTGAGTTTGAGTAATTTAACTTCTATTATATTCTGGATTCATTTTTTAAATGTAAAACCATTTTTCGGAGCCTGAACTGAGAACCCTTTTCATTATCAATCCTAAGTCTGGAACACTCAAGCTGGTTGCGCATCTCAACTTTCTGATTCAATCCAAATTCGGGCACAACAACAAGATGATAACGATTGCAAAATCGCAGAGCATCGAACATACAATTGAGTTGGCAAAAATGGCTGCCACAGATGGAACAGAGCTGGTTGTTGCATGTGGAGGCGACGGAACAGTGAACATGATTGCCAAGTGCCTGATTAACAGTAATGCTACGTTAGGAGTCTTGCCAACTGGTTCAGGCAATGGATTCGCACGCAATATGAACATTCCGCTCCGTATTCCACAAGCAATTGAAGTTATTGCCAACCCGCGAATTAAGACCATTGACGTGGGAAAAGTCGGAGATAATTATTTCCTTGTTTCATGCGGAATCGGCTGGGAGGCTGTTATTGCCACTCTCTTTGAAGGAAGTAAAATCCGCGGTGTGCTCCCTTATGCCACATTAGCAATTACAACATTTGCGCAATATGAGCCCAAGGAAATCACCATCACAACAGAACCTGATGGTTGGAGCTATCGTGGCAAACCGATGCTTTTCTCCATCGCCAACATGCGAGAATACGGAGTCAACATTACGATTGCCCCGGATGCCGCTTATGATGATGGCTTTCTGGACATCTGTCTCATTCCACACCATCCATTTCTGGATGCGATTAAATACTCATCAAACATGATGCGGAGTAAAACCGACAGCATCCCCGGCTATATTCACCAATTCGCAAAAAAAATTCGCGTTTCAAGACCTGTAGCTGGAAACATCCACATTGATGGCACTCCCATGCCCTGGGGACATGAGATTTGCATTGAAGTTGTTCCAAAAGCGCTTAAAGTCGCAGTTGTTAAGGATTAACATGAACTTTCACGACATCACATTGTTCGACTGGCTCCAGAGCGTGCCACAACCGGAAATCAATCTCACTGTCAGCGGTGTGGCAACTCCTGCTATGCTTTCTGATCTGAACATTGACCTTTCCAATGCGCCACTGGGCGGTGCAAATTTCTGGGGCTATCTGCCACTACGAGAAGCTATTGCCAAATTGCACAACACACAGCCGGAATCTGTGTTCATCGCTGGTGGTGCCAGCATGGCAAATTTTCTGATTTTATCGGTGCTAACCCAGAATATCCACAAGATCGCTATTGAGCATCCTGTTTATGAACCGTTTGTCAAGGTTTCCGACACCCTGACCAGCGGCAACATCCATTTCATCCATAGACATAGCGAGACGGATTACTCGCTAAATTTAGAAGAACTGAGATCAATCGCCACCGAGCCAACCATCCTATTACTTTCGAATCCTCATAATCCTAGTGGTCACTTTGCGAGTGGGGAAAAACTGCACAAAGCGGCGGAAATCGTCGCGAAAAATAGCGGTTGGGTTGTTATAGATGAGGTCTTCCTGCCATACATCGAGAACTGGCATCAACTGGTCGCCACCAACATCCACGAAAGGATCATCACCACAGGCAGTTTCGCCAAAGCCTGGGGGCTGTCGCCTCTTCGGATCGGCTGGATTATTGCGCCACCTCAACTGGGCAAGCAAATAAAGACCGCCTTGAACAACATGAATGTTACACAAGCCTTTATTTCTGAATATATTGCCCACAAATTTCTGGCGCGCCCTGACCTAGGTGAAGCATATCTGAAACGATCACGAAAAACTGCTAAGGATAACTTCCAGATAGTTCATAGTGTGCTAAAAGAGCGAGGTGAACTGACCTATCAAGCCCCTGATGCTGGTATTTCAGTCTGGTTAAGATTCAAAGATGGTCACGATGCGCAACCATTCTGCGACCAGCTTCTCAAAGAAAAGAGCACTGCTGTTGTCGCGGGGCACTTCTTTGGTGACCCAACCGGATTCAGACTCTCCTTTGGTCTGGATCAAGACCTTTTGCGGCGCGGGTTAAGCAATATCACAGATATACTTGATTCTATGTAGCTTACGATTCTGCTACATCAGAACAAATGGCTGAAACCAGTCCCTCAACATTATAATCTTGAGCGATTGCGGTTACCTGAAATCCATGATTTTCCGCAATTTTGGCGGTCACTGGGCCAATGCAAACGATTTTGGATTTTTGGGCTATCTCCAGAGCTTTCTCGTCACCTAAGTTTTTCAGAAAACCTTTGATAGTGGATCCGCTGGTAAAGGCGATGTAATCTGGAACTTGCTCGTCAAGTTGATTTGCCCAATGTTCTTCCCAAACGGCGTGGTCATTAGTGTAGGTAGTTAAGGGATAAACGGTTGCGCCTTTGGCACTAAGGACATCTTTAATCGCCTCATTTCCGAGATTTCCGCGAACCCGGACAATGATCTCACTTTCAATATCCGGTTCGTTCTGCAAGGAACTCGCTAATGATGAGACTAGCACAGTTGCGGGAATCAGGTCAGGCATGATTCCCCACTGCTCTAATGCTGATGCTGTGCCTGAACCAATGACAGCAATTTTAACCGCGCCGATGGCTCTTATATCGTAGCCTTGTTCAAAGAACTGCTGAAAGAAAAACTTGACACCAGCCTCACTTGTAAACACCAGCCAGCCACCATTAGCAATTAACTCATTAAAATTCTCCCAACCTTCCTCATCAAAGAATCGCGAGAGCCTTATGGTTGGATGCGGAATCGGCTCACCGCCCAACGCGCGGATCCGACCACACATTGAGTCCGTTTGGCCGGATGGTCTGGTCACAAGGATGCGTTTTCCGCTGAGAGGCAATCTCGTGTTGAAACTTTGCGGTGGAGTTGAGATTGAAACCCCTCCGATATATACCAAAGCTGGCGGTGTGATATTATCCTGCTGACAACGGTTGGTGATGTTCACCAAGGTATCGCTGACGCTTCTGGACGTTCCGAGCGAAATATTCTGCTGGATCCGAACTGGAGTTTGCGGTGTCATTCCTCCAGCAAGCAATTTATTTACGATGGCTTCAATGCCGCCAATCCCCATGTAAACGACATAGGTGCCACCCTCAAGCGAACCAAAGCTCTGCCATGGTACTGAAGGAGAACCAGAAACAGCTTCATGTCCTGTCGCGAGAACTGTCCAAGATGCCAATCGGCGGTCAGTTAGCGAAAATCCTACCTCAGCCGCCCCTGCAGATGCCGCTGTAACACCGGGGATGATGACCCAGGGAATTTTATTTTCAGAGAGATAGGTCGTTTCCTCGCCCACCCGTCCGAAAACCGAAGGATCTCCACCCTTCAACCGGACAACGCTTAAACCACGCAGGGCGAGTGTGACGAGCAGTTCGTTAATCTCTGGTTGTTTCTTAGAATGTTTGCCAGTACGCTTGCCAACGTAATGTTTTTCGGTCTCGGGAGGCAAATTTACGATCAGCTCCAATGGGATGAGATTATCGTAAATCACGGCATCACACGTCATGAGCAAATCGTAGCCGAGTCGAGTTATTAGTCCGGGATTTCCAGGGCCTGCACCAACAAGATACACGTAACCGGCAAGTAAATTCTGTTCGGTCATATTATTCCTCATCCATCTTCATAAGCCAATCAAGCCAGACATCCAGATCGTCTTCAGGTCGTGGCTGAATCAGTGAACGTTCTGGAATCCTTGTGGCGAATAGCTTAAGATAGTACTTCTTCCGGGCAGGATCAACCACATCTCTGTTTACGACCATGCGGAATTGACTTGCTATCTTCACCCAATGCCCTAAGCCACTGGTAAAATGAGCGATTTTGTTGCGGATCCCGCCAGCTAAATATGGTGCCTTGCCACTTGTGCTGATGGCGACAATGAAATCACCATCGCGGTGATCCGCCGAGAATATTACAGTGCATAGTTCCGGGTCATCAACGACATTAACCGGGATATGCAAAGCTTTCGCCTCGTCGGCAATCTTGCGATTTACATCACGATTCGAAGTCGCCGCAATGATCAGATCGTAGTCCTTGCAATCGCCGTTTTGGAATTCTCGCCGAAGGAGTTTGATCTTGTATTGGTGAACATAAACATTGACTTCGGGGATGATTTCTGGTGAGATCATCGTCAATGAACTTGACAGTGAGGTCAGCTTATCCATCTTATGCAGCGCGACTTTTCCGCCTCCAATGATCAGACAGGACAACTCGTCCGCTTTAAAGAAAAGTGGCAGGTACATAATCGCCTCAAATTAACGGAGTTACTGTTTATCGGATGGATCCACCGGCATTTTGGACACGCGGCGGAGAAATTGGCGACATAAATTACGTGAGAATGCTTCTAAAGCTTTGTGATCGCCAATACGAAAATTATCACGGAACCGATCTAATATTTGAACTCGGTCATCGTCTAATACTTTGCGAAACATTTCGTTTCCCGAGGACATCAGGTTGGCAGTGCACCATTGCTCATACGCAACAACCTGCTCCTCAATAAAATCCAAGGCAATAGGCAGATCCACGGAGCGCTCTTTCTTCACCAGATCGAGAAAGCGTTTAATGTCATCAAGATCGAGCACAGTCACACCTTGAATAGCGTTGACATCAGGATGAATATCCCGCGGTGCGGCAATGTCTATGAGGAAGAGGTGATTCTCTGCTCCACGGCTCGATATCATATCTGGTGTAATCAAAGGCTTGGAAGAAGATGTTATCGAAAAGACCACATCAGCCTCATTGACCACAGATTTCAGCTCGGAGAGTGGTTTGACATTTGCATTGAACGGATGCGCGAGCTTCTCAGCCTTGAATTGAGTTCTATTGACAAGAGTCAGGTTCGTGTTTTCTCTTTTGATCCGCTGAAGCAGCATTTCGACGGAGCGATTGACACCAATCACAACCACTCTTTTTCCAGCTAATGGCAACCCAATTTGCTGCGTTAGAACGTCAACGGCGGCTCCGGCGAGACCTTGCGCTCCTTGGCCGATATCCGTCTCAGATCGAACTCGCTTGGAGACTTGAAAAGCGTAGTGGAACAATTTATGTAGCGCTGTTCCGGGGCCATCCACCGAACACCCGACACTGTAAGCTTCCTTGACTTGCCCAAGTATCTGATATTCTCCCAGCAGGGCGGAATCCAAGCCAGCTGTAACCTTGAATAAATGCCGAGCGACGCTTGTTCCCTGACGGACAAAGGCTTGCTTATCGAGAACATCAACCTTTTCATTTCCAATGGCTCGATAGAAATTCTTGACATCGCTCAGGGCATCCACTTTATTTTTGTCCGCCCTATAGAATTCAATGCGATTACATGTTGCCAGCACCACCGCTTCCTGGGCGCCACTCATTTTCTTGAATTCGGCAACTGCCGAAGCTTGACCCTCTCGTGAAATCTGAAATGGTTCACGCTCCTCTAGCGAATTTGTACGGTGACTAATTCCGCAACATGAAAGGTGCATTACTCCTTCTTTCCATTAAATTTTTGTACACTAACGAGATGTTCTGGTTGGAATTGCGTCCCGCCTCCGATAAAGCCCACATCTTGCCAGCCGGCGCGACGTATCATTAACGCCGCATCCCATGATCTGCTTCCCATCTGACAGAGTGTGATGATCTGCACATTCTTGGGAAGTTCATTTAATCTTCCGCGTAAGTCTTCAATGGGTATCTCAACAACATTGTCATGGTGAATATCGAAATTTTCCGCTTTGATTTCAGCGACGGTTCTCACATCAACCACAACCGCTTTTTCCGGCAGTGAGTTAATACTTGATGGCGAGAACATTTTAATGCCGGAGCCTGAACAATTATTGGCGATGTAGCCCATCGTGGTCAGCGGATCAAAGGGCAACGAGTAAGGTGGTGAATAAACATGCTCAATCTCTGACAGCCGATCTATATTCCAACCTGCCTGTAAGATCAGGGATGCTTTATCAATTACATGTTGGAGATTCCCATTTGCCACAAACTGCAAGCCTAGAATCAGTCCGTTACTCTTGTCGTAGTTCATCTTGGCGTTAATATAGCCGGCTTCGGGATAATAATGCAAGCGGTCGTAGAATGTCGCCCAGCAACCGTTAATGTCATAGCCGTTTTCATCGCACTGAGTTGAGCTTAGTCCCACACTGGCAACGGTCAGGTCAAACACCTTAAGAATTGCCGCGCCTACCACGGATCCGAACGACGCATTGCCGTTACATACATTATCACCGGCAACTCGTCCCATGCGGTTGGCAAGCGAACCATAGTTATAGACACTCGGCTTGCCGTCAATGGCATTATTTAACTCGACACAATCACCAACGGCAAAAACATCAAGATCCGAAGTGTGCATGCCGTCGTCAACCTTAATGCCGCCTGTGACCCCGATTTCAAGTCCTGCCTTGCGAGCTAAAATGGTGTTTGGTTTCATCCCTGTGGCAACAATTACTTTGTCAACAGGCATGAAATTGCCTGAGCCATCGAAGAGACCTAAATTTCCCTTATCGTTGACAATTTCACGACACCGACAACCAATCAGGAGATCAATCCCGTTTTTTACTAGCTCTGACTCAATAAGCTTAGATAGTTCAGGGTCAACCATGATGGGTAAAACTTGCGATTGCATTTCAATGAGTTGAACTTCAACACCCCACATAGAAGCAAAAGCTTCGCAAAGCTCCATTCCAATGTAGCCCCCGCCAATGATCGCCACCTTTCCAATTTTCCCCTGTTCGAGCTCTTTTCGGAGGGCGACTGCATCTTCAACGCTGTGAAAATATACTACGCCAGGTGAATCAACGCCGGGAATCGCCGGCAATAATGGCAAAGCTCCAGTTGCTATGATGAGCTTGTCATACGGCAATATCTTGTCGCTGTCATTTTTAAGATCGCGACAGGTTACCAGCCTTCTCACCCGATCAATACTGAGCGCCTCGTGAAGAGATAATATCTCGATGCCTTTGACATCCCGATAATACTTCTCATCCTTGGTTGTTCCGTTCGCAGTCTGGTAGAGCTCTGCGGCAGAATCAACATCACCGGCAAGGTAATATGCTAAGCCACATGATGAATAACCAAAAGGTTTTTCTTTAACGATCACTTTAATGTTTGCATCTGATTGCAAACGAGCAATGCGGCAAGCCGCTTTGAGACCTGCCGCAGAACCGCCGATTACAATAACTTCCATGACCCTACTATGAGTTAATTAAGCTATGCTCTCTCGCACCGAAATGGCGACTTTGTAAAGCACAGTTATAAGACCCGCACCAAAAGCGTAGATTGCAAGGGCAATCATTACTTCAGGAAGCGTTGGGAAATACTCTGTGACCGTGGCTAATGGCGACGGCACAAAGCCAGTCACAACCATGCCCATGCCTTTGTCAATCCAGATTGAAATAAAGACAAAAATGGCTGTCCACATCAACACTTTCTCGTTGCGACGTGTTTTTGGATTCACTAAAAGAACCAGCGACACAATCGCTAATACGACTGAAGTCCAGATCCATGGCACCAAGGCGGTTTTCCCGTCCAGCCCAAAGTACATATACTGAAAATGTGCTTTGTGCTCAGGAATGTTGCTATACACCGCTGTAAATATTTCCATCAGCACGAAGAAAACATTAATGCACATTGCATAGGTAACAATCACTGCCAACTTCTGGACTGGCTCTTTGCCAACCTTGAAGTTTGTGATCTTCCTCAGCAACAATACCATCAGAATCAACACCGAAGGACCTGAAGCAAACGCCGAAGCGAGAAACCGTGGCGCCAGAACTGCAGTCAGCCAGAAAGGTCTTGCCGCCAAGCCTGAATAAAGGAATGCCGTCACAGTGTGAATGCTCACTGCCCAAGGT
This sequence comes from uncultured bacterium, assembly GCA_964484805.1. GTDB lineage: Bacteria > Electryoneota > AABM5-125-24 > Hatepunaeales > Hatepunaeaceae > CAZAGU01. Next base: position 14,923 of record CAZAGU010000006.1, read on the forward strand.
ATTGACAAAATAATTAAAGGTTTAATCCATTTTGGCGGCGGTATAACCTTCTTTTCAGCGTTAAGTGTAACGCGGCTGATGATGACATTTAACACCAGGTAACCGCTCAAGGCAACTGTATCCCAGAACATCATTGAATTTGGTGAAGGATATAGAAACACATTGACGATGCGGAAAGGTTGACCCATATCGACAAAAATGAACATCATGCACATCGTACATGCCCCGACGGCGAGAAATTCGCCCAGAATAGTTAGTTTGCCAAATGTTTTGTAGTTATGCAAGTAATATGGCAAAACAACCATCACGGCTGAAGCAGCAACACCGACGAGAAAGGTAAATTGTGCAATATAAAATCCCCAGGTAACATCCCGGCTTAATCCTGTGATATATAAACCACCGTTGAATTGTTTCAGATAAAACAGGAAGCCCACAAACATAATTGCTGCGAGGATGAACAACCAGGTCCAGTAAGATTTATTTCCACTGAGCGCTTTTTCTATCATCGTCCCCTCACACTATATAGTAGATTTGTGGTTGAGTACCGAGCTCAGGTTTGCGTCTGATCGTGAAGTGCTTTTCGAGCAATTCTCGCACTTCAGAATGAGGATCTTCGAGATCACCAAATGTGAGAGCCCCTACCGGACAAGCGCCAACGCAAGCTGGCATTTGACCACGGGACAACCTTTCCTCACAGAAAGTACATTTCTCGACGACTCCCCGCATTCGCGTGGGAAATTCTTGATTTGTCTCCTTCAATGCTGGCCTTGGATCACGCCAATTAAAGCTACGAGCGCCATAAGGACACGCGACGATGCAATAGCGGCAACCAATACACCTGTGCCAATCCATCATCACGATGCCGTCTTCCTCACGCTTCCATGTGGATTGCGTCGGGCAAACACGTACACATGGCGGATTATCGCAATGGTTGCACATGACTATCGCGGGACCCGCTTTGACCTTTTCCTCAAGAAATTCATGCTCGACTTCGTGGAAAGCGCCTTCAAAGGATTCTTTCCAAATCCACTTTATTTCATCTTTTGGATTATCAAATTTCGGCACGTTATGTTCAGCGTGGCAAGCGTCCAGGCAAGCGGTGCAGTTCTTCTGTTCCTGGCAGATCCGAAGGTTGACGACCATCGCCCAATGCTTGGCGGTCAGAGGATTGCTCTCAGGGATGTCTTTGACGTTTGCGAATAGTTTTAACGCTGGGTTCGCCGCCAAACCAACAGCTCCAACACCGGCAATCTTCAGGAAATCTCGTCTGTCAACGCCCATTGTTGCCCTCCTCAGGAATTGTATGACAAGACCAGCAATAGGGATCAACTGACATATAATTATGGCAGCGATCACAGAATTGCTCTTTGTTGGAATGACAATCCAGACAGGTCTTGGAAAGGCTCATGTTGTAAATTCTTCCGTCCTCGGTTTTATGGATTCGTTTTCCTTCTCGAACGACGACATCACGCCACTCATTGAGGACATCCATGTGCGAGCCTCGCATATAGCTGGCATCCATCACGCATTGATCTTTGCCGGGAACGTCTTTTGTCTGCACAATTGGATCAGGACGAGCCCCTGTGCCAAAAGCAAGATTATACCAGATTGGAATTGTCATCAAGATGATGAACACGACAATTCCAAAAATTACTTTACCGGAATCATACATCAGCCGAATCCTCCTCAATGTGAGGTAGCGGTTCGTTGCGTAGGTTCACGTCGCGCTTCTTCTCACCCTTCATAATCAGGGCATTGCCGACAAATTCATGCACGGCGGCAACTTCAACACCCGGAACCCAGAAGTCCATCAGACTCGGCAAGGTCGCTTTGTCGATTGCGCAAATGCAGGCAAGGGTGTTCACATCGTATTTATCGTGAACATACCGGACAGCATTGGCTCGAGGCAATCCGCCCTGCATCCTGATCTCCATGTTCTCGTCTGTTCCAAGCCCAGCGCCAGAACCACAACAGAATGTTTGCTCTTTGGTTGTGCCTTCAGGCATTTCAAAGAAATTGTTGCAGGTGTTGCGAATGACATAGCGAGGTTCCTCAATCAAGCCCATACCGCGGGCAGGATTGCAGGAATCATGGTAGGTTACCCGAAAGTTGTCGTTGCGGCTGGGGTCTAGCTTAAGCTTGTTATTCTTAATCAGATCAGCGGTAAATTCACAGATATGAACCATCTTCGTGGATCTTGTATTTTCAAACACGGTGCCTGTGATAGGAGATTTGGGAACTTCAAGAAAGTCTGCCGGCTCCTGCATCGTTGCCATGTACTGACTAATCACACGCCACATGTGACCACATTCGCCACCGAGTATCCACTTGACACCTAGCCGTTTTGCTTCGTCGTAAATTTTGGAGTTCAGGCGTTTCATCATATCGTGAGAATGGAACAGCCCAAAGTTGCCGCCTTCTGAAGCAAAAGCGCTAAAGGTGTAATCCAGACCGATTTCATGCAACATCGCTAAATAGCCAAGTAAACCAAAATAATGAGGATCACCAAAATAATCTGCTGACGGAACAACAAACAGGACTTCAGCACCCTTTTTGTTTATAGGTGCATCCACTCGAATTCCGGTTATTTCTTCAAGATCATCAACAGCAAAATCGATGCTATCCTTGAAACCATGAGGCTGAATGCCTAAATGGTTTCCGGTGCGGAAACAGTTCGAGCATGGAGTCGTGATCCAGTCAATTCCCAAACCAAGCTCGTTCAGCAGTTCACGAACGATCATCGTGATTTCTGCGGTGTCAATTCCGTAAGGACAAAAGACCGAGCAACGGCGGCATTCGGTGCATTGGAAGAAATAGTAGAACCACTCCCGCAACACTTCTTCAGTTAGATCACGCGCTCCGACCATCCTGCCGATTAATTTGCCTGCGAGGGTGTATTCTTTACGATATACAGAGCGCAAAAGTTCTGCTCGTAGTACTGGCATGTTCTTGGGATCGCCTGAACCGATGAAATAGTGGCATTTATCCGCACAAGCACCGCAACGCACACAGACATCCATGAAGAGCTTGAGCGAGCGGAATTTGTCAAGGCGTTTGCGTAAACCGTCAAGGACGATTTGTTTCCAGTTTTCCGGCAATTGCCAGTCATCATGCATCGGTTGCCAGGCACGGGGATTAGGAAGCCCTAAATACTCTACACTCTTTGGGATCGCCCCATAATTGAAAGTGCCTTTACGGAACTCCGGCTTTGTGTCAAGCCAGTTCTTACTTGGTGGAGTATAATTTATCTTCGCAACTTTTTCTGGACTTAATTTTTCTGCCGCCATCAGTCCTCCTTATCCAGTGGAATACCTGCGCCTTTGATGACATCGTGGAATTCTTCTTCCCATTCCGCGTAAGTATGGGTTTTTACAGGAGCATTCCAAGGATTTACATGTCGAACTACACGGTTATTGTTTGACATATTGCGGGTTGGGCTCATGAAGACACCACCCATGTGCATCAGTTTGCTGAATGGGATGTAAACAATCAGACAGCAGACCAAAAACAGGTGAATGAAGAAAAGCGGCTGAATACCCGCTGCAACAACTGGTTGGAAACTGAACAATCCAACGGCAAGTTCTTTGATGCTGATTAAATCCACCTTAGTGAAGTAGCGCATTAGAATGCCAGTGGTTGCGATGCTAAGAATCAGGAACAGTGGAAAGTAATCTGATGCAAGTGAGATGTATCTCATTTTGTTGTCGATAATTCGACGCAAAAACAAGTAAGTCACCGCAGCAACTAAAACACCATCCGTGATAAAGATTATTGGTAAGCCAATCTGGAAAAATCCATCCAGACTCTCTATTAATTTCACAAATCCCGGTGTGGGTTCAACGAAAAGCTTGAAATGACGAAGGAAAACGACCAAAAATGAATAATGGAACGCCAATCCGGCAGCCCACAGATATCTTGTATTGCCATAAACAAGCTTTGGTCCCTCATGCAATTCCACTTTTGTATTGCGAAATAAGGAACGGAAACAGAAAACTTCCAGTGCCATACGCAAAATAACACCTGTCGTGTTAGATGGGGATTCAAGATTGTTGTGCTTGATCCAAGGCAAGGTTTTCTGTTGACCACAAGTTGTTGTGATCTTGAATGGCACGGGCGATTTTGCCCAATTTATGATCTTGAGCACAAATCCAATGAGAAACAACGCTATGGCAATATAGGGAATCACAACGCCAAAAATGATGCCTGTGCCAGCGGTCGCTCCAAACATTGGAATCGCAATCAGAACCAAAACCACGAGAAGGGAAAAAATTATGTTCATAGGCTATTGCCTCCCCAGGGCTCACTCCTCTTTTTCATCTGAATCCTCTATCTCTTTTTCAAGAGCTTGAAATAGATTGCTTCTTTCAAGGGCTTTGTGATAAGCTCGTTGCAGTTCGTATGATTTGATCTCTATAAGCTTCACACGACATTGAACGTAGATATTTACGGCCGTCAGCATCATTTGATCAATCTTGTCGTCAACCAACTTAATTTGATCAATGTAGTCCGAATCGAGCGAATAACCCGCTACTGACTTGCGAATAATATCTTTCAAACCGAAAATGAATCCCAAGGCTTCATCTGGTGTGAATTTCTGGATTGACCTTACGCGAACAATGTCATCCATGGCTTTTGAAGCCTCTTCATCAGTAGTATTATTCAGCAGATATCCAAACAGTACTTTAATGCAACGCCCTATGGCAAATCCTACTGGATTCTGGAAGCGATCTTTCTTCTTAACGAGGAATTCAGCAGTCTCAGGTTGATAGGTCTCAAACATTTGCTGTTGCCACGCGGAAATTATCGAATCGGCTTCGCTTTGGAGTATTTTGGAAAGGTGCATAAGAAAACTATGTTTGAATTGTTTGTTTTTTCACAAATAAGGGTACAGTCCGCCATCACAATTTATTTTGAGCATTAGATATTCAAAGCTTGAAGATATTCTGAAAAATAATCTTCAAGACAGTGGTGGGCTCACAAGGAAGAAATGTACCTAATGCTATGTGGCGTAGATTCCAAGCAACAACTGGCGGACGGAAGATAAATTTTATCCGCCCGCCGTTGAATACGGTTAAGTATCATCAATGGATATCAGACACAACCAGTTGGTTTTGCCAAACCAGCAACCTTACAGGCGCCCTTTGCAGGACCTGAAGGGAACAGTTCATACATTTGCTTTAATGAATAGCCAGACTCTTTACAGAGCTTGCGAATCATTGGGGCAATTCCGAACTTCTGGTAATAGTCGCGAAGATAGTGCACGATTTTCCAGTGGTCTTCTGTCAATTCAGAAACACCTTCGGTACTTGCGAGCGCTAATGCAATTCGCTCGTCCCAACCTTCAGGATTCTCCATGAATCCATCTTCATCTACTTCGATGTTTAGGTCTTCCCATTCGAGATTTGGCATGGGGGTTCTCCTCCCTCTAACTTTATGTAAATTGGCTTATAGCCTGTCGCTGATTACTTCATTTCAATATAACCACACGGGCAGGCATCTTTGCACTTACTGCAGCCGTTGCAGAAATCAAGTTTGAATATATAGGCTTCACCAGGGGTCATCGGTTTCTTAATAGCGTTGTCCTGGCAGTAGCTCCAGCATGTGCCACAATCAAAACATGAACCGCAACTCATGCAACGTTTCGCTTCGGCGACAACGGCTTCTTCGGAAAGTGTTGAACTGATTTCTTTCCAAGGATCATCTATTAACCGTTCCTCTGGTGGAATCTGAGTCTCTTCATTCCTTAAAGCATCTTCATAGAAAGACTTAAGTATCCGATCGGATTTAATGACCGGAGGAGCAACTTGTTTTTCAAGCTCCAGCCCGCGGAAATTGGCGTGCATGGTTTCAGCGGCGAGACGACCTTGCGCCAAAGCTATTGTAGCCAAGCCAAGATCGAGAACATCGCCACCGCCGTATGTTTTATCTTCTTTGGTTTTACCAAAATCGTCAACCTTCACCCAGTCTCTGCCTTCATGAAGGTTATCCAAACCGGTGAAGTCTGGTTCTTGTGAGATCGCGGCGATGACAGTGGAAACTGGCAACTCAAAGGTGTCGCCCTCGATTGGAACGGGACGACGACGACCTGAAGCATCGGGTTCGCCAAGTTCCATTTTCTGGCAGATCATTTTGACTGCTTTGCCATCTTCCTGAATTATCTCTATTGGCGCGGCGAGGAAATGGAAGTCAATGCCTTCTTCTTCCGCTCCGATGATTTCTTCTTCGATTGCTGGCATCTCATTGCGAGTGCGGCGATAAAGTATTGTAGCTTTTGAGCCAAGTCTGATTGCCACGCGGGCGGCGTCAATGGCTGTGTCACCACCGCCGATGACGACGACTTTGTCGCCTAGTTCAACGGGGATGCCGTTGTTGGCGAGGTGAAGGAATTTCACGCCGCTGTAAACATTGCCAGCATCTTCGCCCGGGCAACGTAAACCCTTGCCCTGATGAGCGCCGATTCCGACGAATATCGCGTCGAAATCTTTCTGAAGTTGCTCATAAGGCATGTCTTTGCCAATGGAGACATTGGTCTTAAGCTCAACGCCGAGATCAAGAATGTTCTGGATTTCAGCATCCAGTACTTCACGAGGCAAACGATAGGCGGGAATACCATAGCGAAGCATACCGCCAGCCTTATCAAAGGCTTCAAATATTGTGACTTTATAACCTTTGCGACGCATGTGATAGGCGCAGGCAAGACCAGCGGGACCAGCGCCAATGACGGCTACTTTTTCAGGATGGATTAATTCTTCTGAAACATGAAGCTTAAAATTATGTTCTAATGCCCAGTCACCAAGGAAACGTTCGACGTTATTAATTGCCAGCGCACCTTCTTTGTCTTTACGATTACAGTCATCTTCGCAAGGGTGAGGGCATACTCGACCGCAGACTGCTGGGAGCGGATTTTTTTCTGTAATGATCTCCCAAGCTTCCTGAAATGCCTGCTCCTGAGGTTTTTCATATTTTTCAGCTTGAGCAATCGTCATAAGTACCTTGCGGATTTCTGTTCCCTGAGGACATCCATTCATACAAGGCGCGGTTTTTTCTAAATGATATGGACGAAGCGGACTGGTTTCAGAGCCTGAACTACCACCGCCGCCTTTAACGACTAGTTTCTTAGGTTTTCGTTTAAGAGCCATTCTCCCTTCCTTCTCGCCCTCAGGCGTATGGATGCATGTTTACTTTAATTTCCTCGAGGCGTTCAAGTAGCGCATCGTGTTTCTCTTCGTCTTTCAACAGATAGTTTAGCAGAAAACTCGGAACTTTTAATTCTGTGGCACTCTGTGCTTTATTCGCCAGCTCAAGAATTTTCTTTTCAAACTCAATATGCTTCTCAATCATTTCCCAAACGGTATCAAGCTCTTCAGGCTGAAGTGTAAGACTTGACTTCTCTATGTTATCCAGCAAAAATTGTTGAACTCTGTGATGGAGCACCGAATCATGCGCTAGTATTTCCATTACAAGCCGAACAAGAGCATTTCTGCTTTTTCGCTGGGTCTCCCTCGCCATCGCAATTGAATCTTTTTCAACTTTCTGCCAGGCTTTAAGAGTTTCGATTAACTCAGTCTGGATATCATTTGTGTTGCCAACAGGGTTCATGCGTGCTTGGTTCCTTAGTTTTGGAAAAGCGACTCCTCGTATAATAAAAAAAGCGTGTAATTACTCGTTTCGATGTTTCTGATATTCCTTGGCGGCGTTTACAATTCCTTCAGCCCATTCTGGCGTAGCAATCGCATGGACGTGAAGGTATGATGCTAACACGTTGTTATAAATCAACCCGTCTCTATGCGCACCTAAACCGGTGCCCCGCTCAACTCTAAATGCTGTTTCTTCTGAAGGCTCATCAACCAGTCTCGAATAATGAAATTCATGCCCCCTGATTACTGTGCCTTCTGGATAAAAGGGGTTATCATGATCGACAAACACTTTCTGATAACCGTGACCTTGCGGCTTGCGTTTAATTTCAATCTTTTCCTTAAAAACGCCAGCCATTTCAAATTCGCCATCTGCTGTGATCAAGGCTTTCGAGAGAAACATTAAACCACCACATTCAGCGTATATTGGAAGTCCATCGTCTGCGGCTTTTTTTACTGACAGCCTGAAGGTAACATTTTCGGTCAATCCAACAGCATGGGTTTCAGGAAATCCACCACCTATGTAAAGAGCATCTAAATCTGGTAACTCGGGTGACTCGAATGGATCAACTTCAATCAGCTTCGCGCCCGATTTTTCCAGCGCTTCGAGGTTTTCCGGGTAATAAAACGTAAACGCCGATCCCTTGAAATAACCAATCCGCAGGAACTCACCTGAACGAATCGTTATGTCAGGTGTTACGTCAGTTGAACTGCCTTTAAGGACTTCAACATTATAGGCAACTTCCTTAAGGCGAACTAGATCACTGTTTTCACCCACTAGTCGTCCGGCAGTCTCAAGAGCGCTCTTGGCGGCATGATGTTCCTCTGGAGTAACAAGCCCTAAGTGTCTTCCGGGAAGAGGATCATTTCGCAATCTTGGCAACATTCCTAAGACTGGAATTCCGGTCTCATCTTCAATCGCCCGCTCGATGACCGCGCGTTGACGTTTGGTTGCCAGTTGGTTCACGATGACCCCGGCAATATTCACATCGGAGTCAAACATCTTCATCCCCAGCGCAATAGCCGCCAGCGTTCGAGTTACCTTAATCGCAGGCAACACCAGTATCACTGGACATTTCAGCAACTTTGCCATCTCGGCGGATGAATGGGTTCCTCGTGAATCCTCACCATCGTGCAAACCGCGATTCGCTTCCATGACATTAATCCCGTCATGTATCGCGTGAAATGTAAAAGAGCGAGTCACCTTTTCAGCGTCCATCATCCAGGTGTCAAGATTTCTCGCTGGATGTCCTGTTGCCAGTTTCAACCAAGCGGGATCAATGAAATCAGGTCCCTTTTTGAACGCTCTTATCGGAATACCCTCGTGACGCCAGGATTGAATCAAACCAAGCGTCACAAGGGTTTTCCCGCTATCTCCACCGATACCAGCAATGGTTATTCGGGGTTGCGGAAGTATTCCAATTTCGGGTTTACCGTTAATCGTTGGAGGAAGCCTCTTTATGAGGTATTTCCACCCACGATCCACCGAAGTAAGTATATACACAGCGACCGGAGTCAACCAGTAATTTCACTGCATCTTTCGACAATTTACGATCAAGACCGGGATAAACTTCTCGCATGGCTTTCATAAGATCGCCAGATTTGAATTTTTTTATACCTGCGTTTTCCTTGACCAATTTGTACATCTTGTCAGAAACTTCTTCGAGTGTAGGTCCAGCCATGATAGGCTCCCTTTTTTAAGATCAGAATCGAATGTGTGCTGAACGAGCGTAAGTCGTTCCTGCATGTTTGAAATCGTCGATGTGTTCTTTCTGGAATTCGATTCCCGTCATTTCAAAGAATCTTGGCCAGCCTATGCGGGCAATCCACTCACCCATACGTTCGTATGGACGGGCGTCGTCTTTCCAGACGTAAACAAGATTTTTCACAGCGTCAACCACTTCGGGCCAGCGCGGTGAGTTGTTCGGGATGTAGGGAATTGCTAATTTTGAGAACATCGGCGCGGTGCGAGCGTTTGAAACCTTGCCGCCGACCCATATCGAAACACCATCTGTGACAGGATCATTCAATGGCATTGCCGGGCAAACGGTGTAGCAGTTCGCACAGAACATGCAACGGTCTTCAAGGACTTCAACGGAAGCGTAACCATCGACTTCTTTCGGCCGAATTGCTGCGGTCGGGCATGCTGAAACGACGCTTGGGATTTCACAGACTTTACGCATTGCATCATGCGCAATGTGCGGCGGACGACGGTGAACACCAAGGATTGCTATGTCGGAGCAGTGAACTGCGCCGCACATATTCAGGCAGCAAGCCAAAGCAATGCGGAGTTTACCGGGAAGGCGCATGTTTGTGAATTCATCACTTAGCGCGTCCATCACGGATTTCACGATGCCGGAAGCATCTGTTGCGGCGGAGTGACAATGCACCCAGCCTTGCGTATGAACGATGTTTGAAATCGAATTCGCCATACCACCTACGGGATGTCCGAGAGCTTCAACTTCTTTTTTAATCGAAGCAACGTTTCCTTTTTTGGTGGTCAGGAATTCAACATTATTCCTACTCGTGAATCGCAAATAGCCATCGCAATACTTATCAGCGATATCACAAAACGCCCTGATCTTTTGAATTGAAATAAGACGGGGCGAACCAGCGCGAACGGTGTATAGAGTATCGCCTGTCAAACCGGTGTGCACCATAGTGCCGGAACCGATAATCTCGTGCTTATCCCATTTACCGTAGTTATTAAGAACCACCGGTGGAAGGTTCTTTTCATAATGTGGTGGGCCTATGTCGGTCAACCTTTGTGCAGGTTCTGCAGTCATGGATGACTCCTCTGTGTCTTTGTTGTGATGCTCTTGTTACACAAGACTTAAGTTAAGATTCAAAGAAGGACTAGTCCTCCTCTTCGTCCCCGCTCATGTCATAGAAGACAAATGGGTTCTCGCGAGGATGAGCGACCATCTCAGGCACTGGCTCTAAGCCAATTGCATCAAGGAAGTTGCTCTTACCAATACGTTCGATGAATTCACCGACGCGCTCGCGGTTCTTGCCTTCTTCGCCCCATACTTCCCAGATTTCATCAACGAGATCTTTAAGATCATCGAAGTTCGGGTCTGTGTCATTATAGGGTGGGTCCATCTTCACGAATGGAAGTAAAACGCTAGATAACATTGCGCCTTCGAGAATCGGGGCTTTTGCGCCAAGCAAAATTGTCGCGCCACGATCATCACCGGGCTTAAGCGCCAAGTGCATTGCGTTGATGCAGTGCATACAGCGGGTGCAATTTTTGTTATCAATGTTCAGATCATTGCCGTCCCATTCCATACATTTGGTCGGGCAAAGATTGACAACATCACGAACGATGTTCATGCCGTCTTTAACGTACTGGCGAACGCGATCCTGATCGATTTTGATTTCATCGCGCCAAGTTCCGATGATCGACATATCCGCACGGGCAATTGAAGCCACGCAATCATTTGGACAGCCAGCCATTTTGAACTTGAATTTGTACGGGAAGAACGGTCTGTGAAGTTCGTCCTGATAGTGCATTGTCAGTTCGTAGGTTATACGCAGCGTGTCGTACATCGCCCATTCACAACGGGCGGGTCCACAACAGCATGATGGCGTGCGCAACACTGATCCAGAACCACCCAAGTCAAAGCCAGCTTGCGTCAGCTCTTCAAATGTGGGTTCCAGTTCATCGGTTACGGTTCCTAAGAACACAATGTCACCAGTTGAACCGTGCATGTTGGTCAATCCAGAACCGTGACGATCCCAAATATCACACAAAGTTTTAAGGTTTTCCGTCTTGTAGAACCAACCAGCAGGTTGATTTACGCGGATGGTATGGAAATGCGAAATGTTTGGGAAATCTTCTGGGATGTCAACGTAACGACCAATAACGCCGCCGCCGTATCCCATGACTCCAACGATTCCACCGTGCTTCCAGTGACCGATTTGCTCATCGTAAGAACGCTCGAGCACTCCGAGCAGATCCTGCGACATCTTGTTGTTTTCAGCCGCTGCTTCGATTTCTTTTACGAAACTTGGCCATGGTCCAGTTTTCAGCTCGGCGAGCTTTCCCTGGGCCTTTTTCGATTCATGTGCCATGACTTTCCTCTTAGTAACTTTTCGCTATGAGGATAATTGTTTATGTAAACTTTTTGCTAAAAGCCTTTGTATGGATTGGTGCCTATTTCAACGATCTCCTCAGCGAAATCGTTGAATAATTTTGCCATGCCTTCCCAATCCGAAATCTCCATTGACTCGATGCGAACTCGTTCGGGTTCCAGAACCAGTTGCTCAAGTTTTTCTTTGACGTTTTTCATCCTAACTTTCGCCAGCTCACTACCGCGAATGTAGTGGCATTGATAATCATCGCCACGTTGGCATCCACAGAGCAGAATTCCGTCAAAGCCATTCGATAGTGCGTCTGCAATCCAAACGGTGTTCACTGAACCGATACATCTAACGGGGATAACTCGGATCCAAGGTGAAATCTTTGCTCTATGCAAGGCGGCTAAATCCAGCGCCGGCATAGCGTCATTTTCACAGACAAATGCGAGTATTCTTGGTCGTTCATCGTCCTCATCAGGTATCTCAATGGTTTTAATCATCTGAGAGACCATATTCGGTGAGTAATCCTTGAATGAAATAATCCGTTCCGGGCAAGCACCCATACAAATGCCACAGCGACGACAGCGTAATGAATTCGGTTTCGGCGTGCCTTTTTCGTCTTCATCAAGGGCACCAAAGGGACATTCCTGCGTACAGCGCTTGCACTGTGTACAGCGTTGCAGGAAGAATTCCGGGAAGCTAACATCGCCTGAGCGAGGGTGAACCGCAACACCTTTTGATGATGCTTCAAGTGTCTGGATGGCTTTCAGAGCCGCGCCTGCGCCATCATTGACTGCTGTCATTATGTCCATCGGCGCTCTAACTGCACCAGCGGCATAAATGCCTGTACGTCTTGTTTCGTAAGGGAAGCAAATAAAATGTGAATCTGGGAAGCCATACTTCAGGCTGGGAATATCTGTTCCCTGCATGTAGGTAAGGTTCAACACATTCTCAGGTCGTCCCAGTTCTTTTCGGACAGCTGTTTCAGCCTTTTCAGCCTCTTTGTCTTCGGTCTCGGCGGCAGTTGGCAATTTATCTGTCATGATTTTTGCCGAAGGAACAATGCCAGTGGCTAAAACGAGCAGATCGGCATCAACATCTATCGCTTCACCGAGAAGCGTTTCATCCAAGGAAACGGTCAAAGCATCAGTTCCGCTCTGCACAACCGCTGTCACCTCGCCTTTTGTGAGGTAAACTCCTTCTTCCTGCTGAACGGTTTCATAAAATTGTTCGTACACACCAGGGGTACGAATATCTTTGTACAGCAAGTAAACGTTTGAGTCGGGTAATTCGTCCCGAACGTACATCGCTTGTTTTAAAGCCGTGCGACAACATACTGCAGAACAATATGCCAAATGCTCTTTATCTCGAGAACCTGCGCAGTGAATGATGGCGATGTTTTTTGGTGCTTTACCGTCAGATGGACGTTTGATTCCACCATTTTTCACCATTTTTTCAAATTCGATGCTCGTCACCACATTGCTCAGACGACCGTAGCCATATTTTTCCGCCAAATTCTTGGGGTCGTATGGTTGCCATCCCGTGGCTTGGACAATCGTACCGGTTCTTAGATTTTGCTCGCCAGAATCAGATTTTAGAACTATATCATATTGACCCGGCTGACCACTTGTTTTGGCGACTGTCGTTCCGGTGTGAATGGTGATTTTAGGATGTGATGTCACTTCCTCAATCATCTTCAAATGCGGCGGCTCAACAGGTTTGGTAAAAGGCGGTGTTGATGGGAACGTCCATTTAAAATCTTTTACGCCACCGCCTAATTCAGCCTCACGTTCGATCAAAACCGTGTTGTATCCGGCTCGGGCTGAGGTCAACGCGGCGGACATGCCAGCAACACCACCACCAACAACCATAATGTCTTTTAAGACTTCTTCTTCAACTGGTTTAGGTGGTTCGACATTTTCCATTTTGACGACAGCCATACGGAGATAATCCGCGGCAAGCTCAAATATTGGATGTTCGTCTTCGTCCCAATCGTTTTCCTCAGCCTGCTCGTCAATTTCTTCTTTATTCATTGACCAGCCGACCAACTCACGCAATGGAACACGTTCAACGAATACATCGGGACCAAAATAAAAACGGTCTGTAAAATAACGAACTGAACAAGCAGCGATAATCACGCGGTCAAGTTGGTTATCTGCGATGTCCTGACGGATTTTTTTAACAAAATCGCCACAAACCATTGAATCAACTTCAAATACTTTATACTTGAGGTCTTCTTCGATGAAATCCTTCAAGGTGTCAAAGTCAATCGTTTTGTCCATTCCGCAACCGGAGCAGAGGAAAATTCCTACGTTTGCCATTTACTTCTCCTCCATCTCTTGCAAGGCTCTTCCGACAGCGCCCGTGGCTTCCTGATTACTTCCAGCAACATCTTTTGGACCAGCGGCAACACCAGCCGCAATTACTCCACCCTGCCAGATGAAGCCAAAGTCATCCATAACTGCCTTGACTGGTGGTTTTTCGTCTTTTGCATTTGGTTGCATTCCAGTGGCAAGCACCGCCATGTTGACAGTAATTTGTTCAAGTTGCCTGGTCAAAGTATTTTCAGCTGTCAGTGTGACATCTCCATTGTCGGCTTCGTCAATTTTCGCGACCTTGCCACGATGTAAAATTGTCTTTGTATCATCCTGAACAGTCTGATAGAAATCTTCCCAACGCCCAGGTGTGCGAGCGTCAATGAAAAAGACGTGAATTTCAGCATCGGGATATTGTTCACGAACGTAGCGTGTCTGTTTCAGTGAAGCCATACAGCATATTGCCGAACAATATGGAAGATGGTTGCGGTCTCGAGAACCGGCACACTGAACAAATGCGATACTTTTAACATCTCCACCGTCTGATGGGCGGACAATCTTACCTTCGTTGATACCGTTTTGCGCTGAAATGCGTTCAAACATCATGTTGGTAACAACATTTGGCAGAATTCCGAAATTCAGACCTTCAAGCTTTGTCGCATCGTAAGACTGCCAACCAGTTGCCCAGATAATGCTTTTGGTATTTACGGTCAAAGATTTCGGCTTCATGTTCAGGTCAATGGCTTTTGCGGGACAAAGCGCTTCCAGCGGTTTCATTTTCGGATCACTGGCTGCTTTCTCATCGACAAAATATAGAAATGGGTACGCCATCTCATGCCACAAGCGAATTGCCTTAGCCTTTTTCATCCCAAGGTTGAATGTGTCATCTACTTCAACCTCACAAGCCATCTCACAATCACCGCAAGCGGTGCAATTCTCGGTAACATAGCGTGGTTGAATGTCAACGCTCACGCTGTACTTGCCTACATCACCATCAGCTATGCCGACACTTGCGCCAGTCAGAACGGTGATATTTGGATTGTTTTTAATGCGACGGAAGTTTATCTCCAGTCCACAAGTCGGTGGGCATATTTTCGGGAAGTAACGGTGCAACTGTGCGACCCTACCTCCAAGATAATGCTCCCGCTCGATCAAAACGACTTTTTTCCCGACTTCTGCAGCTTCAACGGCCGCGGTAATACCCGCTATGCCGCCGCCAACTATCAGAAGGTCGGTGCTAAGAACGTTATTTTCGAGATTGTTTTCACTCATGTGTTGAAACCCCGGAACCTGTTATTGATTTATGCAGGTGAATTTTAGCAAACTCAAGTCTCGCACTCTTTTACTGGCGAGGCAATCTATTGATACTGCGAGCAAACACCATTGCCAGCGTTCGGTAAAACATGTGACCGAACTGACTGTATGGTGCATACCACAGCAGGAAAAACACGAATATCAAATGGATGAAGTAAACGCCGTAAGCCAACATTGGCAAATCGCCCATGCGAAGGAACTGAATCGCCATGCCTGTAAATGCGATGATGATAATCGAATACAGAAAAAGTTTCTGTTGGAAAATCGTTTGTCCAGCACCTTCGGGATCAGATGAACGACGCACCAGAATCATTATAATTCCAACGATCATGGCGATGCCGCTGAAGTTGCCTAAAAGCTTAAATGGATGATAGAGCATCATCGCGGGAATACTTGACAATGCAAGGTGCTGAGCATCGATGAAATGCAGGTAAAGCATCCGCATTAACGCCAATCCGGCTGTCGCCATTGCACCTATGAAACCAAAGAAAACGAGCATGTGGGCTAATTTTCGGAACTTACTCGCGTCACATTTGCTGAACCGACCATGGCTAATTATTTCAAGTGCTGTCTGAATTGCCGCAGGAATGAAGCCCATGGTAGGCTTAACATCCCATGTTTCAGACATCCCTTTGTAGAACCGCGCCAAGCCTACAGCGGCAAGGAGGAATATCAGGGCGTTGCCACCCATGAACAACATTTCTAAAATGCCATTCTGTAGAAAATCGTAAAAATGAACATGCCCGTGGAAAACAGTGATCTGTGACCAGTCGGCAAGATATGCGAGAATAAGAATGGGAATTAAAAACAGAATAGGAAGCCCTGATGGTTTGGCAAGTAATCTGCCCATAAAACCAGGGAAAGCAAAATGTTCGAAAGAATAATTTCGGATCGCCGCCATTACGTCGCCAGGGCGAGCGCCGCGAGGACAATTCACAGTACAATCGTTACACTGGTGACAAAGCCAGACATCTGGATCAGCGACAAGTTTATCCGACTGACCCCATTGGGCAAGAATCATTTCTTTGCGGGGAAATGGGTGATCTTCGGGGCTAAGTTTACAAACTGCCGAACAAGTCGCACATTGGTAACATTTGCTTACATCACCAGCGCCTGCACTTTCTAAGCGTTTAATGAACTTCCGGTCGGGTTGCTTTATATGGTTAGCCATTGTTCTTTGCGGCTTCGCTTTTCTGCTTAAGGTTTTCGATCACTTCAGGATTGATGGTAAGGGTTTTCTCACCGTAGAAAGCCATGCGTATCCACTTAAACCCTAATTTCAGTAACTCCGCATCATCGGTTTCAATCTTGCTGATTTCTTCAGGGCTTAGCTCAAATCTTAGCAGAAAGGAACTTGCATTCACGAAGGTTCTGAATTTATCAAGATCGTAAAGCGCCATCCAGTACATTTCGATATGTTTCGGAGTAGGTTTCCAACCTCCGGCGAGGCGAGGGTGAACCGTTACCTGTTTGAATAATTCTCCAAATTCATCGAAAGAATCAACACCTTGATCGTCCATCCACTCACGAACAGACCATTTTTTTCCATACTTAAATCCAAGGCAATGGTCTTCAGTCATCAAAAAGTAAAATCGACCGCCTTTGCGAGAGTCATCATCAGCTTCTGCTGCTAAACCCAGAGGATACATCCGGCAGGGCCAGGGGCGATCATTATATATCGTGCAACCTTTTTCAGAGTCCACAAAATGACATTTCTTTTCATCGGAATCATTCATCAACATCAATGGCACAGGAAGTGTTTGATTTTCGTCGAAAGGAATGATAGTATAGCGGCTCAAAAAATCGCCAGAGCTTAACTTAAGCGCTTTCCGCATTCTTAAAACGTCATAAGGTGTCAAAAAGATATTAACATCTGCACAACATCTATTGAAACACTCAACATGAGGACCGCAACCAAAATGGAATGTGTCATCTAATGTTAAGCGTTCAAAATCCCGGAGTATTGTCTCTTTAAGCTTTTCTATCTTGTCCAATCTTCTTGTCCTTTATTCGATGATCTTACTTTTCAGAGCATCTTTTGACCAGATCGGAAAGGGACCTGGCTCACCATTGTATGGGTTAATGCGGTATCGGTATGACGCATGAACGTTGTACCGTGACTGCATCCATTCCCATCCCTCTTTGAAATATATACATTCGTCGTTGAAGCATACCCAGAAGAAATCGGTGTTAAAGTTCGCCTCTGTTGGTACTTCTAATTTGCTCATCTTGCTTCCGCAATGTTCGCAAACGGGAATTTCGTCACTCAAATGTACCTCGGTTCTTAATTTGCACTGCAAAATTGCTCGCAGGTTGTGTATTTTCACTCAAGTATCTCGTGTCTCATTTACCAAGCTCTTTGCTATCGGGGTCTAAGTCACACTAGTGTAATATAGAGCAATCAGTGTGCCATGTTTACTATTAGTTCGACGGTGAAAGCTTTAAATATGCCGGGGACAGAGTCCCCAGCATATTTTTTAGCTTAAACTGTTTGGAGGTTAAACCAAATAGTTTAGGTGATTCGAAAATTTAGAAGATCTCGTGAATCGGTCTCTTCATCATTTCCCAATCGCCATTTTCTGGATTCCAACGGCAATTTGCAAACACTTTCCAGTCTGCACTCATTGTGGGAGTATCGCTACGGAAGTAGTATCCGGGCCAGCGAGTTTCTTCACGGAACAGAATTGTGCGAACGTGCGCTTCTGCCTGCCACATACGGTGAATATTTTCCCAAGCGCGCATCAGTTCATGCAAATCTTCAGCACCGAGCTTAAGGGAATCTTCAGCCAAGACGGTGAGGAGTTCCAAGGCTCTTTCGAGCTGGGCTTTGCTTGTTTTGAACTGTGATGAGACACCACCAGCATATTCGTCCATAATCTTCTGAAGACGGAACATGAACATTTTGGGGCGAATGTAGTTCGGGTTGATATTTGCGTCTGTGGTTTCTTTGCAATGTGCTTCAAAGGTTTCCATCGGTGCGAGGATGGTTTCTTTGAGTTTTGCGATTTCAGCGTCATCGAAGGTCGGTGCATCGTTGTGGTCAACAACCCATTTTACGGCTGCTTTACCAGCGATGCGGCCTTCAGCATGTGAACCTGAGGAGAATTTGTGTGAGGAAGCGCCAGAAGCGTCGCCAGCACAGAAAACGCCGTCAGCGGTTGACATCTGAGGATAACCCCAGAAGTAATCATTCTTTGTGCCTTCGGTCTGAAGATCTTCAGGACCTGAAACCCAAGCACCCGAGGCGCCGGAGTGTGAGCCAATGAAATATGGTTCTGCGGCGGCGATTTCAGAAGATTTCTCGGCTGGGTCAACATTCGAAGCTGCCCATAACAGCGCCTGGGAGATTGTCATATCGAGGAAATCTTCCCATGCTTCGCTGTCGAGTTCTTTCATTTTCTTCTTGTAAGCCTTCTTGTCGTCTTTGTACTGCTCGGCGAGTTTACCAATGGCTTCTTCAGTTCTCATGTAAATCGGGCCTTTGCCTTCCATTACGTCAAGCATCATCAGCCAGTTACGCAGGTTCGCTGGTACTGGTTTGACATTACCATAGGGAAGCCAGTTTTGGAGCTCGGGACGACGGGTTTCCATGTAGGCTTCGCCCAAGCCGTTGGTGGCACGCGATTTGAAGAGTAAGAACCATGCACCCACGGGGCCGTAGGCATCTTTGAATCGAACAGGAATAAAGCGAACTTCCTGACAGGTCATCTCAGCACCAGCCTTCAAGGTGAAGTATGCTGATGAACCTGAGTTCCATGGTGGATACCATGCGCGACCAAGGCCTTCACCAGATGAGCGTGGTTTAAACACGTGAACCGCGCCACCCATGGCAACCATTATTGCCTTGGCAAGGAAGATATAGAATTTGTTGTCGCGAACTGAGAAGCCGGTTGCGCCGATGCACTTGCCGTCTTTCATCAGTGGTCCGACGATGAAAATGCGTTCGAAAATGTTGTCAATTCCAAGTGCATTTTTGGCTGCTTCAGCAACGATGACCTTATAGGATTCACCGTTAATCATGAGCTGCCAGCGACCCTCGTGAACATAACCACCATCTTTGTCTGTCCAGATAGGGAGTCCCCACTTTTCAAACAAATGAACGGATGAGTCAACGTGGCGTGCGGTGTTCGCAACCAAGTCTTCACGAGTCACGCCCATCAAGTCATTACGCACATAAGCGACGTAATCGTTGATGGTGTTTTGTCCGTCTTTCAAACCGACATACTGGTTGATAGCGGAAAGACCCATAGCGACAGCGCCGGAACGATCCATGGCAGCTTTGTCAACTAAGGTAACTTTCACGTTATGCTTTTTTGCCCAATATGCGGCTTCGACAGCGGCGCCGCAAGCGGCCATACCACCACCGAGGATCAGCAGGTCAGTTGCGACCTTCACAGTTTCAAAATTGGCCATTGTAACTGCTCCTACTTCTTAAGGGTGTAAAGTTCAGCCGTGCCATCTGAAGCCGGTTCTGTAAACAGAACGGGGCTAGCCAGATCATCCGTGCCGGTTTCCCAGCCACCATCGGGCACTGCGGAACCTTCGGCAGTTGTACGGATTGGGAATTTGAACCGTTTCAGCTTTCCATTACGGAATTTAACAGTCCACATAATTGAGTCGGTGCTGCGCAAGGGAGTGACTGTCGCACCTAGTGGCACGAAGTCAGCATAACCGCGCATCTCAACTGCCTGTACTGGGCAAATCTTGACGCAGTTATAGCATTCCCAGCACATCTCAGGCTCCATGTTGTAAGCCTTCTCCGTCTCCTTGTTCAAAACCATCAGGTCATTCGGGCAGATGTGCTGGCAGGCGGTTTTATCAAGCGCCTTGCAGCCATCGCACTTTTCCGGGTTTACGAAGCTTGGCATTTTGCCTCCTGAAATGAATCCATTAAGGTTGTTGGTATTCTATTAAAGTCATTCCGCAAAAGCGGTTACTTTACAGTTTTTTTTCTGCATCACCAGTCGCGTGACCATGAAGCTTAACTTTAACATTAGCTTCGTCGCTTAGGCTAGCATAGTATTCTTTAAGTATTTCGAGTACTTCTGGACGGCTGAATTCAGCGGGAATTTCGTCCAGTTTGCCTTCGGAAAGAAGACTGCGAAGTTTCGTTCCAGAGAGGAACAAACGCTTTGGTTTGTTTTTGTCTGGTGATGTCTTCATTGAAGCCATACCACCTTGTCCGTAATCCCAGAATGTCCAGTCAATTGGGAGCATCTTGCATTCAAGAGCGCCTTCCCAGAGATCGAGATAGGCTGTTTGGGCATCGAAGGGACCGTAATAATCGCCGACACCAGCGTGGTCGCGACCGATAATCATGTGGGTGCAGCCGAAGTTCTGGCGGAACACACCATGCAACAGACCTTCGCGAGGTCCTGCATAGCGCATATCGAGAGGATAGCCGCCCATGAAAACTCGGTCCTTGTTGAAATAATTTTCAACTAACGTGTTGATGCACTTAACGCGAACATCAGCGGGAATGTCGCCGGGTTTCAGGTTACCGATTAGCTGATGGATATAAAGACCATCGCAGACTTCGATAGCGATCTTGGCGAGGTATTCGTGCGAACGGTGCATGGGGTTGCGAAGCTGCAAAGCGGCGATGGTGCGCCAGCCTTGTTTTTCGAATAATGCACGGCTTTCGGCTGGACGCTGGTAGATGCCTTCAAATTCTGTCGGGAATGTGCTCTCTGACAAGACTTTGACGGGGCCACCGAGGTTGACGGCTTTCTGCGCCATTACCATCTGAACACCTGGATGTGCAGCTTCAGTGGTGGTGTAAACGTGCTTGCATTCGAATTCGCGGTCAATGACGTATTTTTCTTCGACTTTCATCGTCGCCATCAGATCGCCATCTTCGTCGTTTACAAGGGTAATCTCATCGCCGATTTTCAGTGATTCGGCGAAATCTTCGTCAACGGATACTGTAATTGGAATGGGCCAGAATGTGCCGTTTGTTGTTTTCATATCGGCGCAAACGCCTTTCCAATCTTTTGAGCCCATGAATCCGGTTAGCGGTGTGAAACCACCGATACCCAGCATAATCAAGTCGCCAACTTCGCGTGAAGTGATGCGAGCTTGGGGTAAAGTTTTTGCTTTCTTGAGTTCAGCGGTCAGTTCCGCGCCTTCAAGAAGCAGCGGCATTAATTCATCTGCGCCATGAGGCTTGATGAGCATGCTTTTTGCCATTGGAATCCCCTTAAAAAATTATAATGCACTACATGATAAAAAATGTACAAACTAAACTGAAAAAAAGCCTTGACTGCTTGTCAGGTAAGGTTGTCTCAAACTACGCACCATTTGTTAAAAAAGGCACAATGTCGAGGCGGAAAAGGCGACGAAGTATTTACACTCCGTCGCCAAAGTCTCTATATCAAATTACAGTAAAGGAGCAATCACCAAAGAAACAACACTCATTAACTTAATAAGAATGTTCAATGAAGGACCTGCTGTATCCTTGAAAGGATCACCGACAGTGTCGCCAACAACAGCGGCTTTATGGGCATCTGATCCCTTGCCACCATGTGCGCCACCTTCAATGTGTTTCTTCGCGTTATCCCAGGCACCACCAGTGTTTGACATGAAGATCGCCATTAACACACCAGCTGAAGTTACGCCAGCTAACAAACCACCGAGTACTTCGGGTTTGAAAAGGAAGCCAACAATCACGGGAGTTAAAATTGCCAGAAGACCGGGAAGAACCATTTGTCGAATAGCACCGGCAGTTGCAATAGAAACGCATTTCCTGTGATCTGCAACAACGCCAGGTTTTCCTTCGAGAAGACCGGGAATTTCTTTGAACTGACGACGCACTTCAACGATCATCTCGCCAGCCGCTTTACCAACAGCTTCCATGGCGAATGAGCTGAACAGGAACGGCAACATAGCGCCGATCAGCAAGCCAGCCATGACCATTGGATCCATCACGTCGATGGTTTTAATTCCAACGACGGAAACAAAGGCGGAGAACAATGCCAGAGCGGTTAAGGCCGCGGAGCCAATTGCAAAGCCCTTGCCGATTGCGGCGGTTGTGTTTCCAACTGCGTCAAGTTTATCTGTGCGGGCTCTGACTTCGGGGCCAAGTTGCGCCATTTCAGCAATACCACCTGCGTTGTCAGCAATAGGTCCGTAAGCATCAACAGCAAGCTGGATACCGGTCGTGGAAAGCATTCCGACAGCGGCGATTGCGATGCCATACAAGCCTGCTGCTTGATATGCCAAGACAATTGTCGCGCCTAATACTATCAAAGGCAGGGCTGTTGAACGCATACCCATGGCTAAACCAGCAATGATGTTGGTTGCAGCGCCGGTTAAGCTCTCTTTGGCAATACCGCGGACAGGTCCACGATTTTCAGCGGTGTAGTATTCTGTGATGAGCCCAATCGCGATGCCAGCGGCGAGACCATAGACTGTCGCCAGGAATACACCAAAGGCACCAGTTTCAAGGATTCCCGTTGAAGAGAATGGGTCGGTAATGGTTATTGAAGTCGGAATCATTTGTTTAATAACAAAGTAGGACACGATGACCATCAAGATGCCTGCGCCGAAAGTTCCAATATTCAACGCCGCTTGAGGATTGCCGCCTTCTTTTGTTTTAACAAAGAACGTTCCGATGATCGAAACAACAATACCAAACGCGCTCAGGATCAGAGGGAGGAAAATCGGATTTAAAACGTTCATATCCGATACTTTCATGGCTCCCCACCATGCTGTAGCGCCGATGACCATTGACCCGATGATAGCGCCAACATAGGATTCGAACAAGTCAGCGCCCATGCCTGCAACATCACCAACATTATCACCGACATTGTCAGCGATAACAGCAGGGTTGCGAGGATCATCTTCAGGGATGCCAGCTTCAACTTTACCCACGAGATCAGCGCCAACGTCTGCGGCTTTGGTGTAAATACCACCGCCAACACGCGCGAACAATGCTATTGATGAAGCGCCAAGGGAAAATCCAGAGATGACGGCTAGAAGACGTGAGGTTTCAGCTTGTGCTTCTACTCCGAAGCCAAGAACGTTTGTATAGAGTAAAAAGAGCGTCGTCAGTCCGGTAAGAGCCAAGCCAACAACGACCATACCCATTACAGCGCCACCAGAAAAAGCAACACCAAGAGCGGCAGCTAAGCCAGTCTTGGCAGCGAAAGTTGTGCGTACGTTTGCTTTGGTGGCAACTCGCATCCCGAAGAATCCTGCCAGCCCACTACAAATCGCACCCACCACAAAGGAAAGAGCGACTAAGCTGGATGATTCTTTGTTTGATGCGTTCGCTACAGCTAAGAGAATCGCCACAATTATAACAAATACTGCCAAAACTGAGTATTCTTTCCCGAGAAATGCCATCGCACCTTCACGGATATTGCCTGCAATCTCAGCCATCCGTCCACCACCGTCAGGCAATTTGCCTACGGCTGATGCCTTAATAAGTGCATAAATCAGCGCTAAAATACCAGCGCCTAATCCCACAATCAAGTATGTATTCAACCGCTTAACTCCAGTAAATTATTAACATTAACTGTTTTAGCTTCTAAATAATCGTAAGCAATGCACGTTTTCAGGTCTTTGATCTAGTGGTGCATAAAAACACCATGCAGTATAAGTGCTACTATGCACAAATATAGAAAAGCCTTTGGTAACTGTCAAGAGGAAAACCGCATTTGAGAAAAAAAAAACATAAAAATCAAAAATCTTGCAAAATAATGCAAAATTAATCTCAGCAATCAAAATCTGGATTTGGAAATGCTCCTTACCCTTATCCTTCTTTTTTCCTGTCAGTGATCAATGAAAGTAAAATTGAACCACCAATGCACACAACAACAACGCCTAAGGAAATCGTATGGCCTAGATGAAATCCAAGTTGATCGAGAATGATTTTCGCGCCAACAAAGGCAAGAATTATTGTGACACCATAACGAAGTTTGCTAAACATGTTCTCCGCGTGCGCAAGCAAAAAGTACAACGATCTAAGACCTAAAATGGCGAACATATTGGCAGTGAAAATGATAAAAGGTTTCTGCGTGATGGCAAAGGCGGCAGGAATTGAGTCAATGGCAAACATGATATCCGAGCTTTCAATCGTTACCAAGACTAAGACCATGGGTGTGCCAAATATTCTTCCTGCCTTGCGGATGAAAAACTTGTCACCATAGTAATTCTTGGTGATGGCAAATCTGCGTCGCATCCAAGCTACCATTTTATTCTTCTGAATATCTGAATGTTCCTCTTTGCTGAAAGCCATTCGGTAGGCGCTGATTAATAATAAAGCGCCGAAGAAATATAGGATTGGGTTGAACAGCGCCACAAGTTTGACACCAATAAGAATGAAACCAAGGCGTAGCACAATGGCACCAATAATCCCCCACTCTAAAACCCGGAGTTGATTGTGAGGAACAACACCAAACGACCGGAAAATCATGAGGAAGACAAAAAGGTTATCAAGCGACAGCGACCACTCGATGACATAGCAGGTTAAAAATTCTACAAAATGCTGAGAATCTGTATAGTACCACAGACCGAAAGCAAAAACTATCGCTGTAGAAATCCAGATACTAACAAAAAGGAGTGAACGTCGCGGTGACATGATGAAACGCCTAAAATTGTGAACTTACGACCAGATACATCTCGTTAGCGAATCTCGGAATAAATATCGCCCTTACGACCATATCTCTGGTCGAAGAGTTTACCCCAATCGGTTTTCCGAAATGCTCTGATAATCTTGGGACTCTTTAATGGATACCACAGATAATCGTGGAATAAAAAAGAACCAAGAACAAAAATGTACAATAAAGGCGTGTGAAAAAAAAGCTTCTGCAATTTTTTCATGGGGCTGAACCAAAGGAGATGCCCGGCAAGACTCGCCATATTATCACCTACGGAGAAATCCCATTTCTCGCGGCTTATGTCGTCGCCAACCAGTTTTATCTCCCGCGGGTCGCCAATGCCCAATCCTTCTTCGTGCGCCATTCTAATATATGGAATCGTGAGCGGATCAAACCCCATCAGTTTCGCCGCCACAGCGTCAATAGCAACCTGATCTTCAGAAGCCAGCATGATATTTTTCTGCACAGGCCGCATCGTTCGAGGTCCCGGACCATCGCCAGCATGAGTGCCATCCATCAGCGCAAAAAGTCCTGAATGTATTTCCTTTTGTATGATCAGCAGGTCAACCAATGTCCTGTGGATGACGCTATGGGAATAATGTCGCCTCGTGTTCAGCAACCCACCGAAGGCGTTTTTCATCGCGCCTGTGGTGGTGGTGTAGATGTGGCATTTGATTGTGGGGAAATGGACGATATTTGTGCCTATAAATTCCCGCGGGATTTTGATGCCCTCTGGATATATCTTATCCAGCGCTGGAGTTTTGTGTTTTGGCTTGTAAATCTCCCATCGCACTTCTTCGGGCTTGAAGTTATAAATTTCAGGAATATCGTAGCGCTGATAGACAGGATCCAGCCGATTGAGCCGTCCACCTTTAAGAGCGTGCGTCACCACAGTTCGGTTATGCACTGCAATTAAATCAGCAAACCCGTGCTTCTTGAGTGATTTGATACATCCTTCAAGTTGCCAGGGTGTTGTGTTGGCTGATGGGAAAAAATAATGCCAGGATATATTATCTTTCAGAATTGTTTGTGCGCTTTTATCAAGAGCATCATCCACACCTGCCTCACTCATACCACGCTCGATGTCGTCCATCACCTTGTCGGGTGCTGTTCTGACCGCTGATACTAAACCCTTCATGTTGTTATCCTATATCCTTCATGTAATAATAGCTTGCGTTTCAGTTCCAGTCCGCCGCCGAAGCCCGTCAGTTTACCGCTACTCCCGATGACCCGGTGGCAGGGAATGATTATCGGCAGTGGATTCTTCGCCATCGTCATGCCAACCGCCCGCGCGGCTTTGGGTTTGCCAATACTTGTAGCAAGCTCGCCATAAGCCCTGCAAGTTCCGGATGGGATTTGCCGCGTCTGCTCCCATATCTTCATTTGGAAGTCTGAGCCGTTGGGCATGTATTCTCCATCCCAAATCCGAAACTTACTTGCAAAGTAATCGCTTAGGAACAGGTATGCTTCGGATAACATCGGAAAGTCAGAAAGGCTTTCGCGTATCAGGAGAGTCTGATTTTCCAGCTTGAAATCACCGGGAAAATAGAGATTGCTCAGAAAATCCTTTCCGCCGGAAATTGTCATCGTCCCGAACTGGCTTTCAATCGGGACAGCATATATCATTTCTTCCATAGTTCACCTAATAATGTGGTGCGTATCTTAAATGTCACCATCTAAATCTTCATCAAAAGGTTGAATCCAGCCATTATCCAGCCCAAGACCTTCAACATCCTCGCACGCCTGCTTGTACTCTTCTTCGCTAATTGGACGCGATAGTAACTTATGATC
>CAZAGU010000007.1:0-41184 GCA_964484805.1 uncultured bacterium
AGGCACAGTACTTCCAAAAGTTAGCTTTAATTCGTTAAAAACGTAGAGGGATAAGCCATGCGTAGAGTTTTCGTTGCCGCCTTATTATTTATATTCATTGCAAGCAGTTCAGCAATGAGTCAGGCTTTGCGGAGTGTTCGTCAGATTTCGCCCAGAGGCACTCAACCACAAGAGAAAATTTTACAGCAACAGAATGTTGATGATGATTTGGACACGCTTCGCTATGAAGATCCTGATTTTCTTCCAAATTATCTCACTCTTCCTGACGACGCGCAAGACCATTACTACAATGTATGGTTCACGCCGTTATATGCGCCCTTCATAATAATGGAAGTGCATATTCCTCTCTACGATATTATCCAAAGCGATATTGGCGAACCAGGTCTGCGCATTGTGATATTTGAAAGCTCTGAACAATTTGGTGTTCCCGGCTATCCCGGACAAGCGATTGACTCCATTGATGTTCCTTTCGAAGACCTTGAATTCGGCGATGAAAATTTGATTTGGAATGTAATTGATCTAAGTCAAATGGAAATGAGGTTCATTGATCTCGTAGATTTTCATGTTGCTGTTGATGTGATTTTTTCTGATACAACGGAGACAGATACTCTCGCCATTTATATGGATGACGGCAAGTACACACCAGAAGGCACAAGAAGCGGCTTGTATGATGGAATTAATCTTGAGTGGTCAAAGCTGACTGAAACTGAAGGTTACGAGAAACCTTATAACTTTGCTATTCATTGTGTGATTAGTAACCGAGTTGGTGTGACTGACCTATTGAAGCCATCTCAAGCAATGCCAACAGCAGTGCTGATCAATCCTGCTTATCCCAATCCATTTAACAGCTCATCAACCGTGAACTTCAGGGTAAAAACGGGTGTTTCTTTCACAGCCAATTTATTGGATTTTACCGGACGGCGGATAAAAATCCTTGATAATGGTGTCGGTGGTCAATCAAGGCATTTAACTATTGATGGGGCAATGCTTTCCAGCGGTAGTTATTTTGTTCAGGTTGCGACGCCTGAGGGAAGCCAAATGATTCCCTTAAGTTATCTAAGGTAGAGACTTTTTACGCGTATAAAGATAAAGCCGGAGCAATCCGGCTTTATCTTTTGTATTTTTATGATTTAAAAACGTGTCTAAAGGTGGAATTCTTTTTTAGGAAAATGGACTAATTGAAAAAGGGTTGACCGCAAATTCCCTTTTGTATATATTACTCTAAGTTTGCCTTAGACGTGCAAAGTCAGGCGATATGGCACAATCTGAAAATGGTTGTCAGCTTAGCATTTTTTTTATACAACCTCGTTCGAGGATGTAATATCAGGCGGATGGGCGTAATAGTCAATCCGCTGTAGTTTTATTTGGTAAGGAGATATTCATGGAACCCAGGAAAGTCCTAATTATGGGCGCCGCAGGTCGAGATTTTCATAATTTCAATACAGTTTTCCGCGGACGCACTGATGTTAAGGTTGTGGCTTTCACAGCCGCTCAGATTCCCGACATTGATGGACGACGCTATCCCAAAGAACTCGCAGGTGAAGGTTACCCCGAAGGTATTCCAATTTTACCTGAAGAAGACTTGACTGAAATCATTAAGAACGAAGGCGTTGAAGAAGTCGTTTTCTCATACAGCGATGTTCCCTATCAGACATTGATGAACAAATCAGCCATCGTCAACGCCGCTGGCGCTGACTTTCGTTTGATTGGCCCCAACGCATCTGAAGTCAAATCAACCAAGCCCGTCATCGGCATCACAGCGATTCGCACTGGTTGCGGCAAAAGCCAGACAACACGCACCGTTGCCAAGCTTTTGATTGATGCAGGCAAGAAGGTTGCCGCTATTCGTCATCCCATGCCTTATGGCGATCTCGTTAAGCAAAAAGTTCAGCGTTTTGCAACACTTGAAGACCTCAAGAAACATGATTGCACCATCGAAGAGATGGAAGAATATGAACCACACATCGTAAACGGAATCATTGTTTACGCTGGTGTCGATTATGAAGCCATCGTTCGCGAAGCTGAAAAAGAAGCTGACGTGATCCTGTGGGACGGTGGCAATAACGATTTCTCGTTCTACAAGACCGATTATCTTATCACAGTCGTTGATCCACTTCGCCCCGGACATGAGTTATCATACTATCCCGGTGAAGTGAACCTTCGTCGTGCTGATGCAATCGTCATCAATAAGATTGACAGCGCTGATCCTGAAGACCTCGATGAAGTGCGCGAAAATATCCGCATGGCGAATCCTAATGCCGTCGTAATTGACGCTGCCTCACCGGTCACAGTTGATCATCCAGAATTGCTCAAAGGCGCTCGTGTTTTAGTCGTCGAAGATGGTCCAACATTGACCCACGGCGAAATGACCTTCGGCGCTGGTGTTGTTGCAGCCAACAAATTTGGCGCGGCAGAACTCGTTGATCCTCGCCCATATTTGGTCGGCAAATTGCAGAAAACGTTTGACACCTATCCCTACATCGGCGAAATTCTTCCCGCTATGGGCTATGGCGCTGAGCAGATGGAAGACCTCGAAAAAACCATCGCCGCCACCGATTGTGATGTTGTCGTCATTGGAACACCCATTGACTTACGACGTATTATCAACATTGACAAGCCTACCGTTCGCGTGACCTATGACCTTCAGGAAATTGGTCGCCCGAATCTGAAAGATGCACTTGCAGATTTCTTGAAAGCATAGTGTCAATGGCAGATAGCAATAGACCCTGTGCTGTTGTTGCTCTGGGGGGGAATGCAATTTCCCCCCCAGATAAAAAAGTCAGTGTCGCAGAGCAATTTGCCCACACTCGCCGGAGTCTGTCCGGTTTAATTCAGCTTCTTCGGAACAACTATCTGATGGCAATTGTCCACGGCAATGGACCTCAGGTTGGAGCTGCTCTAAGACGAGTCGAAATTGCTCGCGATGTACTGCCTGTTGTGCCGCTCGGATTGCTGGTTGCCGAGACGCAGGGATCAATGGGGTATATGATTGAACAATCATTGCAAAACCTGCTTGAGCGGGAAAAATTTGATCGTGAAGTTATAACTTTCGTTACGCAGGTTCTTGTGGATCGAAATGATCCTGCACTTAATAACCCCACCAAACCCGTCGGTCACTCTTTCACAGAAGAAGAAGCGCAACTACTGATTAATCAGGAAGGTTGGGCGATGCGGCAACTCACAGGCAAAAATTTATGGCGTAGAGTTGTCTATTCACCAAATCCAATCAGCATTCAGAATTCCTCGATAATACGAAGATTGGTTCACGAAGGTAAAATTGTCATCACCGCTGGTGGTGGCGGTATTCCCGTATATCGAGACCCAAAGTTGGGATTTGAAGGAATTGACGCGGTGATAGACAAAGATTTCGCCGCGGCAATACTGGGTAAAGAAATTGATGCGGATGAATTGATTATTCTGACAAACATTGACGCGGTTCGCATCAATTATGGACAACCTGACGAGAAGGCTATTAGGAAAATGACTGTTGCCGAAGCGAAGCAATACAACACTGAGGGTCATTTTTCGCCGGGTAGCATGAAACCTAAGGTTGAAGCTGCTGTTCAGTTTCTCGAACAGGGAGGTAAGCGCGCCATTGTTTGTGAATTAAAGGAGGTTGACCTTGCCATTCAAGGTCAAGCTGGTACAATAATCGTTTCATAAAAACAGTTTAAACAACGGTAAACGATGAAGATCCACGAGTATCAAGCAAAAGAAATCTTCCGCCAGTACGGTGTAGCCGTACCGAACGGCTCTCCAGCCTTCTCAGTTGAGGAAGCGGTTGAAGTGGCAAAGAAGTTCGAGGGCGGCAAGTTTGTGGTCAAGGCACAAATACACGCAGGGGGTCGAGGCAAAGGTGGCGGCGTTAAGCTTGCCAATAATCTCGACGAAGTGCGTAAATATGCAACTGACATCATGGGGATGATGCTGGTTACACATCAGACTGGCACTGAAGGTCGAGAAGTAAAACGTCTTCTGGTTGAACAAGGCATTGATATTGACCGTGAGCTCTATGTGGGAATAGTGCTCGACCGTGAAACTAAAGCCGATGTTTTCATGGTTTCAACTGAAGGTGGAATGGAGATCGAAAAAGTCGCAGCAGAATCGCCTGAAAAGATATTCAAAATGCGAGTTGATCCTGCTGTTGGCCTACGGTCATTTCAGATTTACCAGATGTCGCTCGCGCTTGGGCTGGAAGGAAGTCAAATTAAAGAAGCTCGCAAGTTCCTGAACGCGCTTTACAAGGTTTACACAGAGAAGGACGCTTCTTTAGCAGAAATTAATCCTCTGGTTGTTACAGGGGATGGCAAAGTAATGGCGCTCGACGCCAAAATGAACTTTGATGACAATGCTCTTTTCCGTCATAAGGACATCGAAGCATTTCGTGATTTGGATGAAGAAGACCCGTATGAGATTGAAGCCTCGAAGTACAATCTCAACTACATCAAACTTGACGGCAATGTTGGTTGTATGGTCAACGGAGCTGGTTTAGCCATGTCAACGATGGACATCATTAAGCTTTCGGGTGGCGAACCCGCAAATTTCCTTGATGTCGGCGGTTCCGCCTCGGCTGAAACAGTCGAAGCTGGCTTCCGGATTATCGTTAGCGACCCGAATGTCAAGGCTGTACTCATTAACATCTTTGGTGGCATCGTCCGTTGTGACCGTGTTGCTCAAGGCATTATCGAAGCACTCACCAATTTGAGCATTGACGTTCCTGTCGTAGTTCGCCTTGAAGGCACCAATGCTGAGCAGGCTGCAGAAATGCTAAATAACTCCGCCTTGGAGTTCATTGTTGCCGATGATTTCAAAGATGCTGCTGAAAAGGTTGTCGCATCTGTCGGCTAACTAACGGCTGGTTTTCATCTTCATTTTAACATGAGTCACGAATCATGAGCATTTTAATAGATCAGAATACTCGCCTTATTGTACAAGGCATTACTGGCGCTGAAGGCACGTTCCATGCCGAGCAGATGCTCGCCAATGGAACAAATGTTGTCGGGGGTGTTACACCGAATAAAGGAGGGCAAAAACACCTTGGTCTTCCGATATTCAACACAGTTGCTGATGCTGTGAAAGCAACAGATGCAAACACTTCAATTATTTTCGTACCACCACCTTTCGCTGCAGATGCAATTATGGAAGCAGCAGAGGCAGGCGTGGCACTTGTGGTGTGTATTTCGGAAGGAATTCCCACCCGCGATATGGTTGAGGTTTATCAATACTTGAAAGATAAACCTACAAGATTGGTCGGCCCAAATTGTCCTGGGGTTATTTCACCCGGTAAGGCTAAAGTCGGAATTATGCCTGCGTTTATTCACACACCTGGTGGTGTTGGTGTAATTTCACGCTCCGGCACACTTACTTATGAAGCAGTAGGTCAGCTTACAAAACTTGGACTTGGACAATCAACCTGCATCGGTATAGGTGGAGATCCGATCATTGGTTCACCATTCATTGATCTTCTTGCTATGTTTGAAGAAGACGATGAAACCAAAGCAGTGGTAATGATTGGCGAAATTGGTGGAACTGCAGAGGAGCAGGCTGGAGATTTTGTCAGAGATCACATGACAAAACCCGTCGTTGCTTTCATCGCCGGTCAAACCGCTCCGCCCGGACGTCGGATGGGTCATGCTGGAGCAATTATTGCTGGAGGTAAAGGTACTGCGGCTGAAAAAATCAAGCACTTACGCTCATGTGGCGTTCATGTTGCTGAAAGTCCTGCAGAAATAGGCTCTACAATGTTGAGTCTCCTTAAGTAACTCAAACTCAAAGGAAGCCATAATGGCTGAAACTGAAGACTCGAGTAAACAAGTAATTGCTGCGTCAAAAGAGATAATCTCTGTTACAAGCAGTGACAAACAGATCAAGATCGTACTGAATACGCGATATTGCAAAGGCTGCGAAATTTGCGTCGAAGTGTGTCCCAAAGATGTCCTGCGAATGGCGGTAGCAATGGATCGCTGGGAAGGTACTGTCGTTGAGATCGTGAATATTGATGCCTGCACTGGCTGTATGCTCTGCGAAAACCAGTGTCCTGACTTTGCGATTGAAGTTTATGCTGAAAAGAAGAAAAAGAAGGGGGTAAAGAGCGTTGCCTGAAACTTTACAGGATAATCATAAGGTTGTATTCTGGCCAGGCAACAAAGTTGTTGCCGAAGCCGCAATCTCTGCCGGTTGTCGCTTCTTTGCAGGATACCCCATTACTCCATCATCGGAAATAGCTCACATCCTTTCCCATCGTCTGCCTATGGTCGGCGGGAAATTCATACAGATGGAAGATGAAATCGCCGCAATGGGCGCTATTATCGGCGGATCATTGGCTGGCGCTAAAACCCTTACTGCCACCAGTGGCCCCGGTTTCTCCTTAAAACAGGAGAATATTGGCTACGCCTGTATGATTGAAGCCCCGTGTGTCATTGTCAATGTGATGCGCGGTGGACCTTCAACAGGACTGCCAACGACGCTGGCTCAGGCTGATGTAATGCAGGCCAGGTGGGGCTCACATGGCGACAAAGCCACAATTGCCCTCACACCCGCTTATGCTCAGGAATTATACACCGAAACCATTCGAGCTTTTAACCTCGCGGAACGCTTCCGCCTGCCGGTGATGATTCTGATGGACGAGGTTCTTGGGCATCTTTCCGAGAAACTTGTCATTCCAAATCCATCGGATTACTCATTGGTTGACAGAGCTCGCCCGACTTGCCCGCCTGAGGAATACTATCCTTACGACGTGTCAAAGAGTGATGTGCCGCCAATGGCGGATTATTTCACTGGCTACAAGTGGCACACGACAGGCTTGAATCACGATGTTACTGGCTTTCCGACCACCAATCCAGAACTAATCATGCGCGATGAAGAGCGTATGATTAGCAAAGTTACGGATCATCTTGACGAGATTGAAAGTTGGGAAGAAATCGAGACTGAGGATGCAGACATCTTCGTGTTTGCCTTCGGCACGACGGCGCGTTCTGCCGCTGTAGCTTTACGTGATGCACGGGCAAAAGGAATCAAAGTGGGATTGCTACGCCCACTTACCTTATGGCCGTTCCCATCCAAGCGAGTGCGCGAGTTGGCTCAGAAAGCTAAGGCTGTAATCGTACCTGAATGCAATCTTGGTCAGATTATTTATGAAGTCGAACGTGTTGCGCATTGCAATTGTCCTGTCATCGGGGTCAATAAAGTTGGTGGTGTGCCAATTTATCCTCGTGAAATACTAGCCAAAATCGAAGAGGTGGCATAATGAGTATTCGACTTGAACGTTATCTCAGGACGAGTCATTTACCGCACATGTGGTGCCCCGGATGTGGTATTGGCATCGTCGTTAAAGCCATGCTCTCCGCTTTTGATGAAATTGGCTGGGATCCTGAAGACACAGCCGTTGTCTCTGGTATTGGCTGCACATCCCGCACGCCCGGCTACGTTGATATGAATACACTTCATACTACACATGGCCGCGCATTATCATTTGCAACTGGCATCAAGATGGTGAAGCCAGCTAAGCATGTGATTGTTATTGCAGGTGATGGAGATTCCACCGCAATTGGCGGAAATCACTTTATTCATGCTTGTCGCCGTAATATTGACATTACGATGATTATCGTAAATAACTATATTTACGGCATGACAGGTGGACAATTTTCACCCACAACACCGTTGGGCGCTCGCGCTGCAACGACACCTTGGGGCAATATCGATCCTTCATTTGATATTGTAAATATTGCCAAAGGCGCAGGTGCATCCTATGTGGCTCGCGGACATGTTGGATCCGCCTTGCAATTGCGTAAGCTGATAAAGGATGGCTTCTTGCATCATGGTTTCTCTCTGATTGAGGCATTGTCAAATTGTCACACTCAATTCGGTCGCCGCAATCGTCTGGCTGATCCTGTTGAGTTGATTAACCACATAGCCAAGCAGACAATTGGAGTCAGACAAGCTGCCAAGAAAACCCCAGAAGAACTTGAAGGGAAAATTCTTGTGGGTGTGTTGCATCAGGATGACACCAAAGACGAATACTGTGACGCTTATCAGCGTGTAATCGATCGTGCTCAAGCCACGGTAAAGCAATAACAGCGAGGATGAAATGATTGACCATTTCGAAGCGAGATTTTCCGCAGTAGGCGGTCAAGGGATTCTGCTCGCCGGTGACATTCTGGCTGAGGCGGCAATCACTTACGAAGGACTAAACGCAGTGGGCAGTCCAACCTACACAGCTCAAGTAAGAGGTGGACCTACCAAGGTTGACGTTATCTTGGATCGTGAAAAAATTCAGTTCACCAGAACGACGGATATTGACTTCATGCTTTGTCTTGCACAAAAATCATGGAATCAATTTGGCTTTGATCTGAAAGATAATGCGATTATCTTAATTGATCCATCTCTTGTACATAAAATTGATGATGAAGAAAAGTACAGAGTTTTCCGAATGCCGATCATCGAGTTGACCAAGACGCACTTGCAACGCATGGTTTACACCAGCGCGGTGTCTTTGGGCGCAATGATCGGATTGACTCAGGTGTTACCGACAGAATCTGTCGAAAAAGCGCTGATGGACAAAGCTCCCCGAGGAACAGAAGCACCAAACCGAAAAGCTTTTTATCTGGGTTATGAAGCTGCGCGAGCACTTATTCAAGAAGGTAAGAATTGATGGAACGAACCTTGATGATAATCAAGCCCGATGGAGTTAAGAAGCGAATAATTGGCGAAATTCTCCGTCGTGTTGAAGGAATTGGATTGACGGTGAAGTGTGTGAAAATGCTTCAATTAGACCGCTCAACAGCCAAGAGATTTTATTTGGTACACCGCGAAAGACCGTTTTTTCATAGCTTAGTTGAATATATGACTTCTGGCCCTGTTGTGGTTGTTGCACTTGAAGGCCCAAATGCTGTCAACCGCTACCGAACTTTAATCGGCGCCACCAATCCTGACAAAGCCGATGAAGGCACAATTCGACGCCTGTATGGTGACAGCATCGAGATAAACACGGTTCATGGGTCTGACAGCTCCGAAAACGGCCTCATTGAAACAGCATTTTTCTTCAGCTCTGCCGAACTTGAGATGACGAATTCTTTATCTGAAGATGAGATACAATAATCAAGCTGTGGATTAATTAATGAACGTTAAGGATTATGATCGGTTAGCCGTTGTTGGTGGTGGAACAATGGGAAGAGGCATTTCCCAAGCTGCCGCCAAACGCGGGATTAATGTACTGCTAATCGAGCAAGACTCAGAAAAACTCAAGCAAGCCAAAGAGGCAATTGAGGACACTCTCGAACGCGAAGTAGAACGTTGGTCAATGACTGAAGATGAACGTAACGCTATACTTGAAAATATTGATTTTTCTGTCGGACTGGAAAGCATCACGGATGAATTGTTCATTCTTGAAGTTGTCTCAGAAAATTTCGAAGCTAAGAAAAATATTTTCGTTCAACTCTGTGAATTGTGTAAGCCAGAGACAATATTCATCACGAACACTTCAACATTGTCAATCACTGAACTCGCTTCAGCCACAAAACGTCCTGATAAATTTATTGGGATGCACTTCCTGAACCCTGTTTCAAAAGTACGTATGGTTGAGGTCGTTCGTGGTTTGAAGACCTCGGCGGAAACGTTTCAACGCACGCGTGTTTTGGCTACCAAATTAGATCGCACAGCAATCGAAGTGTTTGAATCTCCGGGTTACGTCACCACTCGTGTAATGATGCCTTTGGTTAATGAAGCAATTCAGGTGCTCATGGAAGGAATTGCTTCCGCCGATGACATTGATACAGCCATTAGACTGGGATATGAATTGCCTCATGGCCCATTGGCTATGGCTGACAGTATCGGACTTGATCTTGTGTTATCGTGGATGGATACGCTGTTCAGGGATTTGGGCGACTCAAAATACCGCCCATGCCCACTGCTCAGGATGCTGGTGCGTGCTGGTCATCTTGGAGTTAAAACTGGACAAGGATTCTTCCGATACGATAATGACGGATCTCAGATTCCCGGTTCAGGACAAGCGGCGGCGGCTTACACAAAATTTGTTGTTGAAAGCAGAATGCTTTAATTTCGTGCTTAATCGCCAAACTTATAAAAAATGAGGTATTTTTACCTCATTTTTTATTTTAAGGATTTTTCACTGAATTTTGGAACTGATTTGATATTATTTCAGTCTAAAGTATTATGCAAGCGAGCATTTTACGGACTTTAACTTAACATTTTCACAAAGCGGTGTTTCAGGATGCGTAAACCAAACAATCACAAACGATTTGCCAGTGTTTTCATCTACAGATTTTTTATTATTACTCTGCTGGCTTTATTGGCGCTAAGTGGCTGTCAAATAGAAATGGGTGGCAAGAAAAATGGCAAAGACGATAAAGACATTGCTGTTCCTGTCACATTAGGGAAAATAACGCGCGGCGATATTAGCGCTTATCTCAGGTATAATTCATCACTTGACGCTCTCCGAGAAATAAAAATCTACTCTCAGGCAACAGGCTTAGTTACAAAGCTCACAGTTGAGGCGGGTGATCGAGTTAAATCAGGCACTATCCTGATTAATCTTGAGCGTAGCGATCAGGAACTTGCCGTCAAGCGAGCTGAAGCATCTATACATCGCGAAACACAAAATCTAAAACGCGTCAATGATTTATTCAAACAGCAGATGATCGCTGAAGATAAATTTCAGGACGCTGAACTTGCGCTCCGTGATGCCGAGTTGAACCTTGAACAGGCGCAGCTAGCGCTTGCTAAAACGGTTATCACTGCGCCTTTTAGCGGTATAATCGGCGAAAGATTTATCAATCTGGGCGACCGAGTTGATCCATCTCGCCCACTGTTTACTCTGGTGGATCAATCATCATTACTGTTTGATGTCTGGATCAGTGAGATGGATGCAGGTGAAATCGTCACTGGGCTCCACGGCGATGTTAAACTGGCTTACGAACCGGATTTCAACCTTGAAGCTGAGCTGATTCGTGTCAGCCCAGTGCTTGACCCAAATTTTGCTAAGCTTAAAGCGACATTTCAATTAGTGGACAACCCGGTAAAATTAAAACCGGGGCAATTGATCGAACTTCGTCTGCTTAAAGAACGACGGGAGAACGTGATGATTCTGCCGAAACGAGCACTTGTATATCAATCTGGCACTCCGACAGTTTTCACCTACCAACCCTCTGATAGTCTTGTTTTAATAACACCCGTCCTAACTGGTTTGGAAGATGTGCTGAACATTGAACTGAAAGCTGGCTTGCAGGAAGATCAATTGATTGTGATCGAGGGTCAATCAACCCTTCGCGATAGCACCAAGGTGAAACCAATCCAAGCATTACGGGGAGTGTAGTTTGGAAAAGCCCGACATCAGCCGTTCCGCTTTTCTCTTTCCGATTCGTCGTCCGGTAACGGTTGTCATGATCGTTTTAACCTGCGTCGTTTTTGGTTTGCTTTCGTACCGGTTATTGCCCATCAACATAATGCCCAATATTTCCTATCCTTCGCTCACCGTAAGGACGGAATACCCCGGAAGCGCTCCTGAAGAAGTGGAATCTATTGTAACCCGCCCATTAGAGCAATCGCTGGGAATCGTCAGGCATCTTGTTGAAATGACATCATCTTCAAGAGTTGAGTACAGTGAAGTTTTGCTGGAGTTCGACTGGGGAACGGATATGACTCAGGCGA
Organism: uncultured bacterium; assembly: GCA_964484805.1. Classification (GTDB taxonomy): domain Bacteria; phylum Electryoneota; class AABM5-125-24; order Hatepunaeales; family Hatepunaeaceae; genus CAZAGU01. Next base: position 11,665 of record CAZAGU010000007.1, read on the forward strand.
CTCAGGACGTTCGTGAGAAGCTTGATCATGTTTTTCTCCCTGAGGATGTCAAGCAACCATTGATCCTTCGCTACGACCCTTCGCTCGACCCGCTGATGCGAATTGGCTTGACGAGCGACTCGCTGAGTCTGATGAATTTGCGGAAGCTTGTTGATGAGTACGTTCAGCAGGAAATCGAGAAACTGCCCGGTGTTGCGGCTGTGAAAATCAAAGGGGGTAGGGAAGAGGAGGTGCGCATCGCGATTGATCCTCTGCTGTTGGATAGATACAATATTTCTATTGAGCAGGTTTCTCAGCGTCTTGCTGGTGAAAACATCAATGTCGCGGGCGGGTTAATCCGAGAAGGTGAAGCGGAATTTTTACTGAGAACATTAAATGAATATGCTTCTATTGATCAGATTGCGGCAACGGTAATATCCTATAATTCTGGCATTGAAGTCCGGCTCCGCGATGTTGCGCAAGTATTTTCCACAGCCAAAGACAAGACCGTGCTTACTCGAGTGGGTGAGCGAGAATCTGTTGTTCTTGAAGTGTTTAAAGAATCAGACGCAAATCCCATCAATGTTTCGGAATTAGTCAAACAGAGATTTTTTGGGTGGGAATCAAATAAAAAACAGCCTGGCAAGAAAAACGATGGCAAGGACGAGCCTAAAGGTGGTTTGCGCCCGTTAAGCGATGTTTTGGGCAAACACGTCAGTATAAATGTTTTAGCGGATCAGGCAGAGTTCATCAAATTTGCTGTGGACGAGGTCAAGTCATCGGCTTTAATCGGCGGAATCTTGGCGGTGATTATTCTGTTGCTGTTTCTTGGCAGTCTTAAGGATACGATAGTTGTCGCACTTGTCATTCCTGTCTCGCTGATTAGCGCCTTTGCGGCAATGCACTTGACCAAGGTTTCGATTAACATCATGTCGCTGGGCGGGTTAGCACTTGGAATTGGGATGATGGTTGACAACGCCATCGTGGTTATTGAGTCTATCCATCGACGACGTGAGCAAGGATTAGAAGCTATTGAGGCGGCGGTGTCGGGAACTAGTATTGTCGGCGCGGCGGTCATAGCATCAACGTTGACCACTGTTGTCGTATTTTTTCCCATAGTCTTTGTCACCGGCATCGCTGGGCAGGTGTTTGGCGATATGGCACTGACTGTGATAATTTCCCTTACTGCTTCATTGATTATGGCATTGTTTTTCATCCCGATGCTGGTTTCAAGGACAATGAAGACTGAGACCGATGAGGTTGACTCTGCCGAATGGACTAAGCCTTCGCACGGTTTGCTGAAAGCATTTAAAAATCTCGCCGCAGGATTCAGAAGCTACAATAAACACTCGCGTAAATTTTTTCGCGTGATGTTTTATCCCTTTGTCAGCGTGTACTTTGTCGTTCGCTGTCTGATCGAATTCGCTCTGTCGTTGTTTCAATGGTTTTATTACCTTGTCCTGACAGTGATGCGGTTCTTATTTTTGAGATATTTTCAGCCTGTCCTAAGATATTTCGGATCAACAGGTGGGCGAGGCATCAGTTTGTTTGGCAGGTTTATTCACAATCTGACAAATCAATATGTACGCATTCTCGCCAAGTTGCTAAGAAAAACAGCATTGGTTCCACTGGTCTTCCTCTTGATTTTTGTTATTTCAATTTTCGGAATTCTTCCGCGCATTGGACGGGAGCTTATACCCTCATTCAGCCAAGGGACATTTCTGGTCGAAATAACACTCCCAGTCGGAACCCCGCTGGAGCGATCTGCTGATGTCATTTATCCGCTGGAGAAGCTGATAAAAACAATGCCGGACGTTCGTGAGGTCTCATCGCGTGTCGGTGGTGATCTTTCAGCAGGCGATGAATCTTCGCATGGATCCAACTTCGCGCAAATAACCGTCAAGTTGAATCCTGGCGGAAATTTAGAGAACAAGGAGAATGTGATCATTGACCGGATCCGCGATTGGGCGGGTTCAGTTCCTGCATTAGAAATGCGGATTACTCACCCCACGCTATTTTCCTTCAAATCACCGATTGAAATAATTATTAAGGGCGATAACCTCGATTGGGTCAAACAGACCACTCGCGCCGCTGAGAGCCTTCTGGGTAACTCCTCACATTTTACGGATATTAAATCCTCAGTTCAATCCGGCTTTCCGGAGGCTGTCATCCGCTTCGATCGAGATCGCCTTGCCATGCTGAACATTACCGCTCGAACCGCGGCTGAACGGATCAAGACGGCGATTCATGGCTCCATTCCCACAAAATTCCGCGAGGATGAACAGCGCATCGACATGCGCCTCCAATGGATGGAATCTGAGCGACGAACACTTGAGCAACTGCGTGATCTTGTCATCAATCCTGAACAGGCTGTTCCTGTCACGCTGAAGGAAATTGCAGACATTACTGTACAGGAAGGACCCGCTGAGATCCGGCATTTCCGAAACATCCGTTCAGGGGTAATCACAGCGAATATCAAGGGAATTGATCTGGAGAGCGCCACAGGGGAAATTCAGGACACTCTCGAGAAATTGAACTTGCGGCAAGGATTTGATTACATTCTCACTGGTCAACAGCGTGAGATGGATGAATCCACCAATAGCCTGCAATGGGCGATGTTGTTGGCAATGTTCCTCGTCTATGTGGTGATGGCTTCGCAATTTGAATCTTTTAAATCGCCTTTCCTGATATTATTCACCGTGCCTTTTGCTATTTCTGGTGTGATTCCCGCCCTGTGGTTTTTCGGCATACCCTTGTCGGTCATGGTGTTTCTGGGGATGATTGTACTGGTGGGAATCGTGGTGAACAACTCGATTGTTCTGGTGGATTACACCAATCAGCTCACTGCTAAAGGATATTCGACACTCGATGCTATTCTCGAAGCTGCACGGGCAAGATTCAGACCGATTTTAATGACTTCGTTGACGACAATTCTGGCGCTCGTTCCGATGGCAATCGGAGTAGGGGAGGGGGTCGAAATTCGTCGTCCGATGGCAGTGACAGTCATTTTCGGCTTGATGTATTCTACGTTGGTCTCGCTGATTGTGATTCCGGCGCTTTATAAGATGCTCACTCGCTCGGTTAAGCCAAAACCGGCTGAGATGGAGCATTAATGGAGCAGAATTCTAAAACGCCAAATCTGAATAATGGACTTCCGGGGCTTGCGATCAATCGTCCTGTAACGATGATAATGATTTTCATTTCGTTGCTGGTGGTTGGCGCTATTGCCTGGACGCAGATGCCCATACAGCTCATCCCATCTGGAGCAGATCCGCCATATCTCTGGGTGTGGCTTTCCTATCCCAATGCCAGTCCGCAGGAAAACCTTGATCGCATTGCAATACCGGTTGAAGATGCCTTCTGGACGATCAAGGGTGTTAAGAATATTACCTCCCGATCTAGACCAAACGGTTGCGGTGTTGAAATCGAGTTCAACCAGAACGTCGAAATGGACGTAGCCTATCTCGCAATTCGAGATCGCCTGGAACGCGTGCGCGCTGAATTGCCCGATGATCTACGGTATATCTATATCAATCGCTACTCCGAGAGTGATGAACCTATCATATATTTTGGCATCTCAGTGCACGGAGCGTATGATGATCCTTATCGCTTGGTCAAAGAGGAGGTTGTCAACCGCATTGAGCGAATTGATGGCGTAGCCAATGTGGAGATTTGGGGTGGTGATGCAAAGACTATCCAGATCAACTTCCGATTGGATCGACTGAGAGCCTATGATATTGACATCGGATCCATCCTCCAGCAACTTAGAGCATCTCATTTCATCCTCGCTGGTGGGAGGATTGTGGATGGCACTCACGATCTGTTCGTGCGTACCGATGCCCGGCTGAGTTCTCTTGAAGAGATTGAAGCAATTCCAGTAAAAGGCTCTGAGGTTCGGCTGGGTGATATTGCTGAGATAAAATATCAATCTCCCGAACGAATCTCCTGGGTTCAGCGAATTGGAAGAAAACCCGCAATTCAACTGGGAGCATTCAAAGAATCTGGTGCCAACACCGTCGAGACCTGTAAAAAGATACTGGCTGAACTTGAATCCATTCAAATGAATCCAGAATTGAGTGGATTGGAATTTGACGTGTTTTTCGATCAGGGGCAGTACATTGATGAGTCGCTCAATAACCTTAAGGAAGCGGGCATCTGGGGTGCATTTTTCGCATTAATCGTCTTGCTGGTTTTTCTCCGGCGTTGGCGAATGACGATTTTTATAACCCTGGCAATTCCCTTTTCAATTCTCATTACCGTCACCGCCCTATATTTCATGGGCTGGTCGCTGAATGTGATAACGCTCTCTGGATTGATGATTTGTGTTGGGCTAGTGGTTGACAATGCCATTGTGGTCGTTGAGAACATTCAGGCATTTAAACGCCGTGGCTATAATTCACGCGAAGCGGCAGTGTTGGGCACTAACGAGGTCGGTCTGGCGATTACTTTGGCAACATTAACGACAGCGGTGGTATTCCTGCCGATAGTGCTGATGAGCCATGATCGAATGATGACCTTTTTCATGCTCAGAATTGGACTCCCTGTCATCTTTGCCCTCATCGCCAGTCTGTTTATTTCCTTGTTGTTTATTCCGCTAGCCGTCCAGCGAATGGCGTTATCTGGCGATGTAAAGAGTATTCCGATCATAGAAAGGGGTAGTGATAAAATTGCTGACCTGGTGGATTGGGTGCTGAATCACCGGTTAGACACCTTTGTAATATTATTCTTAGTCATGGCTTCAACAGCGATACCTTTGAAATTTATGGAATCTAGCGATGAGGAAAGCTCAAACATTAACGACTTCCGCCTGAGGTTCAACTTTCCTCCTCATTATAGTCTTGCCAGAGCGGATTCAACCTTGGACGACTATGAGAGTTACCTCTATGAAAATGCTCAGCGGTTTGATCTTAAGACAACTGTGACGCGATTCAATCGGATGCAAGGCCGCATAAGAGTCTTCATGAATAAACCACCTGATAAAAACTGGATGGTAGAAGGTGTTGAGCGCGTCTTGTACAACTCTGGAATCAAAAAGCGAAAACATCTGACACGTGAAGAAGTCATCAAGGAAATTCAGGATTCACTCCTTGTTCCACCCGGTGTGGAATTTTACACAGGATGGAATCGTTCAAGCGGTAAAGAAAATGTCACCTATGTCTCAATCTTTGGCGAGGATACTGATAGGTTGATGGAGCTCTCGGCGGATGTCCAGAAGAGACTATTCCAGATAGAAGGTGTGCTCTCGATTGAACCTGAGATGGAAAACAGCAACGATGAAATCAGGATAATTTTCGACCGTGAATTAACCACTAAATTTGGAGTCAATCCTGCGACAACCGCCTATGGAATGAATTCCCTGATCCGAGGAGTGAACCTGGTGCCCGTACAGTTTAACGGATACGAGATTGACGCAGTTGCCCAACTCAGAGAAAGCGATCGCGAGACCCTCAGCCAAATAATGAACCTTCCTGCAGGTGGCATCAGCTCAAGCGAGGTGCGACTTGATGATGTGGCTAAAGTGTCGTTCAATAAAGGGGTAGGGGAGATTAGTCGTGAGAATAGCCGGACAAGAATCAGTTTAAAGATAACCAGCACTGAGGATAATATAAATAAATTGTCAGGCAAAATTAACAAAGCGATGGCAGGTTTGGCTTTGCCAGTTGGCTACGAATGGGCAAAAGGCGCTCGGTTTCGTGAGGTTGATGAAGCCACTGCGCAACGTTCACAGGCTTGGTTGCTGGCGATTATGTTCGTTTTCTTGCTCATGGGCGCTCTGTTTGAGTCTTTTCTGATGCCAATCGCGGTAATAGCCACTGTGCCATTTTCCTTCTTTGGTGTATATTGGCTTCTTTTCCTCACCGGCACGAAATTCGGCTTGATGGCAGGTATTGGCGTGATAATCCTCATTGGGGTAGTTGTGAATAACGCCATTGTGCTGGTTGATCTGGCTAATCGTCTGCGAGAAAGTGGAATGGAGCGAAATCTGGCTCTTCGGGAAGCGGCTAAACTGCGCTACAGACCGATTTTAATGACAGCACTCACTACCATCATGGGGCTGTTCCCGATGGCGATGGGGAGTGCTAGCTTCATAGGAATACCTTATGCCCCGATGGGCCGAGTCATTATGGGTGGCTTGTTTACCGCAACGATCACCACGCCGATTGTCGTCCCGCTGGCTTACAGCCTGATTGACGACTTTCAGATTTGGATAAAATCGTATATTTCAAGCTATAAACATGCGAAGTGATGAAACATTTTGCTCTTGTGTTGACTTTTGGCTAAACTTTAAAGTACATTTTAATTCTTATCATAATCGGGGCGTGGCGCAGCCCGGTAGCGCGCATGGTTCGGGACCATGAGGTCGCTGGTTCAAATCCAGTCGCCCCGACACACAACCGCCGCCCTAATAAGGCGGCGGTTTTTTTACGTTTAGAGAGGGACGAAATGGAAGGCTATCCGTTTAACAGCATTGAAGCCAAGTGGCGACAGAGGTGGGATGAAGAAAAAACGCATTGCGTTGACCTCGACCAGCCTGGCAAGAAAAAATACGTTCTGGTGATGTTCAGCTATCCATCAGAGAAAAAGCTCCACATAGGGCACTGGTGGAACTATAGCGGAACGGATATCTACGCCAGGGCCATGAAAATGCGTGGGTTCAACGTCTTTGAGCCCATGGGATTCGATGCCTTCGGTTTGCCGGCTGAGAACTTCGCCATCAAACACGGTGTGCATCCCGCTGTCATCAGCAGAGAGAGCATCGGTTTAATTCGCGAGCAGCTCAAACAGATTGGCGCAATGTATGACTGGGACAAAGAAGTTATCACTTCAACCCCTGAGTATTATAAATGGACGCAATGGCTGTTTTTGCAGTTATTTAAGCATGATGCCGCCTATCTCCAGAACGCTCCAGTGAATTGGTGCCCGAAATGTATGACCGTGCTCGCCAATGAACAGGTAAAGGGTGATGGCAGTTGCGACCGTTGCGATACATTGGTTCAGAATAAAGATATGAAGCAATGGTTTTTCCGCATAACGGATTTCGCAGATGACTTGCTCGATGGGTTGGACAAGATTGACTGGCCTGAATCCACCAAATCTATGCAACGGCATTGGATTGGCAGGTCTGAGGGCTCGGAAATACAGTTCAAGGTCGAGGACAGCGAAGAAGTCATCAAAACCTTCACGACCAGAGCGGACACACTGTTCGGTGTAACTTATGTAGTTCTTGCTCCAGAGCACAAGCTTGTGGATAAAATCACAAGCGACAAAAGCAGGGCAGAGGTTGACTCTTACGTGCTTCAGGCACGCGCTCAGTCAGACATAGATCGTCTCGCTACTGACCATGAAAAGACAGGCGTTTTCACCGGCGCTTATGCTGTAAATCCTGTTGATGGAAGCCGATTGCCGGTCTGGGTTGCCGACTATGTGCTCGGTAGCTATGGCACAGGTGCGGTGATGGCAGTTCCAGCCCATGACCAGCGAGACTATAAGTTCGCCGAAAAGTACAATCTGCCATTAAAGTGGGTCATCGCTCTGCCACGGAAGTTGATCATCGCCGCAGAAGACCGCGCGGAAGTAGCCGGCACGGCAAAAGCGCTTGAAGACTACGGCGTAATGCACAATTCAGGTCAGTTTGATGGACTTAGCTCTGCTGAAGGAAAAACCGCCGTTACAGCATGGCTTGATGAGCAAAAGGTCGGCAAAGCCACTGTCAGCTATCGTCTTCGCGACTGGTCTGTCTCCCGTCAGCGATACTGGGGCGCGCCGATACCCATCATCCACTGTCCAAAATGCGGATTGGTGCCAGTACCGGAAGATCAGCTTCCGGTTGTTTTGCCTGAAGAAATCGAGGATTTCAAGCCCAAAGGTTCTTCACCACTGGGCGCGATTGATTCTTTCATCAATGTGGAATGCCCGAAATGCCACGGACAAGCCAAACGCGATCCTGACACAATGGACACCTTTGTTGATTCAAGCTGGTATTTTCTTCGGTATTTGTCCAAAGATTGCGACGATTACGCCTTCAGTAAGGAAAGGCTCAAAGACTGGATGCCGATTGATGTTTACATTGGCGGGCCTGAGCATGCGACTGGACACTTGATTTATGCTCGCTACATCACCAAGTTTCTTCATTCAATAGGCGAATTGGATTTTGATGAACCTGCCCAGAAAATGGTTCATCAGGGAATCATCACCTTTAACGGGATGCGCATGTCCAAATCTAAGGGTAATGTCGTTAATCCTGATCAATTCGTCGATAAGTATGGTGCGGATTGCTTCCGGCTGTATCTAATGTTCATGGGTGATTTCACCGCGGGTGGCGATTGGAATGATGACGGCATTATTGGCATTCGGCGTTTTCAGAATCGAGTCTGGCGGTTGTTTGAAGATTGGGTGATTGATAAGCCGGTTCCCGGCGCAGATGATGAACTTGTCGAAAATGCAGATGTAAAACGTGTGTTGCATAACTCAATCAAGCAGATTACAGGGAATCTTGAGAGCTTCCAGTTCAATACTGCCATATCTCGTTTGATGGAGTTGGTTAATTCATTATATTACTATATAGGGGAAAAAGCAGATGTAAATTTGCCTTTCCTCAGATCAACGCTGGAAAAACTGGCTTTGCTGTTAGCTCCGTTAGCGCCGCACATTTGCGAAGAGCTTTGGGAGCAACTCGGACATTCAGAGAGCATTTTTACTCAGGAATGGCCTACCTGGGATGAAGAAGCTCTCATTGAAGCTGTCATAACAATCGCTGTGCAAATCAAAGGAAAGCTGGTTACAACGATTGATGTGCCAAGAGGCGCCAATCAAAAAACAGTCGTAAAAAAAGCCATGATGGAACAGAAAGTTCAGAACAGAATTGAGGGGAAGACAATCAGGAAGGAGATCTTTGTGCAGGATCGAATCCTGAACATTGTGGTTTAATTTGCGAGACTGCCATCTTACTTTACATAATATTTCTTATCAGACATAACGTTTGATAAAACGTACATCGTTATGGAGTCCATCTCCATAACCCCCTCTCTCACTGACAACGAAAAAAACTATAAGGAGGGTTTGCTTTGGAAATTAAAGACGTTCTGCAATATGCCAAAGACCAAGCCGTAGAAACGATTGATCTTAAGCTGACAAACCTTTTCGGTGGTTTACACCATATTACATTGCCTATCACCAGACTTAACGAGACTCTTTTTGAAACGGGTATCGGAATTGATGGATCATCAATTCCCGGTTTTAAGCTTCCTGGTCGTAGCGATGCATCGCTTGTGCCTGATCCTGCAACTGCGGTACTTGATCCATTTTGGGATCAACCGACGTTAAGCTTACTCGGAAGCGTTTATAAAGCCGGCACCACCGATCCATACCCACTCGATCCTCGTCAAGTGGCTTTGCGTGCTCAGGAATATGGCGCAAAAAGCGGAATCGCCGACGAATCCCGTTGGGGACCTGAACTTGAGTTTTACATTTTCAAGTCAATGAAATTCTCCAACCAGCCCAATCACTCGTTTTACCATATTTCATCTGAGGAATCTGATTGGGGAAAATGCTCTGAGTTAAGTGATTCCATTTCTTATCCCATCGCGCATCAGGCTGGCTATCACGCAGCTCCGCCGCAAGATAAACACTATTTGCTCCGCGAAAAAATGTGTAAAATCGCCGGGGATTTCGGGATCAAGGTCAAATATCATCACCATGAAGTCGGTAGCGCTGGTCAGGAAGAAATTGAAGTCGAACTCGCGCCTCTGATCACCAGCGGCGATGCAGTAGCGATTTTGAAGTACATCTGCAAGATGGTCGCCATGCAGGAAGGCTATGTTGTTACTTTCATGCCAAAACCCCTTCACAATGAAGCTGGCTCTGGGATGCACTTCCATCAGCACTTATTCAAAGGTGGCAAGCCAGTATTCTGGGATGAGAACGGCTACGAGGGGCTTTCCCAGGAAGCGCTGTACTACATCGGCGGATTGTTGAAACATGGACCCGCCCTGCTCGCTCTGACTAATCCTTCAACTAACAGCTACAAGCGTCTTATTCCCGGCTTTGAAGCGCCGGTTCGAGCGATGTTTGGCGTGGGCAACCGTGCCGCCGCTGTCAGAATTCCCAAATATGCCAACCAACCGCATACTAAGCGTGTTGAATTCAGACCTCCAGATGCCACAACCAACGCATACCTCGCGATGGCAGCTCAGCTCATGGCTGGTCTCGACGGCATCAAAAACAAAATCGACCCAATTGCTGCAGGCTACGGCCCCTTCGACACAGATGTTCACTCATTACCCAAGGAAAAGCAGGATGCGATTCCAATTTTACCCACTTGTCTGCATGAAGCCTTGGAAGCATTGGAGAAGGATAATGAATTCCTTCTTAAAGGCGACGTGTTCACCGAAAATCTGATCTCAAACTGGATTGAGCAGAAAAGTATTCACGAAGATAATGAAATACGCCGAAGACCACATCCTTATGAGATGTTCTTGTATTTCAATGCCTAGTTTGACTTGATGAGAAAAGATGCGATGTTTATCGCATCTTTTCTCTATTTTGGCTACATAACTGTAATTAAGGAGCATTTATGCCCCGTTACATTAACATAAGGTCATTATTTCCTTTAGTGATCATAAGTTTAGCGTTTTTTCTTTCCTCAAACGCCTTTGCAACTCAACCGCCTTCAGCATTCCCACAGGGATACTGGCAAATTAACAATGCTGGCGAACCCAATCAACCCAACATCGAAAATCTGCCTGAACGGGATTTACAACATTATTACCGTCAGCTCTTGCTCACACCTGTGTTTCTCGATACTATGCAGGAGCATGACCCGGAAGACGCTGAGTTTGGCGGAATGCACGAGGGTGAAGGGCGCGCCTTATGGGCAATCGTCGAAAGCGATAACACCCAGGAATCCATTCGCGTCTGGTGCGAATACGCACGGATTTTCGATGATCCTGAAACTTACCGCCAGAATATTGAAGATGCCTGGGTGTATCTGAGCAATTTTCCCGCTTGGGAAGAAAGTGCCGCCGGTGATATGTATGGTTTACACAACAGCGGTTGGGGTCTTATCGCTGAGATGGGTTATCGCCGAATGTACAACAACAGCCAGCGCGAATACGGCTTGGCTTGCGCCGATCATCTGGTTGAACACACTCCGGTTATCCTTCCCAATAATGAAGACAGACTCATGCCGCTAGTGGCTGGTTGGGCTGCAGGAACACTTTACGAATACAGCGTCTTTGAAGACAATGAGCAATACCGCGAGCGCGCTATTGAAATCGCCAATCAGGTGAAGACATGGATTGATACTGACCCTGACAGGCTGAATAATAATGAGACCTGGGCACTCAGTGGCGGCACTGCAATGTGGGGTGTTTTGCGCTCACTTGGAAAGTCCGATTCTGTCGAGACTGCCGATTGGGCTGTTGATCGACTGGAACACATGGATGTCATTGCTGGTCGTGGCAACTGGAACACGTCGTGGAATATCTGGTATGCTCACGCCTGGGTTGAAGCATTTACATTGACTGGCAACCAAGACTACCAAGCCAATGCCGCCTTTATTGTTGACAGCCTCTTAGTAATGGACACTGACGAGGATGGCGGAATCCCCGCCACAATCGGCGAGGACAACGATGTCGATCAGAGCTGGGTTTCTGCTTACACGATGTGGATGGGTTTGTCAAATCTATACGAGATCGTGCCGGAAATAGACGGGAGACTGCTGTCGTTGAATTCTCCGCCGCTGGCTCGCCCCTACCCTACTGGCACGCCTTTGGATTTCAGTCTCAGAGTCGTTCATCAGGGAAGTTCTGAGCAGGTCGTGCTTCCGATCAGAATTCAGGGAGCGTTTGACGCAGAGGCTGAGATTGAGCTGAACGGATGGGAACCAGCAGTATATACATTTGAAGATGTCTGGCTACCTGAAGAGGCCGGGCAGTTTGAGATCACTGCCTTCGTGGATCATCCTGATGACGCAGACCATAATAACGATACCTTGCGCTTTGCCATCGAGATACTTCCCGCCGTAGAGGTTGTTTTAGCCGCCACGAATGAGAGCGATGAGGGTGTTGGATGTAACTATTTCTTCTACAATCTGGATGTCAACCCAGACACTATTTTTATGTCCCACCGCATTGAGATGGATGAACAACCGGCTTCAATCGACCTGATGAGTGGAAATTATTCTGTGCGCATCATCCCAGACTTCCCTTACGCGCGTCAGGAAGTAGAGCAAATTGCTATCAGCACTGACTCTGAGAATAATCTGTCGAGGGACTTTACGCATCCTCATGTGTTACTGGTTGACAATGACACCGATTCTACACGGTCGAAGTACTTCACCGAACCATTGGACGAGCTTAGCTATTCATACTATTGCTGACATTCACAAGCCGAAGGGTTGATTGCGGAACGGTCGCCGAATTTTGAGACCGTGATTTACTTCACCGGCAACCGAGATACCTTGACGATTCCACCTGAAGATCAGGCTGAGCTTGTGGCAAGCCTGACTCAATGCCGGGATGTGTTTGTCACAGGTCAACACATTGCCGATGAATTTGCTGACACCGATTTTCTTGGCAACGTCCTCCACGCTTCCCACATTGCTGATAACGTTCGTCAGGCGATGATCTTGGGTGTCGAAAATGACGAAGTCCTCGGTGACCATTCCATGCTTTTGCTCGGTAGTCGCGGGGCAAATAACCAGACTGCAAAATCTGCCTTGGATGGAGCCAATGGCGGTGAGGTCTGCGCTTATTATCAGGACAGACCGGACTCTGGGGCTGTCGTTCGCTGGGAAGAGGAAAACGGTGCCAAGGGAATGTTCTTTGGCTTTGGATTTGAAGCGATCAGTGGTGTTCAGAGTAGCAATCGCGCGCAGGTAATGCAAACTATACTGAACTGGATGGGTACGACTCAGTCCGTTGACGATGATTTTGATCAATCGACACCGCAGGTTTGCAGTCTTGTGAGCACTTATCCAAATCCCGCCAATGGGACAGTACAAATTGCCATTGATGAGAAAATGAAGACAGCGATGGGCATTAGGATATTTGACCTGAATGGCAGATTAATTCGCTACCTGCCGTTAGTATCCCAACATCAGATTAGCTGGGACACACGGAATTCGTTCAACAGGGATGTTGCTTCTGGGACATATTTAATTCAAGTCATTGATAACAGCTCTCAAGGGGCTTTAGCGAGTGAAAAGATCGTCATTTTACGATAGGGATAGTTAAAAACTCTTGCTTAAATCCCAGAATCCTAACAGCCCTTGACACGCCAAGGTAACGACGATTCCGGCGATTAATATCCCGCAGAAAATATTGATGATCGCTTTGTGAAATTTTATGCCAAACAGGTATGCTGCCATTGCACCTGTCCAAGCGCCCGTAACAGGCAGTGGGATTGCGACAAACAGTATCAGTCCCACTGCTTGATATTTTTCAATGACGGCGCTCCGGCGACGGGTTCGCGTGAAGAGCCATTGAAACAATTTATCAGCAGACGCATTTCTGGAGAAAAACTTGCGTATCGGATCTAATAACAAGAGGATAAATGGCACAGGAATCAAATTTCCTAAAATGCTCCAAAAATAAGCCGACCACCAGTGCATATCAAAAACAAAGGTCGCCCAAGGAATCGAGCCACGCAACTCAAAAACCGGCAACGTGGCAATCAGCACTGTTGTCGTCTCAGATCCAAGCCCCAGCCCACTCAGGTATTGAACAATCTCAGCCTTCATCCTGCCATCCTTCGTTTCCAATTAAAGGCACAAACATGACCCCACCCATTTGTGAAAATCTCATTTTCGTTTTTGTACTTTTAGTCACCAATTGAAGTGTTTGTGTAAACCGCCCGCCAACGGGAATAACTAGCTTCCCTCCTACTCCGAGCTGATCAAGTAAACTCTGCGGGATCAATGGTGACGCCGCTGTGACGATAATACAATCATAAGGCGCGTGTTCCAACCACCCAAGACTACCATCTCCATTTCTAAAATGAATATTGGTATAACATAGCGAATTCAGCAATCTCTCGGCTGAAGAAGACAATTCGGCAATGCGCTCAACCGTGTAAACTGAAGATGCCAACTCCGCTAATATAGCAGTTTGATAGCCTGATCCTGTGCCGACTTCCAGCACTTTTTCCCCACCCTTCAAATCTAAGGCATCAGACATCATTGCCACAATATACGGCTGAGAAATTGTTTGCCCATTGCCGATAAAAATCGGATGATCGTCGTAAGCCTGATGCCAGTCGGCCTCAGCAACGAACAAATGTCGCTCGATCTTTCGCATGGCATTCAGCAAGTGTGGGTTGTCAATGCCACGTGCTTCAATCTGCCCAGCAACCATCTGGTTTCTTTGGCACTTAAAATCCATCGCTTCGCATCATATATTTTAAGATAACTGCCATGAATCTGAGTGTGTCGCGACTGCGGTTGATCGAGGAAGATTCACTACTGTATCTGGTTGGAATTTCAACATGCCCGATTCTGGCTCCCTTTCGGATACACTTGAGCAACAGTTCAGCCTCAAAATCATACTTCCGGGATCTAAACTCCAACCCCGCCAGCATCTCAACCCGTATTAATCGGTATCCCGACTGGACATCTTTGATTTTTCTCCCGGTCATCAGAGAGATAAAAAGACTGGTGAATCCGTTTGAAAATCGCCTATCCCAAGGCATTTCCTGATTTCGTCGCCTTGCCCCAATTACAATATCGGCTTTATTTCGCTCAGCTTCAAGGATAAAATCAGCAAGACAGCTTGGTTCGTGTTGTAAATCACCATCCATAGTTATAATCCATTGTCCATTTTCCCTGAGAATGCAGTCAATCCCCGTTTTTAGCGCCACGCCTTTGCCCAAATTTATCTTATGTTCGATAATCTGAACGGGAAATTGTCGCGCTATTCTGGCAGTCTCATCGGTTGAACCATCATTGATCAGGATAGTCTGTTCTGGTGGAATGAAATTCTTAGTTTTCCCCAGCAATTCCTCGATGTGTTTCGAGACGTTGTAAGCCGGAATCAAAAGCCAGATTCTTTCTCGCTGGCAAATATCAAGCAATTTGGTGTTGGTCATTTGGCGAAAACCTGAACAGAGAACAGTGAAAGCGCCGGGATGTATGTAATTATCTGAAGAACAATAAGCTGAATAATCAAAAATGGCAATGTGGCACGGTATAGTTCAATGATAGGTCGTTCGAAGCGGAAACTCGCAATGAACAGATTCAACCCAATGGGCGGTGTGTTGTAGCCAATCTCAAGATTGGTCAGAAAGATTATCCCAAGATGAACTGGATCAATGCCATAGCTTATCGCAACCGGCAATATAATCGGCACCACAACCACCAGTGCTGAGAAAATGTCCATCATGCAGCCAATCAGCAACAAAAACAGATTGAGCATGAGCAGGAATTGGAATTTCGAATGAGCAACTGACTTAACCCAACCCAAGAGACCCGCATGAACATCGATGTAAACAAGATAGTTGGTCAAGGCTAATGCGGAGCCCATAATCAAAAGAATTCCACCAATCAAAACTGTGCTGTTCACAATTACTTTCGGTAACTCGCGAGTGGGATGAATGTCTCGAATGATAAAGCACTCGACGATAATCAAATACACGACCGTAACAATCGCAGCTTCTGTGGCCGTGAAAAAGCCGCCGTATATGCCACCAAGGATTATTATGGGCAGAGGAATTTCCCAGATTGCCTTCTTGAGAATTGGCTTCAGAGGTTCATCTATAACTTTATCTTTATCACTTTTCTCGTTTCTTGGATATAAATTCCGCCCCTTATACATGCTATAGAGCGATAAACACACCACCATCAGTATCCCCGGTATGATCCCAGCTTTGAACATCGCGTCCACAGGTGTATTGGCAACCAACCCGTATATTATCAGCGGTAAACTTGGTGGAAACAACAGCCCGACACTTCCCGAAACTGTCAGCAATCCTAAGCTGAAGCGCTCTTCATATCGCCCTTTCAGCAAAGCTGGAAACAGTAAGCCGCCCATGGCAACGATAGTAACGCCGGATGCTCCAGAAAAAGCAGTGAACAACGCCATCCCAGCCAGCGCAACAACAGCCAGCCCTCCGGGCAACCAACCAAGCAGGGCGCGGGCAATCCTCACCAGTCGATTTGCCGCATTGCTCTCGGCAAGAATATATCCTGCCAGCGTAAAGAGTGGAATGGCAACTAAGGTCGGTGTCTCAGCGAGTCGCACCAGTTCGGCGAAGTAAAGAGAGATGGAGAGACTTTCAGTCAGAAAGCCATAAATGGCAATAGCAGATATTACCAGAAACAATGGCAGTCCTGCCAAGGCAATTGCCCCAAGTATGGCTGTCAGACTGCCCAATTTAACGATCCACTACAGTTGAGGAAATGGGTTTGAGAGCCCTTTCGAGGAAAAACAATGCCATTAAAAAAAAGGCGGTGGGAATTATCAATTGGGAGTATCCTTGCGGAATATCTGCGCCAAAGAAAACTCCCCTCAGAACGGTTTCAGCTTGAAACTCGCTAATGACAAATTCAATCGAAAAATAAGTCAGACAAAGACAACCAGCCGCAGCGACCAAATGGATGAATTTCTGGGCGATTTTTCGGGCTCTTCCTTGCAGGTAATGGGTCACAAGGTCAATTTTAATGTGTCGATTTTCAGCCGCCGCCAACACACCGCCCAGCAAACCTATATAGAGCACCATTTGACGAAGCTGCAAATCTGCCCAACCAAGCCCAGAATTGAAGAACCATCGTAAAATCAATTGAGTGAACGCCAGGAATACCATATATACAAGCGTTAATCCAGCCGTTATTTTGACAACTCGATGAATTGCATTTAACAGCAAAGATATGTTCGATTGAATCAGCATATTACTTTTGGTTACGGTGTTTTTCGATGATATTCTTAACACGCTTTAAGACTTCTTCAGAGAACAACTTACCAGAAAGAGTAACCTGCACTTTTTCGGCAATCTTCTTCATTTTCTGATGTTGTTCTGGAGAGGTGTGGGACTGCACAACACCCTCAGAAAGGATAAGCTGATATGATGTGCGGTTGTCTTCACGAGCTTGTAGGACGAGTTGACGAAGATGCCTCTTGCTCTGCTCGGTTAAAATTTTCTGATTTTCCGGAGATAACTTATCATAAGTCTTTTTGTCTAAAAGCACAGCGCCGGTTGAATGTGTGAATGGGATGTCTGAAACATAACTAACTTGC
The DNA here is from genome assembly GCA_964484805.1 of uncultured bacterium. GTDB lineage: Bacteria > Electryoneota > AABM5-125-24 > Hatepunaeales > Hatepunaeaceae > CAZAGU01. The sequence continues at coordinate 28,872 of CAZAGU010000007.1, forward strand.
GTGAACCACTGAAGAGCAAGAGCCGCAAGTGGCGAACAGTACACTGCATCGAGTAAACCGGTTTGCAGAGACAGCAGAACATCCGTTACCGAAAGTTGCACAGGAGTCTTGCCCATGCTCTGAAAAAATTCCTCTGAAAGCGGATCACCCAACCAGGACCACATCTTTGACTTCACAATGTTCTCAGGTTCGGCAATAGGCTGTGCCGAAAGGAAATAAATCCAGCCAACATCTGCCCAGCCCAGAAATACGAAACCCTTCCTGGCAAATTCGCTGTGGAAATAGCTGAATACAGTGTCAGCGACAACATCAATTTCTTCATCATTTTCAAATAGATATGGGAGTTCAAGGATTCTGATTTCAGGAACAATTTCACCCAATCCAAAGCCAGTAAAACCGGCCGCCTGAATCTGCCCAAGACGCATCTTGCGGATAACGTCCTTCTCGTCGCCCATCACCATATTGGGGTAGAATTTGAACTCGACCTCTCCCCCACTCTGGGCTTTGACATCATCGTTAAGAGATCGCATTTCCTTCATCCATGATGAGCCATCCGGCGCAACGGTGGCAAAGCGGATGATCGTCTTAGCATGGACCTGGCTGGTGAAGGAAAAAACAAACAGCAGGATAGCCAGATACCATAAGGTCTTAGAATAATTATGGTTAAACGGTGTCATTGTAGCCTCGGCATGATTTAGCATAACTTAAAACACCTCGTCCACTTGTTGAAGTAACACTTCAGCCTTTTGTTTTGCCACAGCGTTCAACAGACGCAACTCAGCAGGCTCGCGCGTCTGACTCGAGATTATTTCTTTCAGGGTTTCTTCGTAGAGCTCTCGGTCAAAAGTTTGAACCGCATACGATTTCGCGTACATCAGTTTCCCATATAGAAAGAATTCACCATCACGGTCAAGCGCTTGCTGAAAGTACTTGTTGCCTGTTTCGGAATTCCCGCCAAATAAGGGCGGTGTACTCGAATAATAAACGCCAAGAAACCACAATGGCGCGGAATAGAAATAATTTTCGTCCTGTTCCGCCACCCATTCCATCAGTAACAAGGCGCGCGGTAGTTCGACGATGCTCTGAGCTGAAGATTTGCTCAAATTTATTTTGCTCGCCCACGCCGTCGCAGTCCAGTATGCCGCATCAATATCTTTCTTTTTCAATCGATCAACGGCGTTGGAAAAATCCTTGAAACTAATTGTTTCGTCATTTAAAATTTCATAGTGTAGGCTTAATGCTCGCAGACCATACTGAAATGCCCTGTCGTAGATAACCGTCGCTCGCTGGGGTTCTTCATCTTCAAGAAACATCATCGCGTAGCCAGTGTAGCCCCTTGCTGCTTGAACCAATAGATCGCTATCATCTGGGTTCATGCGGATCACTCCTTCTAGGAGCTTCAGGTTCGATTCCATCGCGGTCTTGGCGATTGATATGTCTGTCTCGGACATTATCGCGTCAATAGCATTATAAATCAGCGGCTTGGAAGCCCATACAGCTACATGCGACCGAAAGGCACAGCCAGATAAGGCAAACATGAGCATGGGCAGACAGGCGAAAATTGCAGATCGTAAATATATATTCAGCCTACGCAACACTGCCCTCATTGGATGATTCTGTCTTTTCCTTAATGCTCTGTCTGACCGAGTCGAAATTATCTTTCCCTGCGGCGAACAACATAAGCCCAGGGCATGATTCTCTGGCGAGGTCAATGATCTGTTGAGATAATCCCCGTATGTCCCATTGAGCAAAAGCATCCAGACGAAGCCGGGATAGATGCGTCAGTTCACGAGCATTCGCCTGAAAGATTACCCGACGACGATGAGCATTGGTGAGAATATATTGGATGGCAAGGCTTCCTTCGCGTAAATCTGATTTGACAGCTAATTTGCACATTTCATCAGCTCGCGCCATCGCTTCCTTGAAAATGCCTTCACCACCAGCTTCAACGATACACTGAGGAGTTGTAAACCCAAGCGATGGATTATAATCCTGCTTGATGAGCGTTGCCATCCGGTGTCGCTTGAGTTGTGCGTAAGCGGATGCACTTAAAGTGATGCTATAAACAAACATCCCTAATTCAAGTTCTTTCCGCACAATACTGTGTTTATCAATGTAAGAATGCGCTGAAGCAAGCCATTTATCTTTCTCTGAGCGAGTCCACGATTTCACTGTCGCAAGCACGTCACTAAAGCTGGCATTCCCATGACGAAAAATCATTGCGGCAACCACATTATTCTCAGCATCGACAGGAGCAGACTGCAAAATAACATTTGAATCTTCTACGGATTCAGAAGCAGGTTTAAATGACTGCATCATTGTCTCAACCCGTCGGTTGCTGGAAATACGTGCAGGGTTTGTTTCAGTGTATTTCATCAGGGAAGGCACATGGCGCTTGATCTGATCGTGAATTTGTTTCCCCATCAAGCGGACTTCCTTGAACCGCGAATGCCGTGACTCTCTGACCACGTGCTCGGCTGTGCGAGTGTTCATTGTCATGCCGACTTGACCGCAAAACGCCAAGGGCAAAACATAGCGAGCATCCTGTAGAGCCTTCTCGCGATCTTGACTGTTTGCTTTGGTTTTGAAATGGTTGTTTAATAACTCAGTTAGCGCTTGATAGGATTGAAATTGTGCCTGGCAGTATTCTTCCATTTCATGGTGAAGTCCAATCTTGCGGATTTCATCCGGGATAAAAAACTCAGGATCCACCCCGACATATCTTTGTGATTTTTCAGTGTAGGACGCCAGACGGTGTTCTTCCAGAGCTTCTAAGGCAAAGCGAGATATGCCAGTGATGTCGAGATTGACAACAGCATGTTCTGCCACTGAAGCATGTCCAAAGCCAAATACTATCTCCTCGTTACTGCGGCGAGCTCGACTTAGTGAACCTCGAGCATCGCGTCGAAGTTCACGAATAGATTTGGGGCTTCGGCTGATTCTTGCATAAGCGGCAGATAAAGTCTCAGGGGTAAGGGGTTCATCAGCAAGAATTTCCAGAAGTTCTTCGAGGCGTTGAAAACTTGCATTTCTATGAGAGGACTCATTCGTTATTCGCTGAAGTAGATCAATAAGCTCATAATCTACATTAAAGCCTGCAAGTGTTACCTGCATTTCACCTCCATACTTGTTTCTGACCTTGCTTTTCACCAACTTAAAGTAAGAAGAAAGTTAGTAGATTAGCAAGGCTTTAATACGATCAAATCGTTTGCCAAGACTACAAATCTGAACGTCGAGTAGAACTGTAATTTTCACGGAGATGACATGCGACCACGCTATATAACGATTTACCTTACCTTTTCTCTATTTGCAATTCTCCTGATGTCGCTATCGGGTTGCCTTGAGCATCGTTATACCATTACAGCTTTGCCGAATGATGGGTTGAATCTTGCATATCAAGCGCGTGGCGATCTCCCTGATCTTGAGGATGGGCTCGATCTTTTCCCGGATACGCTTCGATGGCATCTTGCTCGGACAGTTGAGGAGAAGGAAGATGAAACGACTCACATCCTCTCTGGTGAGATTGATATTGTCGGCTATAGTCTGCTTGAGTCCACCTTTGACTGGCGGAAAAGCTTGCAGGATTCTATATATTTTTTGCCTCAATTCAGCTTAAAGAAAGATACTGGACTCTTCGGTGTGCGCTATTTATTTCAGTGCCTTTTATTATCGCGTGATTTTGACCTGAAATATGGAGATGTCTGGAAGTATGCGCCTCCAGAATGTCGTGTGCTGGAAGACAATCCTGAGCAGTCTGGGCTCGGTTCAGAGGACATTGAGGAGCTGGAAGAAAAGTTTGCCGCGGCTTCCATTCAATGGAATATAGATCGTTACAAGAATCGTCTGTTTAAGGTGTGGGTGGCGCTGAAAATGTCAGGTGCTTTTATTCCAGATACCAGCGATGCAGTGTTTTCGATTGCTCTAGCAGGTTGGAGCGATGATCTTCGACTTTTCCTGAATGATTTAGATATACCCGACCCGAAGGTGGTTGATTTAGAATGGTGGGGCGAAGTAAAACCAATGTTTCTCGGTCGTCTTGTTGATCTCTGCGGTATTGACAATGCGGTCTTGATTAGAGATTTATCAGTGGCAATCGAGAAAGAGTATCAGATTTCAAAAGACCTCAAAGATGATAATTTTACATTCAGCGTGAATATTGATGGTCAGACGATCACCACGAACGGGAAGAAGGCTGAAGATGGCTACTACACTTGGGAAGTACCGGGAAGCAATATTTTAAACGACAGTAAAGTCATAGAGCTCGAAACCTATTCGTTCAATCTTTGGAGGATTTCAGCATCTGCAATCCTTGCTCTCATGCTCCTGGGAATACTGATGCGCAAATTCCGAACTGGCAGAAATCTCAAGGGAACTAAAAATGACTGATCAAAATTTTTCTAAAATAGCCGTTCAAGCTGCTCGTTTGGGTGGTGAGATATTGATGAAGTATTTTGGCAATGTTGATGCGAAAAGCATCACAACAAAGCAGGTTGGCGATTGGGTGAGTGAGGCTGATCGGGCATCTGAGGATCGAATTATCAAGTACCTTAGAGAAATAGTTCCAGAGCACGACATACTCACTGAAGAGCGTGGGCACGTCCCACCCAAGGTTTCATCCGAGATATGTCCATACAGGTGGATTATTGATCCGTTGGATGGGACAACAAACTTCCTGAGAGGGTTCCCTTTGTGGGCGATTTCTGTTGGTCTGGAGAAACGGTCAGCAAACCTCGGCAATTGGGGTGAAATTGTAGCCGGTGCTGTATTTATACCGGTTCTGGATGATATGTTCCATGCCGAAAAAAGTCACGGGGCATATAGGAATGGCGAAAAAATTACAGTAAATGCTAGCCGAAAGTTCAATGAAGGATTAATCGGAACGGGATTCCCATTCCGCACTCGGCATCTCATTGATCCTTACACAAAGATACTCGCGGAGTTTTTACTGTCAAGCGCTGATGTGCGTCGCCCCGGCGCAGCGGCAGTTGATCTGTGTTTTGTGGCGGCAGGAATCTATGATGGTTTTTGGGAACTTGACCTGGCACCATGGGATATTGCGGCAGGATCGTTGATAATTCGTGAAGCTGGCGGAAAAGTTGGGAATTTTCAAGGAGGGGCTGATTTTCTGACAACAGGTGACATCGTCGCGGCAAGCGAGAATTTCTATGCGCCGATGTTGGATGTGACGAAACGATATTTTCCAGAGGAGCGTAATGTCGATAAGTCCGTTAAATGACTCTAATCTTTGCTTTTATCGTCTTTCTCCTCTTTTTTGACGTTCTTGTCCTCATCGCCCTTAAGACCCGTTTTGAATTCACGCACACCTGTGCCAAGTCCTTTCATAAGTTCTGGAATTCGGCGAGCACCAAAAAGAATCAGAACAAGAGCCAAAATCAGAATTATTTCCCATACTCCGAAATGCATCAGTTTCTCCGGTTAATCTATCATTGCAGATACTTTTACGAGCAAGCTGGTCTCAAGATATTCAAAATCAATTGGTTTGGAGATGAAATCAACCGCGCCAAGTCGTAAAGCCTGCTTGCCAGTCTCTTCCTCTTGAAGGGCAGTCACCATGATAACACCAGCGGCTGGATCAATCTCCTTGATCCGTTGTAAAACCTCAAGCCCATTCATCCCGCTCATTTTGATGTCAAGCAAGACGATGTGCGGACGTGCTTTTTTCAGAATCAGCAAACCGTCAAAGCCATTGTCGGCAAAAAAGACTTCGTAATCTTTTTCGGAGAGAAACTCTGTCAGAAATTCGCCAATTCGCGGTTCATCATCAATGATAAGCACGCGAATCTTGATATCTTCAGGATCTGTATTCATTTTCCACTCTTTATTTGACACTGAAATTTAACTCCAAATTGAAGTAAAGTCAACAGGAAGATACACACTTACGTCAGATTATTGTTGCAGTGGTGTCTTTTTCATTCACAAACATCAAAATGATACCACCGACGAGAAAGAATATCCCTAAAGATAAAATTCCACTTTTAATATCGCCCATGATTATTATTGCAGTCCCGTAAATTAGGGGTCCAAATATACTGGCAACTCGACCACTGACAGCGTAAAAGCCAAAGAACTCTGCGGCTTTGTCTGGCGGCGTGAACATCGCCTGCAACGACCTCGCTACGGTTTGACTGCCGCCCATCACTATCCCAGCCATCACGCCCATCAGATAATAGTCAATCTTGGCACCAAAGAGAAAACCGATCTGCGAAGCCCAGCCAACAACAACCAACCAGACGGCGATAGAGATTAGCAATGCCACTTTTTTCCCGATCACATCAGCCAGCCAGCCGAAGAAGAACGATCCTATCAAGCCAGTGATTTGAATGAGAATGAAAAAGACAATCAATTCATCGGCAGCCAATCCTACCACCTGTGCGCCAAAGATTGATGCCATGATAATTACGGTTTCGATACCGTCATTAAAAATCAGATAGGCAACGAGGAACTTTATCAGATTTTTATACTGCCTGATATTTTTAAATGTCCGATATACCTGCCCCCATCCATTGGTGATGACCAGTTTCATGGACTTCTCTTTACGAAGATCAGGCTTATCCTTGAGCCAGAAGAACGCCGGCAAAGCGAAGATCAGCCACCAGATACCTGCAAGTATCATGCAATGATTCACCTTGAACAATCCCACTGGCAATCCAAACAGGTCAGGTTTGGTTAGTAGCATCAGGCAAAGCATCAAGCACAACCCACCTCCAAGATACCCGATACCCCAAGCAACGCCGGAAACTCGCCCAAGTTTGTCTGTTGGGCTGATGTCGATCAGGAATGAATTGTAAAATACGTTTCCTCCGGCAAAGCCAAGGTTCGCCAACAAAAACAACACAGTCCCTTGCCATAGCTGCCCCTTGCCTACGGATGCTAACGCGATGGTGCAGACAACACCGACCAGGCAATACACGATCAGAAATGTCTTCCGGCGTGACGATTGATCCGCCATCGCGCCCATCAGAGGTGAAGTAAGCGCCACAACCGCTGTGGATAACGCCACCAGAAATGTCCACAACGCCGCGCCCGGAAAGGGAACCACGCCAACAACAATTGACCCAACAAATGGCAGGCTGATCGCCACGCCTTCAGTGCCCGCCGCAATGACACCCGCAAAATATTGATTAAATATCACAGCGAGAACAATCGTAGCGTACGCTGAGTTCGCGAAATCGTAGGATATCCAACTGAGGACAGATTTTTGGCGCCAAAGGCTCAATGTTGATCCGAGTTTACTAATTGCTACATCATAAAAGTTACACCCGTCGTGCAATCTGACAAACAACAATTGCGGTTTTTCATGTAAGCTCCAATTATTGTGCTTGAAATTTGCAGATACTGTGTCATTATCAGCAGAGCAAAAACCCCTGAATCAAAAAGGTTCAGGGGTTTTTGCTTTAATCCGATGGCAAATCTGGCTTCTCCGATCAGGGGGCAAGCCTGTACATCATGCGTGGGAACGGGATTGTCTCCCGAACGTGATGCGTGCCGCAAATCCAGCCAACAGTTCGCTCCAAACCAAGCCCGAAGCCGGAATGAGGAACAGTTCCATAACGGCGAAGGTCGAGATACCATTCAAAATGTTCACGAGGCAGATCATGCTCTTTCAGTCGCTCGATGAGCACATCCAGATTATCTTCACGCTGCGAGCCACCTACTATTTCACCGTGGCCTTCAGGGGCGATAACGTCAACGCCCAACGCTTTGCTGTCGTCTTGCGGATCGCGCTTCATGTAGAACGCTTTAATTTCTGCTGGCCAGCTATGAATCATCACCGGTTGGTCAAATTGTTCGGCGACCACGGTCTCATCAGTGCCACCTAAATCTGTGCCATACTCAAAACCAGTGCCCTTTTCAATCAGGATTTTCGCAGCTTCGTCGTATGTTATCCGCGGAAATGGCTTTTTTACATTCGATAGTTTGGTTAAGTCTCGCTCGAGTGTGGCAAGCTCAGCCTGGCGTTTGTCTAAAACTCGCCCGACCACATAGACCAGTATATCTTCAATTAAATCCATATCACCGTCCAAATCCATGAATGCCACTTCAGGCTCAAGCATCCAGAATTCCGTCAAGTGGCGGCGGGTTTTGGATTTCTCCGCCCGGAATGTGGGGCCAAAGCTGTAAACTTTTCCCAGTGCCATAGCGGCGGCTTCTTCGTAAAGCTGACCAGATTGAGTCAGATATGCCTTTGAGCCAAAGTACTCAGTTTCAAACAATGTCGAAGTACCTTCGCAGGCATTGGGCGTGAATATTGGCGGATCTACCTGAATAAACCCATGGTCATCGAGATAATCATGGATTGAGCGAATGACTTCATGGCGGATGCGCAGAATGGCGTGCTGTTTGGCAGATCGAAGCCATAGGTGACGGTGATCCATCAGGAATTCCACACCATGCTCTTTTGGAGTTATAGGATATTCCTCTGCCTTGCCAACCAACGTCAATTCTTTAACCTGCATCTCGTGTCCACCAACAGACCGGGCTTCGGCATTGATTTCGCCAGTCGCAATGAAGCTTGATTCTTGAGTCAGCTCACTGGCGATGTTCCAAGTCTCTTCGCTAACATTCTTTTTGAATACTACAAGTTGCATCAAACCGGTGCCATCGCGAACGATGAGGAATTGTAACTTGCCGGAAGATCGCTTGTTGTACAACCAACCGGCAATTTCCACTTCTGAGCCAACGTGTTCGCTGGCTTTTTCTATGTATGTCCTCATGGAAATTTCTTTCTCTTAGTCTTCAACTTTTAATGAACGGAGCATTAACTCAGTGGTTGCCAATAACGGATCCGCATCCTCAAATAGGACACGGTAAGCTTGATTCGTAATTGGCATTTCAATACTTTCACGCTTTGAAAGTTCTTGTGCAGATGCTGTTGTGTTCACGCCCTCAGCGACCATGCGCATCTCAGCTAGAATGTCGGCAAGTTTTTTGCCTTTTCCCAGTTGCTCGCCGACGAATCTGTTGCGACTGTGACGACTGCAACAAGTGGTAACGAGGTCGCCCATCCCTGAGAGGCCTGCCAAGGTTGCTGGTCTGGCACCAAGTTTTTGCGCAAGACGGCTCATTTCAGCCAAACCACGCGTGAGTAAAGCACCAAGAGTATTATCGCCAAAGTTCAAACCGGCTGAAATTCCTGCAGCGATTGCGATCACATTTTTCAGCGATCCACCCAGCTCAACACCGATAAGATCATCAGTTGCATATACTCGGAATCGTTCCGTTGAGATCAATTTCTGAATTCGCTTAGCAGTTTTAATGTTCGTTGAAGCCGCAACTACCGTCGTGGGCAACCCGATTGAAACTTCTTCAGCATGACTTGGGCCAGAAAGGCAGGCAAAATTATCAAGATTGAACTCATCTTTCCAGACATCCTGATAAATTTGAGAAACGCGCATCAGGGAATGTTGTTCAATGCCCTTTGTTGCGGAGACAAGATAACAATCTTTTGGAAGCCCATGTTTTAATTTCTCGGCAGTCGGCCTGACCGCATGAGATGGAATAACTGACAGGCAAATATGTGCATCGTGAACAGCTTCTTCAATGTCATCCGTGATATTTAAATTGTTGGGAAAAGACTTTCCGGGTAGGAATTCCTTATTCTCACGATCCTTCTGCATCCGTCGAACGGCATCAGAACGAAATTCCCATATATGAACCGCCCGTACATTGCGAGTTAACAGCAAGGCAAGGGTCGTTCCCCAACTCCCTGCACCTAGTACAGCAACTTTCATCTATTTTCACCAATTTTTAACTCTTGCCCATCTCGAAGTCGTTGGATGTTTGCCCGATGCGTGTAAAACATCAGCACAATCAAACCGATCCCAATAGCAATCTCAACATTTGAGATGCTGTACAACCAGAACATCAGCACCGGAAATATTGTAACACCCACAAGTGATGCAATTGAAGCTGTATTGGAAAAAAATCCAACTATCAGCCATAAACCAAACGAAACTAACGCTGCCATGGGATAGAGCGCGGTTGCGACACCAAAAGCCGCGCCAATCCCTTTTCCACCAGTAAATTTGGTGAAGGGTGACCAAATATGGCCAAAAACAGCGAACATACCGAGTATCAACGCAATCTGAGCACTTTCCGTCAGGCCAATCAAAGACGGAATAAACGCTGCGGCAAAATAGCCTTTAAAAAAATCAACAGCAAGCACTACTAAAGCCATCCGCAGACCAAATACTCGCCATACATTCATTGCACCGGGGTTCATGCTACCGAAATCCCTGACATCTTTCTTGAAGAACATCTTTGAGAGCAAAACACTTGTCGGGAATCCGCCGGCGGAATACGCTAAAACTATAGCTATGAGAAATTTCATCTCCACCTCTTGTTATCCCTATAATGCTAATATGCACTCAGAAATGACAAACATCAACTGATGAAATCATCATTGTTCTGAAATAATTTTGCCAATAATTTGCGGAGGAACTAAATCAACCGGGAAATTATTTACAATCTCCTGAGCTTGAACTGCATTGGTGATTGCGACAAGACCAATGCCAAGATTAAAAGAAGACCTCATGTCCTCATCGGCAATTTTGCCCATTTCCTGTAAGTAGGAGAATATATCAAGCGTTTGCCAGCTATTCCAATCAAAGTTAGCTTTTAGACCTTTTGGAACAATTCTGGAAGTATTTCCTTCCAATCCACCGCCGGTGATGTGCGCAAGTCCTTTGATGGCATAATTATTTTTAAGCTCTTGTATTTCTTTGAGGTAGCATTTATGATTAGCTAGTAATATATTGCCGAGGTTTTCACTCCATCCATCGGGAGTGTGATAATACCCAGGGGTACAAGTTTTAACGATTTCACGAGCAAGGCTGTAGCCATTAGTATGCAAACCCAAGGAAGCAAAACCAATTAAAACATCGCCATCGGCAATCGTTGAGCCATCAATGAATGATTTCTGATCGACAAGACCAGTAATGCACCCAACCAGATCAAGCTCACCTTCAACATAGACCCCGGGCATCTCGGCGTTTTCACCACCAACCAGAGCTACGTTCCAATTTCCACATGCTTCAACAATGCCGCCGATGACTTCAGCCGCCACATCCACATCCATCACTGCCATTGCGATGTAATCGAGAAAAGTGATAGGCTCAGCGCCACAACATGCGATGTCATTGATGCAATGGTGAACCAAATCCATGCCAACTGTGCCAAAGTTTTGCATTTTTTGAGCGATCTTCATCTTGGTGCCAACACCATCAATCGACGATACCAGCAATGGTTTAGACATATTTGCTGTGTTAAGCGGAATTGATCCGCCAAAGTGACCAATGCCCGCGCCAGCACTTCCCATCATCGCTTTTATCTTTCCAACCAACCGCTCGCCTTTGGAAATATCAACTCCCGCCAAACGATAGTCCATTCTAAACTCCGATAGTTTTTTTTAGCTCAAAAGAAAAAATGCCGCCCAAAAATCAGGCGGCAAGTGCCGAGGGCCGGAATCGAACCGGCATGGGGCGAACCCCGGCGGATTTTGAGTCCGCTGCGTCTACCTATTTCACCACCCCGGCAGCCCCCTTGCGGGGCTATAAACAGTTTTACCTGCAAAGACACAATATAAACTTCAACAATTAAAAAGGCAAGTAAAATTGTAATTAATTTCCTATCAATCAATGCCCGGTTGAAATATTTCGTTTTGAAAATATTTGTAGCAGTGAATGATAGGAAGCGAACGATCCTATCATCACGCATAATACGACAAGGCACTGGATGATTGCCCAATTTGGGGCTTCCTCAACCAACTCAGGCTGACTCCCTACGGCAATGAGCACATAGGCAATCAGTAACAATTGAAGTATCGAATGGACAACCGTCAATATTGATCGTGCCATTTTTCTGGTGTCATGGTTCATTTCCATCTCACTAATTATTTAACAATAACGGACTTAAGAGTTACTTTTCTGTTTCCAGCATTTATCTGTATAAAGTAAAGTCCTGCAGAAAGCCTATTGGCTTCCACAGGCAAAAGATAGCTTCCGGGTTGATAATCCCCGAAAGATTGTGAACGATGTAGTCTGCTATCTAAACCGAAAATATTCAGAGTCACTTCAGATCTGAATGGCAGATGAATTGGGATCACTGTCGAGCTATTGAACGGATTCGGATAGCTGTTCCCAACCGAGAATTCGGTTGGCACTGGATCCACAGGTTCAGGAATAGACGACGGTGCCTGACCTATGCCCAATCTGAACATCAGCCTGCCCCATGTGAAATTTTGCCATCCAGTTTCCATTCGGTAGTACTTGTTGAAAACTGCATCCTGAGAACT